>NZ_JAVDTG010000013.1:0-157189 GCF_031455715.1 Flavobacterium sp. 2755
TAACTAACTAACTAACTAACTAACTAACTAACTAACTAACTAACTAACTAACTAACTAACTAACTAACTAACTAACTAACTAACTAACTAACTAAGTCTTCCTATTAGATAAACGAACCGCTCCAGCCAGCGTCTCCTTCACCGGCCAGAATAGAAAACATAAGGACTAAATAAACATCCTGAAAAAACATTATAAAATAAAAAAACAACCCGAAGGTTGTTTAAATTTTTATGCGATATTAATATAAACCATTGATAATTTGTAAATGTGTGATGCAATAATTAACCACCAACACATCTGATACATTACCCAATTCATACATCACTAACTTTGGAACACCATGCCACATTTTTAATCAGTTTAGCTTATTTAAGGCAATATTAAAACAAAAAAGATGAGCATTACCGCTCATCTTTAAATTATTTATTTCTAAAATTTATTCAAGTTCAAAAAGTTAGAATTCTAAAATCTCATATCACTAACTTTAAAACACTACCCTTATTTTCCATGATGAATTTTTAATATTTTACAATCACTTTTTTGTATTTCTATATAAGCAACTCCTCCTTTAGCGCCAAGATTAAGATCTTTTAAAGTTCCCTTCACAATCCAAATACCTGAATTTGTAAGTTCTGCTGTAAATGGTTTCTCGTTATATATTTTCTTTCCGTAAATTGGAAACCAAATTGCTTCAGCAATTTTAATAGCTGTCTCTTTATTAGGAACTAAATCATTTGGAAGAGGATCCTCAGGATATGTGTCAATTCTTTTATAAACGATCTTATTTTCATCCTTTTCTTGTGCACTTGCATTATAACTTACAAGTAACAGAAAAGATATAAAAACTAAAAAAAAAATCTTTTTCATAATTTACAAATTTAATAATTTATATTCTTTTTTTATAACTCTAGTGACATAGAACTTCTTTATTATAAACGTGGTGGATTTGGTAAATGAGTTGGCGGCTTTGGTAAATGAGTTGGTGGCTTTGGTGTCTGTCCTGGTATAACTACCGGTATCGGTGTTGGACTTGGTGTTGGACTTGGCACTATCGGCATTGGAGTCAGTGGCGTCACAGGCATTACAGATGGAGGCGAAGTAGGATCATTACGATCATTTTCTAAATTACTATTAATTATGAATTCGCCATCTCCATTTGGAAGAAATATTAACAAATTTCCATTAGGAGTTGTAAGATAACCATTAATTCCTGATTTCCTATTACCTGCTTTATCTTCATCTGAAAACCTATCATTCCATGATCCAATTTTTGGATCATATGAACCATGACTGTGGATATCTGCAGCCCTCGTTGTTCCTTTAGGAGCAGGACTTGGATAAACTGAATGAGAGCTTTCACTTATTTTTGGTGGTCCGTATAAATATTTGTATTTCCCTTTTACTTTTTTTCTACCAATTGTTGATCCATATTCTCTTGAATCACGAATTGATCTTCCATTATACTGTTGCCCCCAATTTAAAGCAGCCTCTTCTTCAGAATTAAATAACACATATGGTTCTAAACCTTCTAGTTCTCTTGCATCAACTACTCTGTTACCACTAAACACATATGGTGCCCAGTCATTATAATCTTCAGTCAATGGATCAATACTCATAAACCGTGCCATAGCTGGATCGTAATTTCTCCACTTAAAACTGTCCCAGTTCAGTCCCAGCTCGTCCTGACGCTCCTGTCCTTGGTACTTATACTTATAAGGGTTTGCGACTATTTTTACAAGTATTTACCTGTTAAATAATAAATTTTTAAGAACATGATTTTAAAGGATAAACTTACTCTTTTATTGCTCAAATCCAAAAATAAATCTTCAAAACAGCAGTAAAAATCAATAAACTTTTACTGAAGCAGATTGTCCGCCTGTTTAATCTTTTTAAATGAGTCCTGAGCGTCAGATTCTTTCTTTCAATATGATTTGTTCCAAAACGCTTTGTAGAATGCATTTTCTCATTAATCAGATACTTGTAGTTTTTTAATCTGTCTGTAAATATCTTTTTAGCTTCTGATAATTTAAGAGTTTCCAAAACACGATTTAGAGTTTTATTGGTTCGTTTTCCAACATTAAAACTCACCACATTTTTAGAGTTCTTTTCCAGAGCATAAACCACCCATATATAATTTTTCTTGTGTGTGATATACGTGCACAGCTCATCAACTTCATAAGTTTTGCCTCTGCTGATAATTGGTTTGGTAATACTTCTGGCAATTGATATAATTCTTCAATAATGTCGTAGCAGATATTTTCAGTATTCTTGCGGTGCTTCTTATTCCTAGTCCTTCTTTTGTGAACAACACTATCTCCTGATTGATATCCCTTTTGTAGGCGTTGTATAGTCAATCTGCTGTCTTCTTTGACAAACACAACATTTATAACGCTGATTTCCGTTAGATTGAAATCCATTTTTTATGCATTTACCATTGCAAAAATTACATTTTATTTTCATGACCTAATTTGAAACACTAAGGTAAAGTAAATGCATTTTAAGGTTTATTAAAAGACAAAAAATGAAAGAGACAACCTGCTAGTCGTCTCTTTTTTTATTCAATAATTAAAATTTAATCTTCTTTTTCAGTTAGTTAAGTGGTTAAATTATAAAAACACCTAATCTGTAACACTACCTTTTATTGAAATAACTATTGTTTAAATTGAATATTGTTGCATTTATTTTCTTCATACCACTTTAACCAACCTTCTTTATCTTTGTAAAATACAATCGAATTGGTATATTCATTTGCATAGTTCATTAATTCTTCTTCTGATACATGGCAATATTTTGATAAAAATTTAATCCCATCATTAAATTTTTTCTTATCAAATTCTTTTTGTGTAGTATAATTTTCTACGTTAGAAATATGTGACATAAAAATATTTTTAAATTCAACATTTTCTATACAATCTTTCTTTTCATTCTTATTTAAACTCGAGCACTGTGAATTTAAAATTGAAAATATTATCAAAACTATTAAGACTTTTTTATTCATTTTTTTATTTGCTAGTTTGTTTCGTTACAGTATTTCGACCAGTACTTAAATTTGGTGTTATAGTTTGTCTAGTTACTTTATTATCTTTTTCTATGAAAATATTCCCATCACCTACTCTTCTATTTCCATTAACCTTATCTTCTGCGGTTGATGCTTTATTGTGTGCAACTGTAAAATCTTCTCGTGAACCTGTCTCACCAGGCTTTAACCCCATTTGTACTTTTTCATGTTGCTCTACTGTTTCATGAATAATTGCACCTGCACTCGTAGTTCCACCTTTGCCAGCATCATCAAAGGCTTTTACATCTGCCATGTCTACTTTCGATGTAGCAAAACTTCCTACATTAGTATCGACACTTCGCTCCATTACAGTTTGGGTCACAATGTATGGACTATCCACAACAGCACTATATTCATTGTAAAATGCTTGTTGCTGTTCTGTCATAACCCCCTGAACTCCTGTAGAAGCAATTGATACACTTCCGTTAGCGTCGATATTTATTTTATAAGAATCTCCCAATGCTTTATTTACAGTACTTTCATAAGCTGTTTTAGCTGCATCATTTTGAAAAGTCAAAATTATATCATCGGGTGACATACCATCTGGGTCAGTAAATCTGAGAGGATTATTGAAAGCATAATTGTAAGGACTAAATCTTCTCATCTGTTCTGCTAGCGGGTCAATATTCATCCATCTTCCAAGTGCTGGGTCATAATTACGTGCTCCATAATCGTAAACATTAAGCTGTAACTCGTCTTGGAGCTCTTTCCCGTTGTACTTATACTTGCCCGCTTGATTTGTAGAAACAGCTGCAATATTATACCCTTTGTGTTTTAATCCAAAAGGATAATAATTATTCTCTTCGATAATTTCAAGAACCTGTGTTGCCGGGTTTTTGCCGTAGCTTAAACGAATATTTCCTAAGTTGTCTTTGTACTGAAACACATAAGAATAAACACCGTTGTCGTTTTTAACATAACCCTCTGCCGTTGGAAAAAACTCCAAAACAGCGTTTTTATATTGAAAGCCTCCCAGATAATTGGTGGTTGTTACCGTTGTACCTTCGGTTACTATCTTCTCTAGTTTCTGCCCTGCTGCATTGTAAATATACTCAATTGTATTTCCTGTGCCAAAAATTATTTTCTTTGGTAAATTGAGATGGTTGTACTGTATAGTGGTAATATTTTTGTTTTTATCAAGAACAAGGTTTCCATTGGCATCATATCCGTAATCATCGCCTGTTTTATTAAAATCGTGAAAACCGCTGGTGTTATTGCCGTTGTCTAAAATGGTGCTCAGCTGGTTAGAGTTTGCCGGATAAGTATAAACCAGGTTATCGAGTAAAACAGGCTGTACCTGCGGGTCAATGTCTCCATTTCGTTTCAGGGACATGATATTTCCGTTTTTATCGTAGGTTAAATTTTCGTCATACGCATTTGTGGTCGCACCGGCTTTTTCATAAATCGCATTTTTTAAACGGTTTAGATTATCGTATTGATACCCGTAAGCACGTTCTATATCATCTGATCCTGTTCTCCACAAAGTTTCCGATATGTTTCCATTATACAGCCCGTTAACACCAATTATAGCAGCCTGGGTTGTGTTATAATTAATTTTAAAAGTAAAAAGGTCTTTTGGGTCGGTACCCTGCTGCAGACCTGCTGTTTTGTTAATCTCGGTAAGCCATCCCCTGATATTATAATTATAATCTACTTTCTGCAAAGGCGCTCCTGTACTATTCCCTACATTTTTACTCATTAACTGTCCTAAAGCATCATAAGTATTGGCAGCCATAAGCTGTGCTGTTCCTGCTCCTATTTTATGAGTATGCGTGAGCAGGCGGTCCTGTTGAGAATACGTGAATTTATCTTCGGTATTTATTTTGACACCGCCGCTTAATCGCTGGTGTTCTGTCTGGGTCGTCAGTGTTTTGCCTGTAAAGTCAATTTCATTATCGGTATGGCTTACACCGCCCAAATGATTTTTAATATAAGTGCTTACAGCTCTGCCTTTAGTGTCATAAAAAGTAGTGGCTGTTTCCCCTGCAATAGATGCTGCCGTGCTTAATGCCCTTGTCCAGCTTCCGGTTGGCAGTCCTTTTACATTGGTTAATACCGTTTGCCCTATAATTGTTGTTGGTGCTGCTTGCGCACCTGTAAAAGTATAATCATCATAATAATTAACCGTTAAGAGCTTAAAAGTAGTTGGCGCAATTGTATTTTTATAATTTGTGGCAACACCATCTATAGTAGTTGCTGCTTTGTCTTCATACAAAGCAGCTGCTGTGTTTTGATTTCCCTGCAGTGTAAACCTTGCCGCAGAACTTACCGCCTGACTGCTCCAGCCCGTATAAATTGGCCTGCCGTAAACATCGTATTTGGTAATAATCCACCCAACAGAAGCATCGTCTTTAAAAGGTGAAAAAGCCGGACCTGTTGCTACTGGTCTGTCCAGCTTATCGTATACAATAAATTCCCATTGTTTTCCTGGAAGTTTTTTTTCTACCAGACGGTTTCTACTATCATATTTGTATTGATAGCAAATTCCATTTAAAACATCGGCTGTAACCGTTGCTCCGTCTACTTTTGGCGGAAGTATATAAGTCAGGTTTCCATAAACATCATACACATAATAGGTATCATGTTTTGATTCTGAATCGTATGTTCTTTTTAAAATAACCTGCCCTTCTTTGTTTTTAAATTCTACCGTAGATCTGGCAGTTTCTGTTGGGGCTGCTGCTGTATTTTCATCGTAGGTTATAGTCTTGTACAATTCACTTACTGCATAATTTCCGGCATCTGAAAATGTAGTTTCATATAAGCCTGAGGCTGCTGTCCAAGTTGTTGCTGCTTTATACAATTTTACTTCGCTGGCTGTATTGGTCTGGTAATCTAATTTAATTTCATGACCGCCTCCCATCACCCACGGAGTTCCCGGTGCTGCTTGTTTTAGCACTCTGTTTAATGGAGAAGATTCTAAACTTTTTTCTGAAAAAGCGTTGGCTGTGTTTTCATATTTAGCTGTATTATAAAAACTTGCAGTATTTATTTCTGCATTGGGTTCAAATGACATATTAACTGATGAAGCCTCATATGGTAAAAATTCTTTAATCTGCCTTCCAAAATTATCATAACTAATATTTGTGATGATATCTTTTGATGAAGAAGACTGTTTATTAGCAATCTGCTGTATTGGTCTGCCTAAGCCGTCAAAATAGGTGATACTTTGAGATACCTGATCTAAAGTAGGCACATCTACAATAGCTCCAAGCGGCTGCTTATAGGTTTTGGTGATAATATAATTCCTGTCTGCAGATGGTGCAGTAAGCAGGGAACAATCTGCATTAGTACCTTTAATCGCAGGACAGTTATCGGAATTATTTCGCACATAATTACCCGCAGGGGTTGCACACTGCGTTACAAAACTTGCCGGATCTCCTAATCCGTCCAGATCATTATCAGCATACCATTTTGTATTCGGATTTATAGCAGCATCAGCATCATTACAATCGGTATTGTTTATAATATATCCTGTTGGTTTCGCACTATAATAAACTGAAACTGCTGGATTTCCGAAAGTATCTCCATCGGCATCTCTGTAAAATGTTGATGGTGCAATATTTGTAATATTAACTGTCGTATCATTGTAATCAGATGAGTTTCTTACATAACCTGCCGGCTGTGTACATTGCTTTAGTGTAGGAGTAGTGGCTCCGTAACCATCACCATCGGCATCACGATACCAGGTAGTATTAGGATTTAGGGCTGCATCTGCATCATTACAATCGGTATTATTTCTAACATATCCTGTCGGCTGGGTACAGCTTTGGGCAGTTGCAGCTGAAGCACCAAAGCCATCCCCATCAATGTCCCTGTACCAAACTGTATTAGGGTTTATTGTGGCATCATTATCATTACAATCTAGTGGATTTGCTACATAACCATTAGGTTTCGTCTGACTGAATACATAATCATTTGGATCTCCAAAGGTATCTTTATCAAAGTCACGATTCCATTGATATCCCGTCGGGTCGCCTTCGCCCGGATCAACAACTGCTGCTGCTGCTTCCGGCAATAAATCTGACTGCTCAGGAATTGGAATAGTATCCTGCGAATAGCCATTAAAAGCAGACAATTGAAATAATAATATAAATAGTATTCTTTTTCTCATTTTATGGCTTATTAGTTTTGATAATGGTAAAGGTTTTCTGAAATAATTTTACCTGAATTATCTTTTACAACTTTCAGTCTGTTGTAAGTATCGTATAGATAAGTTGTTATACTTCCTTTTGGATCTGTAATGGTACTTACCCCGATAAGTGGCAGATATGTAAATGTTGTTACCATTTTGGCCGGCAGCGCGGTTCGTAAAGCGGTGAGTGCAGTTATTAAATCAGCCTCTGTTCCTGTATCTGACTTAGTCTGCAGATTAGCAGCATAAGAAGAAACTTCACTATAAGTCGCATTTTCTATTTTTGCTATTGGCTGGGTTTTGTTATACCCCCAGATAAGAGCAACCGAAATACCGCTCTCCTGAGTATACTGCAGTATATTACCTTTATCATCATACTGATCAAAAGTGATTTTTTTCTCTAAATTTTTATCTATTAGAACTGTAGGGAATGCATTTGGAAATTTAGCTGCATAAATAGATTTTGGCAGTAATAAATTATTTGTTGATATACTTTTATCATAAACTGTCAATTGTTCTGACAATTTGGTTGAAGCTCCATTATAAGTTTGTGTATCTAACGGAACTCCAATAATATTAGCATTGATTAATTCCGTTACAAATGGTTTATTGGCCATTTCGGGATCTTTTGCATAATAATATCTGGTTTGTAAATCTTCTCCTTTTGAATTCTTTACAGTTTGTGCAGTTAACTGCAGATGGTTTGCATTACTATAATTATAAGTTTTAGTGGTTGTAACAGGATTCTGTCCATTTATATCATACTGTTTTTCAATTGACTGACTTAAATAATGCCATTGCGAACGAGTGGAATATTCATTCAAAGTATAATTTATCCAATTAAGTTGAAGTCCGCATACAGCTTCAGTACCAGTACCTACCTTTGCATAACCAAGTGTACCCATAAAGGCATTATATCCATTTATTGATATATCTTTTGCAAGATCATGATAGTAAGTATTAGTGCTTTCCTTTACAACCTTTAATACTTTATTTAAAACTTTATGAGACAATAATCTTCCTGATCCGAAACCATTTATAAAAGGTGTTGTTTTATCCATAGCCCCCAAAGTTGGCAGAGGTAATCCATCCTGAATTATTTCATACTGAAATTCTTCTCCTCCGTTTTCAAAATTATCGCCATAACTTTTAGTTACATATCCATAGGCAAATTGAGCATTTTGCGCAGAATATAATCGGGCAAGATTTGAACTTCCAACAGAATATAATATACGCTGCGACGGATATTCACATGGATTACTTCTTTCAATGTTTTTTACATATGCAATAGGTGCCATATTAATATAACTTCCGCTCTGGCAGGCAGCACAATTATAAGGTCTGTAATAATATCTTTCTTTTTCTATTATTCCATTTATGTTGTTATTCTTAGTAATTGATTTAATTCTCTGCCCACCAATTTCTTTTTCAATCTCCTGATAGGTTATCGGCTGGCTGTAGTAATCAAAAAAAACACCCCCAAACATGCAGGGTTTAATCAAAGATATTTTAACTGAATAGTCCTTATTTGCTTCCAGAGTAAAAGTGTCTTCGGTAACACTTTGGGTTTTATAAAATGTATAGTAATTTGCTATTAAGGAAGAATCATCCTGATTTGATCCTTTTTTATAAAACGGAACAGGAAGATTAGTGGATAGATCAGTTATTACTACCTCCGCCCGAAGAGGAAAAGGGTTTTCTGCCTCTGTACACTGATCTATATTGTTTACGACGCTGCCATTTATCCTGATTTTTTGCTGCATTGAGGAATGGATAGTACTTGTAGATGAATTATTAAATTGTTCATTAACGGTTGATACACTTAAACTAAATGAGCTTTTTACAGCATTAACAGGAACATTTATTTTCCCTAAAACATGCGGTTCATATTCTATAGTTGTCGATCCTTTTGTAGGATAAATTACTTTCTTTAGCAAACCATAATATCCAAAATTACCATCTGGTTTTCTGTCTGCTAGTTTTCCACCTGGAACGGCCTGAAGTACCGAATTAAAAATAGGAATTTCATCAGAAATTAAACTGGTGTTATTCTTCCCATTAAAAACACCATAATTATCTTGTGCAAAACTAAACCTTGCAGGAAGTTTTTCAGGAGAATAATACTCAAATTTGTGTGTTACTGGTTCGCTTTCGGTACTAAATTCATTAACTTGTCTAAGAAAAAACCTCTTTTGGAAGTATGCAAAGGATTGATTGTAAGTATTGGAAAAAGTATTTCCTGAATATTGATCATAATCTAACTTGATTTTTTTTATTACAGAACCTGGAAGTGTAGTATATATTATTTCATCAATTTTTGATAATGGAAACTCAGGGTCTGCAAATCGCTGGCTATATACAAAAGACACCTTGCTGTTAACTGTTGTAATTTCTTTCAAAAGAGATTCATTTAAACGGGAAGTGCTTTGATAATTATATAATGCTGAAGTTAATCTAACTCCTGCAAATCCATAAACATATTCTAAACTTTGTTCATTACTGGTTATATAGGACACAACCCTTGTATCATAACTCAATGTAATTATGCTCTTGGTAGTAGGGTTTTCAATTTTAGTTAAATACCACGAAGTTTTAATAGGGTCAGATGGAGGACCCGGATTTTCAACAAAAATTCTTCTTGTAGAACTAGTTTCTACTGCGTTTAATCCTCCAAAATAGTACTTAATTCCTTTTGTATCAGTAATAATTATTTCTGGGTTAGCAGTAGGAACAAATCCCAAATCAATTAAATCCGGCGTAATTTCAATTTTTAATCCTGAAGGTTCCATCTCAACTGGATTGTTATTATTATCTAAAAAAAACTTGCCGCATATACCGTTCATGTTATAACTAAAAATGTCTGGCTGGGTATCAACCTGTTCTCCTAATGAAGCCTCATTCAAAAAAGTTTCCATTGTACTTGAATCAATTGCCGCATTAGGTTTCGGCATTCTACCATTATAATTATCCGGGTAATCTTGTACCTGTCTTGTTACAACACCTCCGGCATTCAATGCCCATCCCATCCCGACATTAGATTCATATTGATCTACTTTGATCCCATCTGAACAATATGACAATGAAATTGGAAGTGACAAGCTGTTTGATTTTAAATCTAATAATGGAATTGAAATATGTGCATTACCAGTAAATTGATTCAAAGGTACTTGACCATACCTTCCTAAAGTGGCACTATTAGGCGGCGGCGGTACTACATTTGGAAAATACGAACTTGGTTTTTCATTTTGTGCCAAAGCTTTTATAGAAATAAAAGCAAAGAATATATAACATGAATACTTAATAAAATTCTTTAAACTTAATTTATGCATTATGATAGTTTTTCTATTTAACTGTTTTAATTACTTTCACCGACTCTGTCTTGACATCTGTCTGAATTTTTATGATATAAATTCCTTCAGCATAACCACTCAAATTAACGGGAACAGTTCTGCTGTTTATGCTAAAATGCTGTAGATTTCTGCCCAGAATATCGACAACTGTCGCTGTACCTTCTGTAAAATCATAACCAACAACAACATTGGTATAGGTAACTGCCGGATTAGGAATTGCCTCAATACTGGCTTTCACTTTCTCAACCTTTGTTTTGTCTTTCAATTTTACAACCCAAAAATCATTTCCGCCAATATTAGAATTTTTATCTTTTGAGGAAGTCGAATTTGAAGTCCCTGCCATTAAGTAGCCTCCATCTCTGGTCTCAACGAGTTTTCTTAGAATATCCTCTCCGTTACTTCCCACGGTTTTGTTCCAGAGTTCTTCTCCCTTGTCATCTATTTTCAAAGCGATATAATCATTAATACCGTCTTTTTCTTTACCAACACCCGCTTTTTTAGCCAGATCGCCGATTAAAGACTGTCTGGTTTCTGTTTTTGCGTGACCGCCGATTAAATAAGTGTGATCGTTATTCTCCACCAGAGATGTTAGAATATCTACTTTACCAAAATCGAATGTTTTACTCCATAAAACTCCTCCTTCGGTATCAAGCCTTAATACCCAAAAATCTGTCCCGTTGCCCACAATTCCACCCAGTGAAGTTAAGGCACCCGTGCTGTTGGAATTTCCCCCGGCAATATAACCGCCCTCTGCAGTCTGGTGAATGACATACGGCTGGTCATCACCTTCTGCTCCATACGTTTTCTGCCACTCTATTGCTCCCGAATCATTCAGCTTTACAATCCAGTAATCTCCGGAACCGTTAGCTGCTTCTGTTTTGTCTCCCGATATTGGAGAAGTGGAATATCCTGCCAGAATATAGCCGTTATCAGAAGTCTGCTCCATGCTTCGTAATAATTCAGCATACTCTCCACCATATGTTTTCTGCCATTCAATAACACCTTTTCTGTCCAGTTTTACTATCCAGTAATCCATATTACCTCGGCTTTTTTCAGATTTACTGTATAAGTCTGTTTTAGCTGAAGCAGTAATTTTTTCATCTATTTTATTATTTGAAATTGAAGACGGACTGGAACTGGATGACCCTCCCAGAATATAGCCTCCGTCTTTAGTCTGAAAAGCACATACAAGTTCATCCTGGCCGTCTCCTCCAATAGTTCTCTGCCACTGTTCAGTACCCGAAGCATCTAGTTTTATGACCCAAAAATCACTCAGCCCTTTAGATTCTTCTTTTTTCTGAAAACTATTTCCTGAACTGGAAGTTCCTGCAAGGATAAATCCACCATCATTTGTGTTTTTAATACTTTGAAGAAGATCAAAACCATTTCCTCCAATGCTTTTCTGCCATTCTAACTCTCCTTTTTCACTCATTTTCCAGATCCAGTAATCTAAATCTCCATGATTATCTTCTGTTTTGTTTCCTGTTTTATCAGATACAGAACTTCCTGCCAGAATGAACCCATAATCTGCTGTAGGCTGGGCATCAAAAAGATAGTCGGCATGTATACCGCCATACGATTTTTCCCAAAGGATATCTTGGGAGTAAATAAAAAAGGGTAAAAGAATTAAGGATAATAAGTACAGTTTTTTCATAAGCCGTTTTAATTTGGCAGCAAATCTAGATAAAATAATATTTAAATTTTTACGGGATTCCGCATTCTGTAAATCTTTGCTAAGCAGCAGAACAATACTGTTAATTTTATCAAATTATAAACATAGAAAATTGAGATAAAATTCTCTGCAGGCTATCGGCTGAAATGGAAAACAGCAGGGTTTAAATTTAATTGGAGAAATATTTTTTTTCAGATTCATATAGAAAGTTTACGTATTTGTTTTGTAGATATTTAATTACATTTGCCAGGTTTTTAAACTTACTTATGAAACGAATTTTACTTTTTTTATTGCTGCATTTTCTTATCCCTGTATTTTCCCAGACTCAAAATCAATCTATAGGTTTTCAGGAAAATAAAGGCCAGATTATCACTCAAAAAGGCAGGCCTAATAAGGCTGTAAAATATTTATTAACCTCTGGCGGATTAAATGTTCAATTAAGAAAAAATGGATTTTCTTATGACATCTATGAGGTAAAGAAAAGACCGGCTCCATTTGTGCAGCTATCGAAAAAACTGCCTTACGATTTACCTGAAAAGGATGAACAGACAAAACCGGAATACATCTCAGAATATAAGTTCCACAGAATAGACATTGACTTTGAAAATTCAAATTCTAAAGTAGAATTAATTGCTGATGAAGAGACCAAAGATTTTACAAATTATTTTAACATAACTGACAAACCTGAAGGGATTATGCAGGTACACTGCTATAAACAGGTAACATACAAAAATATTTACCCCAATATTGACGTGGTTTTCACAGTCCCGGCCGATCCTAAAAAAACAGTTGAATATAATTTTATTGTACATCCAAATGGAAAATTTTCAGATATACGGTTAAAATTTGACGGTGCAGAAACAAATCTGGATAATAACAATATTCAGATGAATGTTTGTTTTGGCAAAATGGAGGAAACACTGCCCGCAAGCTGGACAGAAGAGAGAACTAAGAAAAAAGAAATTACTGTTAAATATAAAAAAATAAAAAATAATGTTTACGGTTTTGAAACTCCTGATCTTGTTTCGGGTAAAACTGTAGTTATTGATCCGGTACCCATTCGTTTGTGGGGAACATATTATGGCGGGGAAGAATTTGATTATGCTACTTATGTTTTTACTAAAAATGGATATGTTTATCTGTCAGGAACCACTTTGAGCTTTACAAATATAGCTTCAAATGGAGCACACCAAAATACATTTGCCTCACCCCCGCAAAGCAGTTATGACAGTTTTTTTGCCAAATTTAATCCAGATGGGACAAGAGTGTGGGCAACTTATTATGGAGGGAGCAGAGAAGACAATATTTTTAAAATTGTTGTTTCAGATAATGACAATGTTTATATTGCCGGAAGCTCAATCAGTACTGAAAATATAGCAACACCAGGAAGCCACCAACAGATAAACGGCAGTTACTATGACGGCTTTCTGGCAAAATTCAACAAGGATGGGGCCAGAGAATGGGGAACTTATTATGGCGGCAGCAATAATGACGAAATTAGAAGCATTATAGTTGATGCCAATGAAAATATATACGTTTCGGGCAGTACATTCAGTCCGGAGAATATATCAACAAGCGGATCCCACCAGCCCAATCCGGGAAGTTTGACCAATAATGATGCTTTTATGGCTAAATTTAATAAAGATGGGGTTAGGCAGTGGGGCACTTATTACGGCGGCACCGGCAGTGATGCCATTTATGATTCAAAGTTAGACTCCAATGGTAATGTAATATTTTTGGGATTAACATACAGTACTGCTAATATTTCTACCCCGAACTCTTACAAAGAAACGAGTTTAAATTCCGATTTTGATGGTTTTCTGGTCAAATTTGACAATGGCGGAAACCGTATTTGGGGAACTTACTTTGGCGGAACACAAATGGATTTTTTTCATGACCTTGGAATAGACTCCAGCGATAATTTGTATTGTTTTGGCCAGACTCAAAGTACAGCGGAAATGAGTACTCCAGGGGTATTCCAGGAAAATTATTTTACAAATAATAGTGACAGCAATGGCTGCATTATTAAATTTAGTCCGAATGGTTTTAAAATCTGGGGGTCCTATTTTTATCCGGAGGTTATAGGGGGCTCTGTATCTAAAGATGGTTCTGTTTATTTTACCGGAAGAGTAAAATCAGGATTCTCCTCTACACCTAATGCATATCAGGAATTTCCGGTGAATAATGCTTCCGGTACAGACTCCTATCTGGTAAAATTAAGCACCAATGGAGAGAGGAAGTGGGCTACTTATTTTAGCGGTGAAGCTGCAGATAACGCTGTTACAACAGCTTTAGATCAAGACAATAATATCTATTTGGCCGGCACTACTCAAAGCTTGACAAATATAGCTACTGCGGGTACGCATCAGCCAAATCATTTTAATAATACACAATTTAATTCCGGGGATGCATTTCTGGTAAAATTTCAGGATTGCCAATCAAATGCATCGATAACAAGTAACTCACCAGTCTGCATTGGAAAAACCTTGGAACTTAAAGCTTCCGGAGGAACAAATTATGCCTGGACAGGACCAAATGGTTTCACATCAAATGAACAAAATCCTGTTATAGTAAATGCTGTGGAATTAAACAGCGGTGAGTATACCTGCAGGATTACCGGCAATGACATATGCAGTAATGAATTAAAAGTCACTGTAACTGCAGGAGATAATCACCCGCCTGTTCCTTCCATAGCAATTTTACCCGTTATTATCGGAGACTGCCATACTGCCATAAATACAATTCCTACTGCGGCAGACCTTTGTGCAGGAATAATTACAGGAACGACAACAAGCCCCTTATCCTATGCACTACCTGGCAATTACACTGTCATTTGGAATTATAATGATGGAAATGGAAATACTTCGACCCAAAATCAAACCGTTATCATTAACGCTCCGCCATTACCCGCGTTAGATTCTCCACCAAGTTTCTGCTCTCAGGAAAATGCCGCTCTACACAGTATCGCAATTACAGGACAAAACATAAAATGGTACGATACGTCCACAGCAGGAGCACTTTTACCAGACAATACCCTGCTTGAAGACGGCAAAACTTATTATGCATCCCAGTCTGTAAATGGATGCGAGAGTAATAGAATTCCTATTTTAATAAAAGTTCAAAATACAGCTTTGCCAAGCGGGGATGCAGATCAGTTTTTTTGTTCAGGACAAAACCCTGCAATAGAAAATATAGCTGTTATCGGAGAAAATATAAAATGGTATGATGCATTAACAGCAGGAAATGCTCTATCAAATTCGACTTTACTCCAGAATGGCAGAATTTATTATGCATCACAGACTATTAATTCTTGTGAAAGCGAACGAATAGCTGTTAAAGCTGTTATTCAAAACACGCCGGCAGCGCCTGCTGGAAATCAAAACCCAAAGTTTTGTAAAAGTGAAAATCCACGCCTAAGCAGCATTAGTATTGATGGGATAAATTTAAATTGGTATGAGTCTAATACATCTGCAGTTCCTTTACCGGACAATACTTTAATCCAAAACAATACAACTTACTATGTTTCTCAAACTTTAGGATGTGAAAGCGGCAGACTTGCTGTTTTAGTAAGTGTAGACAATACTGCCCTGCCCCAAGCAGATATGCAGCAGTTCTTCTGCATGAATGAAAATGCCGCTATATCCAATATTGCAATTAAGGGGGAAAACATAAAATGGTATGACAGCCCCGCGGCACAAACTGCTTTGAATAATACGACAATTCTTGAAAACCGTATTTATTATGCAACTCAGACCATTGATAACTGTGAGAGTTCAAAACTGGCCGTTAATATAAAAATTCTGCATACGCAGCCCCCAATTGCCGATGAATTTCAGAATTTCTGTACACAGGACAATGCAGCGATAAGCAGCATAAAAATTGCAGGCCAAAATATAAAATGGTACAACTCTATATCTGATAAAGCAACATTATCACAATCATTTCCCCTTGGGAACGGCATGACCTATTATGCTTCCCAGACAGCCAATAATTGTGAAAGTCAAAGAATTCCAATAAAGGTACAAATCTTACCCGCTGCAGCTGCAGATTGTCTTTCGCCTGCAGAAGAGCTTCCCTTCCCAAAATTCTTCACACCAAACAATGATGGATATAATGATACATGGACTATCAACCCTTTGTATTTAGCTCCGCATTCTTTGGTAAGAATTTTTGACCGCTATGGAAAATTAATAAAAGAACTGCTTCCCAATACTGCCTGGGACGGAACTTATAATGGTCAAGATCAGCCTTCTTCAGATTATTGGTTTGTTGTAACTCGTTTTAACGGATCCGAATTTAAAAGTCATTTTAGTTTAAAACGATAAATATGCGTTTATTAGCGGAAGCAGGACTCTAACCAAAACCTTAAAAAACATTAATTAATCCTCCCATTCAAATAAACGCCCTCTCCACCAAACCTCCGCGTCACCGGCCAAAACAATACTGAAAACCATCTTGAAGAAAAGAAAAAAACTAACTAACAGTCACAAAAAACAAACAACAGCTCAAGCGGCAGTTAAAGGATGCGGAAGACTGTAAGTCCCAAAGGGCGAAAGAAAGAAAGAAAGAAAGAAAGAAAGAAAGAAAGAAAGAAAGAAAGAAAGAAAGAAACCGGGAATGCCATTCCAATAACTGCCCAAACCCTGCCGGGGTTCTCCGAACCATTGATCGCTTGTGCCGCAAACAGACTGCTCAGGAAGTTTTCTGACCAGCCAAAGCCTATGGATTTTTTGTCAAACAGCGAGCCGTCGGGATAAACCAAGGCTGCTGTTACGATCAAAATAACGGAAATGACTCAACATATCAACACCGAATATTTCCTGATGCCCTGCCTAATTGTTAAACTTTCCATTTGTCCGCTATGTTTGTGTTGTCCACCTTCCGCCAAGTTTAGGCCCAAATCGTGTTCTGCCTGCAATTGAATTTTCCCTGTCAAAAACAATCTTTTTTGATATATCCAATAAAACACGCTGCTATAAAAACCAAAATAAGTCCCTTCTCGTATATAGGTAAAAGCCATTATTTCATGGAACCATCATCGATTTCTACAAAAATTTTACAGATACTTGCCCATAGGGACACAGAGGGCTGTACTTTAGAAGAGCTGACAAGTCTTGTTATTCCGGCTGTAAACAGTCCCGTGCCTTTTACAGATCAATCCTCAGTTGAAAGAAAAAACCAGGCAAGAGTACTGGAGGTTTTAATCGTTCTTGATGACCAGGGTGATATCTTTTTAAATTCAAGCACCGACCGCAGTACTATCACGATAAAGGGCCTGATTAAAGTGCGTAGTACCCTGCTTTGTAATTAATAAACTGCCCATTCATTTAAAAATAATATTCGTTCCTGCTGGCTACAGATGTATAATCCCTGAAAGATTACAAAATAAGACAAACTGCTTTCACCTATATAAATGCACACCCGTAAAACCCCTATTGGGCAATAAAAATCAAATAGCTGCCAGATCACAAATTAAAAAGACCCTGCAGCATAAAATCAGCTGACAGGTCTCTGCATTACAACCATCCTTTTAAATTCATCTTTTATAAAAGGATATGACAAATCCATTTCAGCTGTCACTCCAAAATCCTGCTTTTCATAAAACTTTACCGCATCTGCGCACTTCATTGCTTTGAGCCAGATTGTCTTTTTGTTTTCAACAGCGGCAAGATCCAACACCATTTTAAGAGCAGATTTTCCCAAACCTTTCCCCGCGGCTTCTTTTAGAAAATACAGCCTCTCGATTTCCAAAGCATCGCTGTCTTTCTTTCCGTCTACAGCTTTATTATTATTAATTTTTAATATGCCCGCAGGTGATTCCTGATCATAAATGAGATAAAAGCGGCTTTGGGCCTCATTCATTTCCGAGGTTATTTTTTCTACCGTAAAGCTGGAGTTCATATAATTTTCACCATTATCGGTCCATAAATAGGTATAATGCTCCCTGTAGGACTGTTTATATACCTCCAAAATCTGCGGGATATCCTCTACTGAACAAATTTTGTAACCGGGTTCCTGTATCATGCTGTTAACTATTTTTTGAATTTTGACCGTTTCGGAATTAAAAACGTAAAATTAAGTATAAAAAATAAATCCTAAACGACTATAATTGCCAAAGCCAATAGGGGGCCGTAAAGCTTTACTTCTTTATAATGAGATGCCCCAGCGCCGGATCATTCAATAACCGCTCCATTTCGCTGCAGATGATATCCTGCACATCCTGTTTGACCTGGCTGTAATTCTGCTGGATCATGGCATTATCCAGTCTGCGCACAGGCGGTATTTCTTTATACCCCTGTTCCTCTCTGTGCAGCGCCTCATGATCGTTTACAATCTCCGCGTGGAATGCTTTTAGCCGGATGCGGCACTGCGGATCATCAGCTGTCATCCCCACAAATTCCCCGGAACTCAGTGATGAAATCTTCGAAGGCGGCACGGCGGATTCGAGCTGTCTGGAACGGCTCAGAGAGGTATCCGAACTGTTAATGGAAATGCTCTCGCGCTCCTGCATGATCTTCCCAAAACGCTCCGAGAGCTGTCTGGCCGTATCCCCTGCCACCTGCCCTGAGATGATATTTCCGGTGATGTTCAGGATCACATCGGCCTGCTCCCGCCCGTAGTCTTTTCGCAGCTGGCTGAAGTCCTGCACCCCTAAGCAGGTGCTTACCTTATTGCTTCTTGCCGTGGCAATCAGGCTGTCCATGTTGTTGAGATAAAGGGTCGGGAATTCATCAAAAATAAGACTCGATTTGAGCTTTCCTTTTTGGTTCACCAGTTTGATCAGCCGGTTCACATACAGCGATAAAACCGCCCCGTAAATCTGGATCTTCTGCGGGTTATTCCCCATGCAGACAATTTTGGGCTCCAAAGGATTATTAATGTCAAGGGTAAAATCATTTCCCGACAGCACATAATACAGCTGCGGGGAAGAGAGCCTTGCCATGGCTATTTTAGCCGAGGCAATCTGTCCCTCGAGCTGCTCCATGGCATCGTTGAGATAGGCATTGATAAAAGGATTGATGAGCACCTCAATTTCCTTATCGGTGCGCAGCAGGGTAAAGAGACTGTCATAGTCGGCCTGCATGAGCTCGATGACATGCGGCAGGGTGCAGAACTCCCCGTCTTTGTAACGTCTCAGATACCAGATCACGGCCGATAAAAAATTGATCGGCGACTCGACAAAAAAGTCCCCCTGGCGCTTGATCCATTCCCGGTTAAGTCCCATCAGAATAGTCCGTGCGGATTCCGAAGCATCGGTAATATCTTCCATGCTCTGCGGGTCCAAAGGATTACAGCGGTGCATGATGGTATCAAAATTAATAAAGTAACATTTGGGCATCACTTTATACATATGCTTGTATTTCTCAAAGGTGTTGTAGACAATCTTAGACAGGTCATCGTATTTGAAATCATAGACAAACATGCTGAATCCCTTGGCAATATGCTGGGTGATGACATGACGGATGACAAAATAGGATTTCCCCGATCCGGGCGTTCCCAGGACCATCAGGCCGCGGAACGGATTGATAATGTTGATCCAGCCCGGGCGAAGCTTCTTTTTCAGGTAATAACGCGTAGGCAGGTTAACCGAATACTCATTTTCCAGCAGCCGTTCCTCCTGGGGAAAGGTTTCGTTCTCGCTGTTGAAAATATCTCCGGGGCCCAGCCTGTTTTTAATGAGCCTTGACAGCAGAGTCCCTCCCGAGAGCACCAGCAGAAATCCCAAACCAGTCACGATCATATACAGCACCGCTGCATACAGAAAAGACGAAACGATGATCAGGAAAATCCCGCTCAGAAAATACAGCGCTGCTCCTGAAACTATTTTATAAAGCGCCGTTTTGAACCCGAGCTTTTCATCCTTTCTCCCCTTCGCCCCAAGCAGCGATAGTAATAGAAAACCAAGCGCCGCAAGCTTGGAAATATAAAAATTTCCGAACAGTCCTGTCCGGTATACCCCCTGCAGCATCTTATCCCCGAGCTCCCCTGTAAGGTTCCATAATTTAAAAGCCCCGTAACCATAATAGTAGCAGTGTCCCAGCAGCAGCAGGATGCTGATCAGCCGTGTCATGTCCACTATTTTTCTCAGCGCCTGTTCATTTTCTCCCGTCTGCATGGCTTCAGTATTTTAGTATTATTTTTTTCTTTTAATTCAGGTCCGTACGGCCTCTTTTCTTTTTTCTGCTGCGTTTTCGTTTCAGTGCCGCAGGCACATAATCGGCCTGGTGCTCGGGCTTGAAAAGCGCCTCCGTGCCTTTGCTTACAATACCGGATGAATCGCTTTCAAAAGCCGTCTGCCGGCACCCTTTAAAATCCTGATAAGAAGCTTTTCTAACCTCTACAGTATCTCCTGTTTTCAAACCAGCACCACAGCGTTCCAGCAAACCTTTGGCACTGTAATTTTTCCCCAAAGCGCTGCCATTCAAAACGCACCGGGTCACATGATCCACATAGGTAATACCGTAAAGCTGTCCGGTATCACTCTTTCGCAGCACCATAGCTATTCCTTCTTTCTGAAGCAGGGAAACCAGCTGCCCCATCTCCCTATTTTTACGCAGAAAAACAGTATCCACTGCGCTTCGTATCCGCTTCTTTTCAAAGCTCTTTTCACCGCTGTTCAGCGCATAACGGCGTTCCAGAAAAGCAAGGGTCGGCTTGATGGCAAAATCACTGGCCTTGATCGGAACTCCTGCGGCTTTCCCATCGGTATCCAGTATGCGGTAGACCAGCCCCCCACTCTTAAAAATCCTCGAATCCCCGCTGCCCCTGTCCGCCTTAATATGGTAAAGCTGCAATACGGCATTGAGCTCCGCCAGTGAGCCGTATTTGTAATGCAGAAGCACGGACTGCAGCACCCCTGCCATGGCTTTTTTGGATTCTGTTCTGCCATAGGAAACTTTATTCACAGCAAGCGGCTTTACCAGAGCAGTATCTTCGGGTTTCCTGCCTTCTGCCCTTACCAGGTTAAAGTCTTTTTCGATTTCTTTCCTGGCTTTTTCCGACTGGTTTTTCCCTATGTTCTGCATGTCAATGCGGGAGCCGTCTTCCCTGACTTTAATGGAAACCAGATGGATGTGCGGATGCCCCGCATCATCATGCCGGTAGACCAGGTAGGGCTGCTGCCCGAAACCAATTTTTTCCATATAGGCATCGGCTATCTGCAGCAGCTTTTCATTGGAATACTTTTCGGAAGGATGAAAGTTCAGTGAGATGTGCACACTGTTGCTTTTTACATTTGCGTTCAGGGCATTCTGCTGCACCAGCCTGCTGCATTTCATGGACGGGTTCATGTCCTGTACAGCAGCAGGATAATTGCCTTCCCCGATGCACTGGGCTGTTCCTTCTTTCACCTTGTTTTCATTGTAGCTTAAAACACGCTGCACCGAATGCCCGGTCTTTATCACTGCAACCATTTCTGGGTTATTTTCGCTGTCATCTTGCGGATTTCCTCCACCTCAAGCAGCAATGTTTCCCGCTGTGCCCGGGTATCCAAAATCCACTGCCTGAACTCCGGGGTCTGCTGCAGGGTATGCAGCTTTTTTACGGTCTGGTTGAAGTTGTTTCCCAGGGCACTGAGCTCCTTTCGAACACGGATGAACTCGAGCATAAATTCATCCAGCGAGGCGTCCCGGTGTCTGACGGTCACCGGTTGATGCAAAAGGCAGTTCCTTAGGTATTCGCTCATCTGCCTGCAGGTGGTAGTTTTGCATCTTCTTTCAAGCGCAGCATATTCCGCGGCGGTAAAGCGCACCGCCGCAATGCGGGTTCTGTTTAAAATTTCTTTTCCCATCTTCTTTCCCTTTCATTTTTTAAACTCTTTTCTTTCGGTTTCACTGCCGGCGAGTTCCGAGCAAAGGGCAGCCGGATGCGTTTGTTAAACAAACGGACATCTGGCCGACTGCAGGAACGGGGCAGTCTTACCGCTTCTTTAAAGCAATTATCCAAAAAATCCATTTTTACAGGATCCTGACAGCGAAAGTAGAAAAGGCAGACGGATTGCTCCTATCCCGTCCATATTTTGAACGGGGTGTTTTTAAAGCTTCTGCCTATCTTTGAAGATCCAATTATTAATTTAAAAACAACTGAATTATGCTGACAGAAAATGATGCCGCCCAGGTTTTTGATACCATACTGAGTATCCCGGGCATGAATGAACCGGTGAGGATTGATCTGAAGATTTCACGAAAAAATGTGCTGCTGCTGCACCATGTAATCGAGCGCGGCCTGCTGGAAAATGAAGGCAGCCCTTCCGTGCTGCTGCAGCGCACTGCAGAAGAAAATATTAACGAATTAAAACAGCTTTCAGCGGACTGTCTCAGCAGGGCCGGTCTTACCGAACTGAGCGAAAAACTTGCCAGTCTGGGAGCAGGGAAAAAAAGGTAAAAAAAAGAAAACAGAAAGCCGTTAACAAAAGTTTTAACGGCTTTTTTATTTCTAAAAGACGGATTGTTTTATTGTTTTTGGAAGATTAATTCCATTGGTTTTTTTATGCTATTTTTGAATAACCATTCCAATACCCTATGAGCCCAGAAGAAGTAAAAGCCTTGAAGAAAGACAGACTGAAATGCAGCAGACCCGGGAGATTTTTGATCTCATCTGCCATAAACTCAATCTTAAATACGGGGAGTTTTTTGGATTCCGCAATACCAGAGGATTCGTTGTACTTAATCTCTATAATGATCAGGGTGCCGGAACAAGAGTGCTGAAAGTTTCGGAAACGGCAGAAATACTGATAGATACCCATAAATACTACTCAATCCATCATTCCCAGACTAAAAGAAACATCCTTTTTTTCAGCGGGCTGAGAGATAAGCCCGACGGCTTCAAGACCACCCGGACAGGTGTGCTCAATGAGAATTTCGAGGTATTGGTTCCTGCCGTCTATGATTCCCTAAGGGACATCAATGAAAACAGCTATCTGGCCGCTATTGATGATTACGAGGGTATCCTTAATTCCAAATTTGAGATCATCATCCCTCTAAAATTCAGAGAAATTGAATACAATAAAACCCTGAAAATTTTCAAAGCCAGAGAACAGATCGATAACGAAAAAGATGAAGATATGGAAGGCAGTATGTATTGGATCTACGACCAGAACGGACTGCTGCTTCAAACCCTTGAATACGGACTGGTTAATTTTGCAAACAGTCAGTCCTTTTATACGGTTTACGATATCGGGGTATTCTACAGCGGCTATGCAGATGACACAGCTATGATCGGCAGTCAGGGACTGCTGGATGAGCATTTCAATATTATAATTCCCCCGCTTTATGACCTTATTTCCAAAGGAGAAAAGTTTATTCTGGTATACGAAAAAAGAAACGCGGTATCGGGTCATGGCTATGAATCGGACGAAGCAGAAGCTGCTGCATGTTATTATACTCTGGATGGCGGAAAATGGGGCATTTTTGATCATCAGGGAAACCTCGTTATCCCTGTTCAATACAACTGGATCGGACACACCTTTAAGAATGATTTATTTGTGATCAACCCAGCAGGACTGATGTATTATTATCAGGGCGAACAGGAGGACGGAGTCTGGTGTGCCAAGGATGGGCTCTTTGGACTTATCAATTCCAAAAACGAAATCATTGTAAAGCCTGTCTATAAATACTATCACATGTACCAGGACAGGATCATATTCTGCAACAGACAGTCTGACAATTATGAAATCCTCGATATCGAGAATGCCCTTACGATACATTTTTAGCGCTCTGCCGGAAGACTATGCCGTTAAACGAAAAAAACTCCCTAAAAAGGGAGTCTTCGGCGGCCGGCGGTTGCCTGAAATGGTATGCGGTAACTAACTAAATCATTTGGGACAGAACCTCCAGACGAACCCCGCCGGTCCCCTGTTATTTTCTGACTGATTTAAACAGCAGCATTACCAGTATCTATACAAATTTACAACGGCATAATGAACTTTGGCTTACAGGATTTTCCAATAAACTTACAGTATTCCAAGCCCTAACGGCATGGGCCGAACCAAAATATAAAAAGAATAAAAAAACCAGAAAAAGGCGCTATAAGGCGCCTTCATCCGCAAAGGAATAATAGCTGTCTGCTGTTAGGATCAGATGATCCAGCAGTTTGATATCCAGCAGCTCTCCTGCCTCTTTGATCTTTCTGGTAATGCCCCTGTCGGCTTCTGAAGGAACTGTCTTTCCCGAGGGATGATTGTGGGTAATGATGAACCCTACGGCATTGGCTTTCAGGGCTGCCGCAAAAAGCAGCCTGATGTCTACGACAGTTCCGGTGATGCCTCCTGAAGAGGCTTCATAAATGCCAAGTACTTTATTGGACTGGCTGAGCAGCAGCACCTTGAACTGCTCGATGAGTTCAATTTTATTCGGATCCCAGCAGTCCCTGAGAAGCTCCCAGGCAGATCTCGAAGAAGTAATGAGAGGTCTTTCGGAGCTTTTAACTTTGGTTTTGTAAATCAGGTCGATTTCTGATACGGTTTTCCAGCTGTTGTTTTCTGTTGTTTTCATGATACTGTCTATTTAAGATTAATAACAGCACCTCCCGCGGGCATAGGAAAGCGAGCGCAGAAAGCAACGCAATAAAGCAGGACGGATGTCCTGCATTTATGGGGGAATTTTTTGCGGCGAACCGCAGTCCCGTGCCCGAACTTTGTGATGGAATTAAACGCAAATATGCTTCCTCGCATTTCAAAGGCGGAAACGGAAGCAGGCTGCTGGAAATGGAAATTAAGCCTTCGACAGACAGCAGAACAAGTACAGATCAAAAGAGCAAAAAAAAGAGAGAAAAACAATTCGCCGGCTTTCAAAACAGTGGGGCGGCCGACAGGAATATATTAGAGTATTTAAATAGTTAAGTGTGCAAAAATGCACCCTTAACTATGTATGCAATTTTCATAAGCATATCCACATCTAATTAATATATAAAAAAGATATCGAATCATGCACCTCTAATTTCTTACTGGTCACAAAAAAACCCGTCCAATTAAAATGAACGGGGCTAATAAAGAAGTAACTAAGGACTGCTTAGTTTTTTTTCTGTTGACCTGGTGCGTAAGCTTTTGCGCTCTTACTTCCTGACATCTTTTTCGCTTGCCCAGGGGGAATTTTCCCCGAGTTTGAAGATGAGTTATGAACATTATGAACACTACAACTTGTGACAAATAACATCAATAAAGTAGTGAATAATAAGTATTTGAAAAATCTAGCAGTTTTCATAGTTTGTTTTATTTTTCTTCAAAGTTACATCTTTTGTAATTACTTAAGAAATCGATCGATTTGGACCTTATACTTTTATATAGGGCTAATCCAATCTTCAGCTCGTCCCTACTCTGCCTTTTCTCTTCTTCATCTCTAACTCAATGAAAGGTGCAAACTTATAAACATAGCGTTGGATCGTGGCATGATCCACAAGCACTCCCAAATTTTTATTATTTCTTCAACATCACGATAACTAAGTGTAAATCTTAATTTGAAATATACTGCCTGAAGAATTATATCTTTTGAATAACAATGAACTTTAGTATTCATTTTTCAATGGGTTTAAAATTATAAAAGTTATTCCCAGATGCGACAGAACCGTTCGAAATAGCTTATTCTTAACTTTTATATATTGATTGAATATGTAGAATAAAATATAAGATACATCTTGTATTCTTTTATTCAGTCATGATTTTCCTCTCTAATAAAATGTCAATGATTTCAGGGTTATATTGTTACGAATTGTCTATGATTTTTTAAAATTCGAAATATTTTTGGATTAGTTCTAAAATTCCTTCTCTCCTAATTCACTGGAGGGCAGTTTAGTCTTACTATTTAATTTATTAAGGTTATAACTAAAGTTTAACAGAAAAACATCTGTTTCATAAATATAGTTTGTTGTAGTATAAAAATCGGGGCCAGAAGTGGTTATACGCTGCTGGTTTGAGTTCATAAATCCCAGATCCATATTTTGCCATTGTAGTCCAATAGTCCGAAACAGCGTATATGACCGGTTTCTCAGACTAAAGTCATTTTACGAGAATCTTCAAGCAACACGCGGGTAAAAAACCGTCTTCTTATCGTAAAAAAAAAGTAATCCATATACAAAAAGTAAACAGGATACTATTTATAGCAGTGTAATAAATATAATTTTGTTTTTTATAATAAAAACAAAACAATGTTATTTAGATATTCCATTCTATTCAGGGCTGTTTTCGAACCAAGCGGCAGATACGGGATAACACCCGTATTTAATAAAACGATAATTAAGAACAGTAATAGCTGCTGCTTTCTAGCTGTGCCACTTTCTCTTCGTTTTGCTAATGACTGCTGCTTTTACATCAGGCTTTCAATTTGGAATCGCTTTTTAAAATAAAACAGGACCATGATCGATAACCCAAAATATAGTCTAAAAGAATTAATGCTCTATTTTTTAAAACTTGGCACCATAGGCTTTGGAGGTCCCATTGCCCTGGTGGGCTATATGTATAAAGATCTGGTAGAGGATCGTCAGTGGATCTCCGAAGAAGAATACAGAGAAGGCTTGGCACTGGCGCAATTAGCTCCTGGGCCACTGGCTGCCCAATTGGGAATTTATCTGGGATTTGTCCATTATAGATTTCTGGGTGCTACGTTGATCGGGCTTGCTTTTGTACTTCCTTCTTTTATTATGGTGGTATTGCTGGGAATGGTCTACAAAGTATATGGCGGTCTATCATGGATACAAGCTGTATTTTATGGTATTGGAGCAGCTGTAATTGGAATTATTGCACTTAGTTCCTATAAACTTACCTTAAAATCCATCGGTAAATTCAATCCGGAATCCTTTAAATCAAAATGGCTGTTGTGGTTATTTTTTATCCTTGCCATAATCATAACTTACGCTACCGAACAGGAACAGGTTTTACTTTTTGTCGCCGCAGGACTTCTCTATATGATCATAAAAGCTCCCCCTAAATGGTGGAACCTTAAAACTATAAACACACTGGCTTTTTTTACAATTGCCTTTTGGGATTATGAAAGCACAACACTTACCAAAATAGCTGTTTTCTTTGCTACAGCAGGAACCTTTGTCTTTGGAAGCGGACTGGCAATTGTCCCTTTCCTGCATTCCGGTGTTGTTATAGAAAATCAATGGCTCACCGAACAGCAGTTTCTCGATGCTGTGGCCGTGGCCATGATTACGCCAGGTCCTGTTGTGATAACAGTAGGGTTTATTGGCTACTTGGTTGATGGATTCCTAGGCGCTCTGGTAGCAGCACTGGCAACATTTTTACCTTGTTATTTATTTACCATTGCAATGGCTCCCTACTTCAAAAAAATTGCACAAAATAAACCTGTCAAAGCCTTTGTCGATGGTATCACTGCAGCAGTAGTAGGTGCGCTGGTAGGATCTGTTATTGTAATTGCCAAGAGAAGCATGATTGACCTTCCAACAGCTCTTATCGCTATTCTGAGTATTTTTGCTTTACTTTATATAAAGAAAATACAAGAACCTTATATTATTGTTATAGCGGCTGTTTTAGGCCTTATCATCAAATTAGTACTATTATGAAAAGAAAAAACTTTTTAAAATGGCAGCCTCTTAAGGGCTGCAGTGGTCCTTCCTACAACCAATGCGTTTTCGAAAAATTTATCTGATAATTCTATTTATAAGAAACTAAATCAATTGGAATGATTAATTTATCAATGAATATCTTGAGTAATTCTATATTAAAAAAGAATAAAGAAATATTTCAGAGAAATTATATGAACCTAACCAATTCTTGTAATTCTTGTCATCAATCTGCAAATCACCAATATAATGTAATCGTAGTTCCTAAAAAACCTCCTTTCTCTAATCAATATTTTCAAATTAAAAATTAATTATGTTGCAAAAATTAGTGCATACAGACAATTCAAAAACAACTATTTTAATACGTTTAATAGTTGGCGCAGTATTTTTTTCCGAAGGAATACAAAAATTTTTATTTCCTGATACTTTAGGTGCAGGAAGATTTGCTAAAATAGGTTTACCATCTCCAGATTTTTTAGGCAGTTTTGTTGGTTTTTTCGAAATACTTTGTGGCGTGTTAATCCTAATTGGTCTTTTTACACGTTTAGCGAGTATTCCACTTATTATAATTATGCTTGTTGCAATGGCAACAACAAAAGTGGAAGTTCTTAAAAATGATGGTTTTTGGGAAATGCTTCACGGCAGTAGAACCGATTGGGCAATGTTCCTGGGTGGAGTTTTTCTTTTGATAGAAGGTGCAGGAAAATGGTCGCTGGATAAGAAAATTAGCCCAAATGGAAGGAAAAACTAATTTAAAAGAAATAGCACAATTATTTTTAAAACTTGGCATTATTGGTTTTGGCGGCCCAGCAGTTCATATTGCAATGATGCAGGATGAAGTAGTTGTTAAAAAAAAGTGGCTTACTGAACAACATTTTCTTGACTTAATTGGAGCAACAAACTTAATACCCGGTCCCAATAGTACCGAAATGGCTATTCACATTGGACACGAAAAATCAGGTTGGAAAGGATTGATTGTTGCGGGAATTTGTTTTATTTTTCCAGCTGTAATCATAACAGGATTTTTTGCTTGGTTTTATAAAGAATATGGACAAGTTCCAGAAGTACAACCTTTTTTATATGGAATAAAACCAGCAATTATTGTCATTATATTTTCGGCAATTTTTCCTTTGGCAAAAAAATCCTTAAAAACAATTCAATTAGGAATTATTGCAGGCATAGTTTTGGTGCTTTCACTTCTAAATTACAATGAAATAATTTTAATGTTTGGTGCAGGAATATTGGCATTAATCATTTATTATTTAAAACAAAACAGGAATAAAAGCATAAATGCTTTTATTCCGCTTACACTTTTCCAAATTTCAAACACCAGTAGAGTTTCTCCAACAAACTTAAATTTATTCTTGATTTTCTTAAAAATTGGGGCCATTTTATATGGAAGTGGATATGTGCTTTTCGCTTTTCTTGATGCAGAATTAGTTTCAACAGGACTTTTGTCAAGAACACAATTAATTGACGCAATCGCAGTGGGACAATTTACGCCTGGTCCAGTTTTTTCAGCAGTAACTTTTATTGGATATCAAATTAATGGTTTTGCAGGAGCGTTAATTTCAACAATTGCCATTTTTTTACCATCATTTATTTTTGTTGCATTATTAAATCCAATGATAAAAAAAATTCGGAATTCTAAATTGTTTTCTACATTTTTAGATGCTATAAATGTTGCTTCAATAGCAATTATACTTTCTATTTGTTTAGAAATGGGAAAAGAAACTATTATAGATTGGAGAACTATTTTAATCGCTTTTTTAAGTATTATCATAACATTTAATTACAAGAAAATCAATAGTGCTTTTATAGTTTTAGGAGGTTCACTAGTAGGATATCTTTTGACTTTAATTGGATTTTAAAAGTTCAAATTGATTCCAATTGCCCCTACAATAATTACAGCAATACCTACCAAATAGCTATAAATGCTAATTTA
Organism: Flavobacterium sp. 2755; assembly: GCF_031455715.1. Taxonomy (NCBI): domain Bacteria; kingdom Pseudomonadati; phylum Bacteroidota; class Flavobacteriia; order Flavobacteriales; family Flavobacteriaceae; genus Flavobacterium; species Flavobacterium sp. 2755. The sequence goes on from NZ_JAVDTG010000013.1 coordinate 29,675, forward strand.
AATACTCAAAACAATCTAAATTGAGCTAGTTTTTCGTAAATTTAGATAAAGGATTTATTTTATGGAACATTACTAATTTTTTATATAAAAGTTCTGCAGATATTTGCCGGCAGATACGTACGGAACGAACTGTACTATAGAAGAGTTGACTAGTCTTCTTAATCAAGTCAGTATCTTTACAACAGTATTTACAAACGATTTGTCGAATGAAAACGAAAAGCAAGCAATACTCTAGATGCGTTAATATTTTTGAATGATCGGGGTCATATCTTTTTTAAACTCAAATACTGACAGAAGTTCCATCACTATTAAAGGTCTGATTAAAATAGATAGTAAAATCTTTTGCAATTAACTCTAATCTAACAACCGGTATGGATTGAAATTAAAAGAATAAGTCTGATGTCATTTCAAAAAGTAATCAAATAATAATTATAATGATAATTAATCCGTTTTAGTAATCTTTGTAAAGATATTCCTCTTATTATAGAGAAAATTTTATTAAATAATTATAATGATGTGTGTATTGATATTCGTTTTAATTTTAACAAAAATGATCATGGTCCTAAAATATCAGAAAAGATACATCGACAATCACTATTTCAATATATAAAATACGGAGAAAAAAATTTCATTCAGTTTTAAATGAATGGTTGAAAGATCAGAATGATGAGAAATTATTTTTAACACAAATTTCAACCGAAACTGAATTAAAATTAGATAAAATTTTAAGTGAACAATTTTGGTCAAATATGAAAAACAACCTAATGTTTGCGCCGACAATTATTGTTAATAATTATGTCCTTCCAAAACAATATACCATAATGGAATTAATTTATTTTATTCCAAAACTTATTGAAGACGAATATTTTTAAACAGATGGAGTGGATACCTTTTTTGCCACAAAAACTTAAGGCTGTTTTTAAAGATATTCCACCAGCCTGCGTTTTGTGGCAAAATCGTGACACATTGTATTTTCAAAAACAAGAAATCCAGTAAAATACGAGCCTGTCTAGCTTAGGTTCGAAACTGTATACTTCAATAATTGTAATAAAATGACAATATAACTTTATAAGTGTCCAATTGTGTCCACAGTGTAGACACAATTAGGAAGGATTATTTGGTAATGACAAGTAAGAAGGAGATATATAAATGCAAAGGTAAAATTAAACTTTTATTTCATGTACACAAATCAGCAGTAAGTTATCTATAAACAAAATTTGAAGCCTGCGCTTTAAACTATATATAAGATTGGACTATAGCAATAATGTAATGGATTGTGGCTCTTATTTTTTTATACCACGAGCCACAGTTTGTTTTATTATCTATTTTAAAATTCTTATTTAAAAGATTTTTTTTGAGACTTCAAAATAGTTATATCGTTTTATATCTTTTATCTTTTATATCTTTTCTTAAGAATCGCAATGCCTTATCATTATATAATAACCGATAAAAATTATATAACAAAAAATGCAGACCTGCTGTTGATATTTACAAAAGTTCCCAGTTTAAACCGTTTTAATTTTACCCATACTGATAAGCATAAAATGGAAGATTATGTTTATGGACAGGCCCGCAGATCAAACATACTATGTTAAATCTGACGGGCTTTTATCTTTATTTCATTTCACAATACAGTGGATTTACACTTAGAATTTAAATCTATATATTTCTCTTACAGCAGACGGTTAATAAGTACTATGGCTATGATTGGCAGTCAGGGACTGCTGGATGAGCATTTCAACATTATAATTCCGCCGCTTTATGACCTTATTTATTCTGACTATGAATCGGACCAAGCAGAAGCTGCTGCATGTTATTTATACTCTGAATGGCGGAAAATGGGACATTTTTGATCATCAAGGAAACCCCGTTATCGCTGTTCAATACAACTGGATCAGACACACCTTTAAGGATGATTTATTTGTGATCAACCCGGCAGGACTGATGTATTATTATCAGGGCGAACAGGAGGACGGGGTCTGGTGTGCCAAGGATGGGCTCTTTGGACTTATCAATTTCCAAAAACGAAATCATTGTAAAGCCTCACTATAAATACTATCACATGTACCAGGACAGGATCATATTCTGCAACAGACAGTCTGCCAATTATGAAATCCTTGATATCGAGGATGCCCTTACGATACATTTTTAGCGCTCTGCCGGAAGACTATGCCGTTAAACGAAAAAAACTCCCTAAAAAGGGAGTCTTCGGCGGCCGGCGGTTGCCTGAAATGGTATGCGGTAACTAACTAAATCATTTGGGACAGAACCTCCAGACGAACCCCGCCGGTCCCCTGTTATTTTCTGACTGATTTAAACAGCAGCATTACCAGTATCTATACAAATTTACAACAGTATAATGAACTTTGGCTTACAGGATTCCCCAATAAACTTACAGTATTCCAGGACAGATGTCCTGCATTTATGGGGGAATTTTTTGCGGCGCACCGCACCTCTGTGCCCGGCCTTTGTGATGGAATTAAACGGTATGTGCTCCGCTCCCGCATAAAAAAAGGCCGGCGGAATCCATTTGATATCCGCGCGGCCGGCTTTGTTTTTTTCTGTTCGATACCCTAAAAAAGGATCTTCCTTGTCAGGGTATATCCATCCTCCAGGGTAATTTTAACCAGCAGCATCTGAGGGCCTGACTTAATGCTGGTAATTTCTAATTCCGATGTTCCGGTTTTGGGGCTGCGGTAAAGTAATTTTCCGCTAATATCAAAAACACAGACCTCTTTTAATGCGGCCTGATAGGATTTTAACTGGATGGCTTTATCTTTAACGGCCACACTGATCTGCCGGGTGATAATTTTAGGGTCATTTGTTCCTAAGGTCTTATCGTTGTATCGAATTACAAAACGATCCTGAAAAGTCCCTGTCTGGGTGGAGAACGTATAGCCGCCATTTTTCAGGTTGTGGATACTACCGGTCTGCTTATCCTCCAGATAAACATCCAGATGAAGAAAATCCCCATCTGCATGATCAATGGAAATAGTCAGGTCTCCCGTAATTGCGGACCTGTATCCCAGTGGAACAGCATCGGCTGTATCAAATGGCACAGCACGCCCCTGAACAACAAGTTTTCTTTCTTCGTTTATGCTGTAAAAATCCGCATAGGGGTTCGCATCCATTGTAAGGGCATCGTAATTTTGATCCCATCCGTTGGTGGCTCCCGGTACATATCCAATCAAAATCTGTTTGAAAAGCCCCTGGGTATTGGTCAGATTAAGCCAGACGCGGTGTCTTTCCTCTTCCAGTACAGTGCCGGATATTAGGCTTCTGAGAGTTACCGGATTTTGAACAGCGCTGCGGACTGGCCCGAAATTAGGCAGAAGAACCAATCCAATAGAAAAAAACACTGTGGGTAATGGAAAAAGTTTTTTCATGATACGATAATTTTAAATAGTAAAAAGATTTATGAGGATACCTGATTTTCTTTAAATTTTAAATATCATGATCAGAAAACAGCAGCATTATAAGTGTTCTGAAACTAAAAATACAGATAAAATGATGTCTGTTTTTTTTCCTTATTGATGATATTTAATTTTATAATCGTATTTAATAAATCAATGGCTGAAAACAGATACGAGCTGGACAAACAAACCCTTGTAAGGCGTACAACGTTTTTTTCAGCCGTTTGTCGATTCAAATACTACATCAAGATACGAATTTATTTACAATAAAAAACAATTATAAAAAATAAGCATAATTTTAACACTTAATGGATCAGCTGCCTTTTGATGTAATTCAAGTAAGGCATTGAGTAGTAAATTGGAAACAGCAGACCGCAAGCCATGTTTAAAATACTGCCGGCTTTCCTAAATCCTACTGAGGAATCTTATGGATATATTATCTGGTCTGGAATAGCTGTGGAACCGTTATCTGCAAAAGGCAATTCTGTGAGGCTCAGCCTGGCGGGGGAACTATAGTTAAAAAACACACGTATTGCAGCAATAACAAGGCTTTACTTCTTGACTGAGGTATATTTTTTCTTAATTTTGCCCTATGACTCCCGAAGAAATAAAACGCTATTTTGAAAACACGCCTGCTACTGAGAAAGTAGACTGGAAACCCTGGGCTAAAATTACAGATTCACAGCTTTTTTTAAACAGCTGTTATACCGGCATCCGTAATTTTAGCGGTCCCCTGGAGCTGTGCCCGGCCTGGTGGCACCTTAAGGATTTTTACCTGCATATGAAACGTACAGCTTCACAGCAGCTCCCAACAGAAAATCTGCCGGAATAAGAAAATGAAGCAGCGTTCCGCTTTAGCTTGAAAATAAAGATTAAAAGATGAAAGCCGACCTGCTGTACTTTCAAGCGGCAGTTTTTTCTTTTGACTCCTTTTTAAAGTCTAAACCAGCAGGAATTTTTTCTTGTTTTTACTTTTCTTATTGAGCCCCTTATCCAATACCTGTATGAGAATATCTTTTAAACCTTTATATGTACTGGGCTTTACAGCATAAAAATCCGCCCCGAGTTCATCAGAAAGTTTGATGTTGGAAGGGCTGCTGCTGGTAGAGAACATAATGACCTTAACCTTTTTCAAATCCCCCTGCGCATTTCGTATTTCGGTAAGACAGTCAAAACCGTTTTTGCCCGGCATATTAATATCAAGGAAAATGACTTCAGGAAGATGCTCTGCATCGTAAAGGGCGTTCAGCAGCTGCTGCCCGTCTGATGCCTGTAGAAGGTCAACAGACAGATTCAAATCCTGCAGCGCATCCAAAAATAATACTCTGTCATCTTCATCATCGTCTGCAAGATAAATAATTCTTTGTGCGTTTTGGTGCTGTGACATGGCTTTCAAATTTATAGTGCAGCAAGATACTATGCATCTTAAATCTGCAGGGGTTTATATAAAAAAATAAGCCTTTTTAAACCGATAAACGATCGAATATTTGTGGAACAATTCAATCTTACAAAGATAATTATTTTTTCTTTCCAAGCAAAGCATTAAAAACAGCTTCCAGCAATAATAACCTAAAAGCTCAAAACAGTACCTCTTCATCAATAAATATTTCTTTAATCTGCCCTGCCGTAAATTCTGAATAAAAGCACACGAAGCGTATTTTTCAATATTTTGAAGCACCTGCAAAACAAGAAGTTTTAAATTTTGTTATCATTTATAACATATTACAAACAGCAAATTGTTACCATCTGTGCTAATTTTGTTTTTTGTATAAAAGAATAGAGGATGAACCGGGCAGTTGTACATATTGATATGAATACGTTTTTCGTTTCCTGCGAAAGACTGACCAATTCTGAGCTTAACGGCATTCCGCTGATTATCGGCGGAGGCGAGAGAGGTGTTGTGGCCTCCTGCTCTTATGAAGCCCGCCGGTTTGGGGTACGCTCGGCCATGCCCATCCATATGGCCATGAAGCTCTGCCCTCAGGCCAGGATTATGAAAGGTGATATGGAATTGTACTCCAGACTCTCTCATGAGGTTACGGAAATCATTCAGGAGCAAGCCCCTATAGTCGAAAAAGCAAGCATCGATGAATTCTATCTGGACATTACCGGAATGGACAAATTCTACGGCAGCTATAAATGGACCGATGAGCTCGCCAAGCGCATCACAAAGGAAACCGGCCTGCCGCTCACCTTTGCCCTATCTGTTAATAAAACCGTATCAAAAATCGGTACGGGCGAAGGCAAACAGAAACAGAACCTGGAGATACCCGAGCATCTGGTGCAGTCTTTTTTGAATCCGCTTTCCATCCGGAAAATCCCGATGGTCGGGGAAAAGACTTTTCAGCTGCTCTCCCGCATCGGCATCAGGAAAATTCAGACCCTTTCTGAGATGCCGGCAGAAGCCCTGCAGCGTATGATCGGACAAAATGGGATCGAGCTTTGGAAAAAAGCCAACGGCATTGACAATACCCCGGTGGAGCCTTACAGGGAAAGAAAGTTAATCTCCAGCGAGCAAACTTTTCCGGAAGATACCATTGACATCCCCATGTTAAACACGGTGCTGTTGGGCATGGTGGAAAAACTGGCTTACCAGCTGCGTTCCGAGGCGTGGCTGGCATCCACTGTAAAAGTAAAGATACGCTACGCTAATTTTGATACAGAAACCATGCAGTGCCGTCTGCAGCAGCGTACTTCGGCAGATCATATCCTGACCAAGACAGTGCAGGATCTTTTCGATAAATTATACCAGCGCAGAATGAGACTGCGCCTTATCGGAGTTACATTCAGCGGTCTTGTCAGGGGCACCTATCAGATTGATCTTTTCAATGATACCGAGGAAATGCTTTCACTCTACCAGGCTATGGACAGGATGAAAAACCGCTACGGCTTTGACGCGGTAATGCGCTGCGCGGGGGCTTCTTTTAAACCCAACAGCAAAAATGAAATTTTAAAACGCAAACCCTGATCCCATGTATCTCAACTGCCATTCCTTCCACTCCCTGCGTTACGGCACCATTCCTGTTGAGCAGCTCGTGCAGCTGGCTGTTTCTTTGGGTGTCCAGGCGATGGCACTCACCGATATCAATACCGTGACGGGAATTTACGAGTTTATAAAACTCTGCGATGCTGCAGGAATTAAGCCTCTTGTAGGGATGGAATTCCGCTGCCGGCATCAGCTGCGTTATATCGGACTGGCGAAGAATGCGCAAGGCCTTGCCGGCATGAACCGTTTTTTGACCAGCCATAATTTTGACGGGACTCCCCTGCCATTGAATGCCCCTGATATTGCAGATACTTACTTTATTTATCCCCTTGAAAATGCGCCTCAGGCATTAAAAGAGAATGAATTCATAGGTATTCAGCCCGGAGAGCTGCAGAAACTGGTTTTATCAGAGTGGAAAAGCAGGCAGCATAAAATGGTGGTGCTCCAGCCAGTGGCATTTCGCACCAAAACCGAATATCAGCTTCATAAGATACTGCGTGCCATAGACCTGAATGTTTTAGGCTCCAGACTTAAACCCGAAGATTTCTGCAGGGAATCGGATGTGATGATACCGCTGGAGAAACTGCGCTTCTTTTATCAGCAGTACCCGCAGATCATTTCCAATACGGAGTACATTATAAAACAGTGCAATTTTGAATTTGATTTTACTACTCCTAAAAATAAAAAATACTTTACCCACAGCCGTCAGGCCGATATCGAGCTTTTGACCGTCCTTGCCCATCAGGGGCTTGAGCGGCGCTACGGAAAAGAGAATACCCAGGCCGGGGCTAGAATGATAAAAGAGCTGAAAGTAATCGACCAGCTGGAGTTCAGCGGCTATTTCCTCATTACCTGGGACATTATCCGTTACAGCACCAGCAGGGGCTTTATGCATATAGGGCGCGGCAGCGGGGCCAACAGTATTATCGCCTATTGCCTGGGGATTACCGATATCTGTCCCCTGGAACTAGACCTGTATTTTGAGCGCTTTTTGAACCTGAACCGCAAAAGCCCTCCTGATTTTGATATTGACTGGTCGTGGAAAGAACGTGATACCATTCTGGAATACATATTCTCTCGTTACGGGACAGACCATGTGGCTTTCTGCGGTACTAATGTGGAATTCAAATACCGCTCGATTTTTCGTGAAGTCGGCAAGGTTTTCGGACTGCCGAAAGAGGAACTCGATGCCCTGGCCAAAAATCCGATGAACCTTCACCCTTCCAATAAAGTGGTCCGACAGGTGCAGCAGTACGGGATGATGCTCGAAAAATACCCTAATCAGCGCAGTATGCATTCCTGCGGAATCCTGATCTCTGAAGAACCCATTACCAATTACACACCTTTGGAAATGCCCCCAAAGGGTTTCCCTATTGTGCTGTTCGATATGCACACTGCCGAGGATATCGGACTGGAGAAATTTGATATCCTGAGCCAGCGCGGTATCGGACATATCGATGACAGCGTCAGGATTATTGAAAAAAATACAGGAATACGAATTAACATCCGTGATACTTCCATTTCCAAAGACGAGGCGCTCTGCAACGAATTTCTCTCCAGAGGAAAAACAATCGGCTGTTTTTATATCGAAAGTCCTGCCATGCGCGGTCTGCTGCGCCGTTTGAAGTGCGGTGATTACAGGACACTGGTGGCCGCTTCTTCCATTATACGTCCCGGGGTGGCACAGTCCGGAATGATGAAAGAGTACATCTACCGCCACAACCATCCCGATAAATTTGATTATTTCCATCCTGTATTTAAAGAACAGCTCGGAGAGACTTATGGTATCATGGTCTATCAGGAAGACGTGATCAAAATTGCACAGCATTACGGCGGGCTTCCGGCCGCCGATGGGGATATCCTTCGCCGTGCCATGTCTGGCAAAGGACGATCCAAGGCCGCACTGCAGAAAGTAAAGGATAATTTCTTTAAATCGTGTGCTTCCCAGGGACATCCTCTGGCGCTCAGTCAGGAAATCTACCGCCAGATCGAATCCTTTGCAGGTTATTCCTTCTGCAAGGCACACTCCGCATCTTATGCTGTGGAAAGCTATCAAAGCCTGTATCTGAAAGTGAATTATCCCATCGAATTCATGGTAGCTGTTATCAACAATCAGGGCGGGTTTTACCGTACCGAAGTCTACGTGCATGAAGCAAGGATGTCCGGAGGCGTGATTCATACCCCCTGCGTGAATAAAAGCAGCTATGAAACTACAACATACGGAAAAGACATCTATCTGGGTTTTATGCACCTGCAGGGGCTCGAATCCAAAACGGCTTTTATGATTGAAGAGGAACGTTTGAAAAATGGGGATTATCAATCACTGGAGGATTTCATCAACCGTATTCCGATCGGCATTGAAGGGGTGCAGATCCTGATTTTTATCGGGGCTTTCCGTTTCACCGGCAAAACCAAAAACCAGCTTCTGGTGATCTCCAGACTTCTGCTGGTTAATTTCAAACCCGGCAGCAGCCTGAAGCTTCTTCAGGAACCCGCCAAAGAGTTTAAGCTTCCCGCCTTGGAACGCTCCCGCTTCGAAGATGCCTTTGATGAAATTGAGTTTATCGGCTTTCCGGTATCCTGTTCCCCGTTTGACCTGCTGCAGACTTCCTTCAGAGGGGATGTGATGGCAAAGGACTTACTGCTGCATCGTAAAAAACAGGTGCGCATGCTGGCCTACCTGATCTCACGCAAACATGTGCCCACTAAAATGGGCGCCATGTATTTCGGAACCTGGATAGATGCCGAGGGTGAACTTTTTGATACGGCGCATTTCACGGGAAGCTTAAAGGAATACCCTTTCCAGGGAGGAGGCTGTTATCTGCTGCTGGGCAATGTAGAGGTGGATTATCACTTCCCTACTATCACCGTTATCAAAATGGCTAAAATGCCTTTTATCCCTGATCCCCGGTATGAACATGAAAATGACTGGAAGTATAAAATGCAGCAGAAACTCCGTGAAGATGTCAGCATGACCCATCGTGCCCCTTATCCTCAGGAACATGAAATCAATATTCCAAGACATAAAATGAACAGCTGAAATAAAAACAAGTACAACTAAAATGTGAAAAAAATGATGCTTTTTAATGACACCGAAATTTTCTCATCGGGAAACGGCGGCAGAAGAATATTTGATGTGCCCGACGCAGACCTGCTGCTGATCGATAATTTTTTTAATAAAGAAGAATCCGATCACTATTATAATTTTTTATATCAAACCACTCATTGGCGGGAATATGAAATGCCCATGTATGATAAAGTGGTTACGGCCCCAAGGATGATTTCCTGGTACGGCGATACCAACAGGCCAGAGAGAAAATCCAATCCGGACTGGCCTTTGGAACTGCTTGAGATCAGGCAGCGTGTGGAAAACGAAACCCGGATCCGTTTTAATGCCGTACTGCTTAACCTTTACCGGGACGGGACTGACGGCGTGGGATGGCACAGTGACAAAACCTCATCGAGCAATAAAAACATGAACATCGCCTCGGTAACTTTCGGGGAGACGCGCCTGTTCCGCCTGCGGCATAAAACACTCAAACATATTGCGCCGATAGAAATCCCGCTGCACCACGGCACCTTTCTGCTGATGGCCGGCAGCACCAATAGCTGCTGGGAACATCAGGTACCCAAAACAGCACGAAACGTGCTGCCGAGGATCAACCTTACCTTCCGGCAGGTAAAAGAAAACTAGAACCGGGCACTCCTTTTAGGATGACTGGCTGCTAATTGCATTACAGTCCGTTCATAAAATTATGTGCTTGATCTAACAGTTTAAATATCCTATAACATCCTGCAAATCATTGCAATCCTATAAAAATCGTCTTTTATAATATAACGGGATTTTTTTTCCTGATCATAACTTTGGGTAAACTATAAAAATGAAAATCATGGAGGATAATAATGCAGACACAGGAAGAGCGGATGATGCACATATCAACATTTCAGAACCGCAGGAAATTCAATATTGGTCCGAAAAATTAAATGTCCCTGAAGAAGTTTTAAAAAATGCTGTCAGGGCTGCCGGCACCAGTGTAGAAGATTTTAGCGAACATCTGGCACAAAACAGCTGATATCATGCCTTGGTATAACGGGGATTATCCCCCATCTTACAAGAACCAGCCGCCAGAACTCAGGGAAAAAGCAGTGGAAATAGCCAATGCCCTGCTTCTGGACGGTGCGGAAGAAGGAATCGCAATTGCCACAGGCCTCAAACAGGCCCGTGAGCTCTTAAGAAATCATAAAGAGAAAAATGAAAAACCCGAAAATCATGGAAAGCATCAAGAATAAAGAAATTCGTAACGAATCCGAAGATCAAAATATTCGAAACGCTCCAAGCGGTTCAGATCAGGAATCTTCAGGGGCAAGTGCCGCAGAAACGGTACATCTTAAAGACGGACCATGGCACGATAAGGAAAAAGAACCTAAACACAATCCCGAAGGAAAGAGCATGGAAGAGGCTGCCGATCCTTCTAAACTATCACAATTGTAAAGATTTTACAGTACTTATTCGTATTTAATACTTAAGCATTTAATATTAAGCAATACTTTAAATAAGCATATTAAATACAATTAATTAAACTTTAAATAATAAAAAAACAAAATTATGTCAAGAGAAAACTTCGATACCTACGATCAGGATGATCGTACCTATCACGCGGCAGATGATTCCATAAATTCAGAGCTGATGGAGAAAAAAGATCCCGCTGTCAACCAGCATGAAAATGATACCACAGGAGTACACAGCGATACTTCGGAACATCCTAACCCGCGTCCCGATGAACGGGATCCGGATGCCGACAGAAGAACCCTGGATGAGGAGAAAGCCGTTGAAGACGACGAAGATAATTAATCCTTTTCCCAAAAGCTGTTTTTAAACAGCATAATAAAAAAGGGGTGTCCATTAGATCCTGAAGAGAGTTATGTACTATTTTACACTGCTGATTCTCTTCAGGATTCTTTATATGAGGTAAAAGCAATTATTTACCGGGATCATTTCACCTCAAATTAATTGCATAACTTTGTAGGACAGGCTATTTGATCAGTCTGCTTAAAGCAAAGTAAATATAGATCAAAAAAAATACCGTTTTAAAAATGATTGACCCGATTCTAGACAATCTTAATCCGAACCAGCTGCAGGCCGTGAAAACCACGGAAGGCTACGTACGGGTTATTGCCGGGGCAGGATCAGGAAAAACAAAGGCGCTGACCTCCCGATTTGCCTATATTGTAGACAGGCTGGGTATTAATTCCTCCAGCATACTGTGCGTTACTTTTACCAATAAGGCGGCACAGGAAATGAAAAAACGTGTAAAATTACTTATCGGGGATACCTATGATGTGAGCTTTATCACCACCTACCACGGTTTCTGCGTCAGGTTCCTGCGCGGGGAAATCAACAAAATACATTATCCGAAGAATTTTATCATACTGGATGCCGAGGACCAGAAAAGCATACTCAGGGATGTTTTCACCGAGCTTGAGATCAATTCCAAACACCTGACTTTCAAGCAGGTTTTACGCTTTATTTCCAAGCAGAAAAGCACTTCAAATTACCTTGGTTATATACTTGAAAACAAAAGCTTTGAACCCGACCAGAGTGATTCGTTATCAAGCCGCGTTTTCCAGATATACCTGGACAAACAAAAACGCAATTATGCCCTGGATTTTGATGATCTGATCCATTTTACCGCCTTTATATTAGACAGTAATCCCGATGTGCTTTTAAAATGGCAGGAAAACCTGCACTACATTCAGGTTGATGAGGCACAGGACAGTTCCGAAAGCCAGTTTCATCTGGTGGAAATGCTGTCCCGCATACATCAGAACCTTTTTCTTGTCGGGGATCCCGATCAGACTATTTATGAATGGCGCGGTGCCAAGCCGGAATATCTGGTGGAATTTGACACTATCTTTCCTGATACTCAGACCATCATCATGAACCAGAATTACCGCTCCACTCCTAATATTCTCAAAGTGGGCAACCATATCATCAAAAACAATACGGTAAGGGTGGATAAGGATATGGTCACCGACAAGCCTGAAGGTTTTGAAGTGGTGCACTTCCACGGAAAAAATGATTTTGAAGAAAGTAAGTGGATAGCTTCTGAAATTAAAGAAATACTGCAGTCTGAAGAGGCCTCGTACTCTGATATCACCATATTGTACCGTTCCAATCATCTTTCCAGAAATATAGAGCAGGCGCTTATAAAAGACAATATTCCCTATACCATTTTTGGAGGAATCCGTTTCTTTGAGAGAAAAGAAATAAAGGATGTTCTTTCGATGTTACGACTTATCGTTCAGGGGGATAACTTTTCTTTTCTGCGTATGCACAATCAGCCCTCGCGCGGTCTGGGCAAGAAATTTCTCGAAAGGCTCAGCCTTCTCTCAGGAGAGCAGAATCTCTCCCTGCTGCAGGCACTGGAAAAAAATGCAGCCGATAAAGAACTCGCTAAAAAAGGTGCCCTGGATTTTCTGGCACTGATTAAGGATCTCCGTGAAACTGCTAAAACAAAATCCATATCGGATCTGGTAAAAATCATACTGGACAAGAGCGGACTCTCTGAACTTTACCGCAAAGACGGCGATGAGGACAGGCTGGAGAATATTAAGGAGCTTGTTAATTCAATGCTGCTGCTGGAAAAGGAAAATAATGCTCCGGTGAACATTATCGAGTACCTGCAGGAAATTGCTTTGTATACCGATCTGGATGCCGATACCGAGCAGCAGGACAAGGTAAGGCTTATGACCATCCACATCTCCAAAGGCCTTGAATTTCCTTATGTTTTTCTCTGCGGTTTTACCGAAGGGGTGCTGCCAAGTGCATTGTCCATTAAAGAGAGAAGAAAACGTGCCATTGAAGAAGAAAGAAGGCTGATGTACGTGGCAGTTACCCGGGCCGAGAAAAGATTTTACATGACCGATTCGGAAGGTTTTAATTTCACAACCGGCCTTAATAAATACCCATCCAGGTTTCTATTTGAGATCAGTGAGGAATTTTATATCCGAAAAGGCAGGCTCTCGCAGGAAATTATCCAAAGCAGTAAAACAAAACCAAATAATGCCCAGGGAGACAATGACACTGCCTTCAAAGAGGGTGATCTGGTTCTGCATCCGGTTTGGAACAAAGGGAAAATAAAAGGGATAAATATCGAAAAGAACCAGTATATCGTTCATTTTTTTGAAACAGGAAAAGAAAAGCCGATTGATTTCAGCTTCAGGCACCTCACCCATGCCGAGGATACCCCGTCAGAACAAAGCACTGATTTTTCCGTAATGGAGCTGCAGGAGCAGTTAAGATCTGCCCCAAATCCCTTTATGGATTTAGAAAATGATCTGCCTGCTGCTGATCGGGATATTTTTGAGGACACATCAGGATCCGGCACTAATGATCAAAACCACCACGGTCCTCAGGGAAAAAAAAGGTGGAAATTCTGGGAATAACTATAATTTACGATCGGCCTGTAATGCCTCCCGTTTCACTCATAAAACAGGCTGTAATGCAGCCTTTGTTTTAACTTGCTGTATTGTAAAATTAATAAAGTGCCCTTTTAATGACGGTGTGCTTTTTTAGCCTAATTTTAAATCTTTCTGCCGGTGCTTACTTAAAAATTGATATACTGTCCTGAAGGTTTTCTCTGGTAATAAATGCTGTAATATACTCCTGCACTTCACCTGCCGCTGCCATTTCAATTTCAAAAGAATTGATGTGGAATTCATCATCCTGATCCAAAATGTGTATAATCTCTGTATAGCCTTTTGAGATTAAGCTCCCTTTTAATTTGATAATATTTGACTGCTGCCTTGCATCGAGTTCTTTTCGAACCTTCAGCTTCATCTCCTTTTCCATTGCAATTAATTTAAAAATATTGATGTTTTTTCCAATCAAATATAGAAATTATTTGAATATCTGACCTGTTTAGCAGTTGAGATAATTGATATTTCCTCTGTAATTCGAATGTAAATTAGATAAAAATATCTTATTTTATTATAAGAAAAACTACCACTATATATCTAATTTTAAACGCATTAACTTCTAATAGCAAAAATAATGGAAAACATACATCATTACAGCAAACAGCTGATAATTAAAAACCAACACAATTATTATGACTTTAGCTTACTTTTTAACAGGCTCCTATAATGACATAGACAATGATTTTGAACTCCATATCACTATTGAGCCTAAAACGGACGAAAATAATACTGCATCACAGCATTTCAAGATTGTGCTCACAGACATTTCCTCGGAAAACAAATTGTTATGGGAGACAGCCGGGACCTCGTTTTTATTGTGCCTGAAGGACCTTGAGGAATTTTTGGACGAAAACCATATCACGCTTTACAGCAAAATACTGACTTCTTCGCAGCGCGATAAAGCAGTGGATAAAGAACTGGAAGGCTTTATTCTGAACAGGCTTGAATATTAGTGTAATATAAAAAAATACATAACATTAAAACCGGAGTTTTTTTCAAATGATGATAAAACATAAGGCTTATATCTAATAATTTAAAACGCATCAAATGGACCATATAAAGCAGCAATTTGAAAAAGATTTTAGAGGGTGGCTTGAAAACAAATACCGGGTTTCCGATGAGCAGGACCAGATCAAAAAACTCAATGATATAGAAAAAGCAGCAGATGGTTTTGTGGACCGCTATATACTGGAAAGCGAGCTGATAGCGGGAGACCTTTCGCTTTCTGTCCAGCATATACTGGATGAATTTATAAAATCGAAAATCAGCTGAAGCAAAATTTTCTGCTGTTTAAAATTGATCATGTAAGTTAAAAACTGCCTTTTTTTATTTCGATCCGGCGTACATTATATAAAAAAGTCCCTGTACATCTGTAAAGGGACTTATAAGCAAGAGGCCTATAAAATAGAATACTTAAGACCATTTTAAGCATTCACATTATCGGATTATATAATTTATAACGACCAAACTTTATGGGTATTATATAAATGCGTTCAAGTCCCGGGATTTTCCATCCTGTTTATGATTTTGGTGACTTCGGCTTCTGTATTTTTAAGCCTGGTCTGGCAGAACTCAATAAGCTCGGATGCCCTTTTCACTTTGGAAGCCAGGGTATCTACCGAGATCGTTTCATTTTCTATTTCTTTCGAAATGGCCGTCAGCTCCGACAGGGCCGCCTCATAGGTCAGTTTCTCTCTCTCTTTACAGGATTGCATCCAGCAGTGATGTCAATTCGGCAAAACTGTTTGGCTTTTTGATATAACGCATGATACTGCTGTCCTGCAGGCTTTTGTCCATAAACTCCTCCGCGGGGCTGGAAATCAAAATTACCGCTATCCCTGCAAGATGACTGTTGTTTTTCATCCTCCCGAGCATCTCCAGCCCGTTGATTCTGGGCATATTATAATCCAGAAAGATAAGATCTGGCACATTCATGCCCGTTTTAAGCTCATCCAGCGCCTGCTCCGGACTGCCTATCCAGCGCACAGAAATATCCCTGCCCAGCAAATCCACCGCATCTAAAAAAAGAGAGGCATCCTCGGGGTCATCATCAATCAGCAGTATATTTTTGTATAACATATCTTTTTTATTTTCACTGCATTTGCCGTGCAGTTCTCAATATACGTAATTTAGCCTGCTGCGGTTGAGCTCTTTACATATAAAATAAAAAAGCCTGCACAGTACAACAGTGCAGGCCTTTTATAGGTGTTATCTTCACCCGCCTCCTTATTATTTGCCAGCAGCTTGCTCAGCATCAAAATTAATGGTATTATAGGCCGCTTCTGTAAGAGTTGTATCTGCCTGTTTTTCCTCGGCTAAGGTTTTCTCCAGCAGTAAAACCGCGTCATCCTCTCCAAGGGTAGCGGCAAAAGCTGCCAGGGTACCGTAAGATGCGATTTCATAGTGCTCTATCTTTTGCGAGGCAGCTATGATCCCCGCATCACGGACCGGTCCCTTTTCTGTTTCTTCCATAATGCTCTCTCCTTCTTTGATCAGACCTTCCATAGCATCGCATTTCTTGGCCGCTGCCTTCTCTCCAACCGATTTGAAAACTTCTTCAAGCCTGCTGACCTGCTCCTGGGTAACGGCAAGGTGCTCGTTGATAGCAGTAATCAGGTTCTGCGATGTTGCATTTTTTGCCATTTTCGGAAGTGCTTTCAACAAAGCTTTTTCTGCCCAGTAAATATCTTTCAATGAGTCCGTGAATAATTCTCTAAGGCCGTCAGCTGCCGACGGTTTTGCATTTACTGCTTCATTTGAAGCTGATTTTGAAGCTGTGCTTCTTGATTTTGAAGCCGGCGACTTGGCGGCGCTTTTTTTTGCCGCTGGATTTTTTTCTGCAGTTTTCATAATTTTTTATTTTAAGATGATACCCAAATTTACAATGCTGTTCCCCAGTTGTTATTACAGCATTTTGTCAGTTTTTTACAGTATTTAAATATGTTCTGAAGACCCTCTGAGGATTATATGCATTAAAACTCCTTCTACTGCTGCGCAGCAGCCAGTGCCCGTACATATCCTATCCGGCTGCCTTTGCCAGAGATTCTGCCATGGACTGAGCATCCTTTACATAATTTCTATGGTAATATGCAGAAAGCTGGGATTTGGTTTTCTTTGCCCCTTTCGCATGACCCTCCCAAATTACTCCCAGGGAGCAGTAAGGGGGCAGTGTTATGCCGATGCTGCAGAAAAAATTGGCAATGTTTCCCGTGACCTGTTCCACCCCGTCAGAATCGCCCGTTATAATTACCCCGCCAATTTTACCCTCCAGCGGCGAATCTTCACCGGCAAGGATGGTATCATAAACTTCATCAAGGCGCTCTATGCAGCGCTGCAGCTCCGAAGAATGACTGTTCCACCATAAGGGAGTGGCAAAGAGCACAATTTTGGCGTCTTTTATTTTTTGGTAAATCGCCGGCCAGTCATCCTTCACATCCATGTGTGTATAAGTGCCCGGCACTATATGGTGCCCGGCGATTCTGATCACTTCATAATCAATACCCTGCTTTTTAAGGTAGGTGCCCAGGAATTCAACAAGGGTCAGGGTGTTGGACCTTCCCTTTTCTTTAAGGGTTCCCAAAAGTATAATCGCTTTCATAACATAGTGATTTTAAATGCAGGCTACGCTGCGGTTTTATCAATTGTAATCCCCGCCTTGGTAAAATTTTATTTACTGCAGAAGACTTTGTTATAAAGTTACAAAACACTGGACTGCAGTTTTTTACACTTTTCCAGCCTTTTTTTATTTTATTATTGGGCATTATAGGCCCACTAAAGGCTCCATCACAGCGAAGCCCGACTGCCGAAGACCTTACTGTGGAGCCTGCCAGAGCCGTACCGAAAGGAACACAACAGCAATTATACATTCGGAGCGGCCTTTGACTTCGTTAAATATTTGAAAAAATATCCTAAAATTCTGTAAGGACGGCTAAAAAGGGATTAGCTATATTTGATTCATTATCAAACAGATAAGAATATTTATATAGGCAATTCAAAATTTAATTAGTATGGAAATTAAAAACACTATATCGCGCCGCTCAGCACTTACTGGAATGGGCGCTGTGCTGGCTGCAGCGGCAATAAACCCTGTGCTCGCAGGCAGCTTAAACACAAACGGGATCCACCTTTCCAACGGTGATCAAGACCCCAATACCAAATATCCGAGGCCTCCTTTCAAAGAGCAGTCCCAGCCTTGGCCGGGACTGGTCAGCAAGATGGATCCAAGACCTGACCATGGAGAAAAAACTTACAAAGGTACCGGGCGCCTGAAAGGGCGCAGGGCGCTTATTACGGGCGGCGATTCAGGTATGGGAAGGGCGGCGGCCATAGCTTACGCCAGGGAAGGCGCAGATGTTGCCATCAACTATTACCCCACTGAGGAGGAGGATGCCAAAGAAGTAATCCAGCTTATAAGGGCAGAAGGACGTAAAGCGGTGGCAATACCCGGCGACCTGCGTGAGGAAGCATTCTGCAAATCGCTCGTTGAGCAGGCTGTAAAGGCATTGGGAGGACTTGATATCGTGGTCAACAATGCCGCAAGACAGCAGACCCATGCCTCAATCCTGGATATTTCTACTGAAGAATTTGACTGGACAATGAAAACCAATATTTATGCCCCCTTCTGGATCATCAAGGCAGCACTGCCCCACTTAAAGGCAGGCGCGTCGATAATCGGAACAAGTTCGGTACAGGCATACGCCCCTACCGAAGACCTTTATGATTATGCCCAGACTAAAGCCGCTACTACTAATTATATCAAATCGCTGGCTAAACAGCTTGCCCCACAAGGAATAAGGGTTAACGGTGTTGCACCGGGACCCGTATGGACGGCACTGCAGGTAAGCGGCGGGGCCACTATGGAAAAGCTTAAAGGATTTGGCTCACAAACCCCTATGGGAAGACCCGGACAGCCTGCAGAGCTGGCCTCCATCTATGTACAGCTTGCAGCAAATGATGCAAGCTACGCCACAGGACAGATATATGGCGCCAGCGGCGGGGAAGGGAATCCTTAAGAAAAAGTTCAGGAGCCTTCTGGGGTTAAATAATCTGCGTAAGATCACCGGGTAGTTTTTTTGCTGTCCATTTTGCCTTCAAGACCATATATCAGGCAATAGGGGGCATGTCGGTCAGAAAACTAATCGTTAGTTAATTATTTTGATATGGTACAAATAATCAGTGCTACAGCCAATGCAGTAGCGTTCAGTACGACAGACGAAGTAACGGCAGATGATTACAAAAACATCATCTTGCCTGCAGTCAGAAAACTTATAGAAACAAATAATGAAATCAATTTTTTATTCTTCATTGAAACTCAACTTGAAGGCTTTTCCGTTTCCGCATGGCTTGAAGATCTTTTGATAGGGCTTCGAAATTTAGCAAAGTGGCATCGCGCCGCTATAGTAACCAACACACAGACTGCGGCATCCTTCACTAAAAGTTTCAGTTACATTGCCTCAGGGGAACTTCGCACCTATGCAAAAGAACGCCTGGATGAAGCTGTGGGATGGATCAGCGGAAATGATATGCCTTATACAGGCAGGCAGGCAGATCTCCTGCCCGATACTGATCTGTATAAAACCGAAGAAAAACAGCCCTTTAACGGTACTGTTGACTAATTTAAATTTTAAGGCAGAGATTGTGTTACAAATTTAGTTGATTGAGATACAGTAACACTGTAATTATATCCGAACTTTGCCCGAGGTAAAAAAGGTACTATGAAAGTTTTAAAGTTATTAATTGTCGTGACCGGGACCGGCAGTTACCAAAACAGCAGTCTGCCAACCGGGTTGTGGCTAAGCGAACTGACCCATATTTATGATAAGGCAAAACAGCAGGGATTTAAAATTACCATTTCAAGTCCAAAAGGCGGCGGCATTCCTATTGATCCTGAGAGCCTCAAACCATTAGTTTTAGATAAAATCTCAAAAAAATATTGGTCGGATGCCGCTTTCAGAGCAATGCTGAAGCACACTGCAAATTTGGACGAAATAGCAGATCAGGAGTTTGACTGCGTTTATTTGGCAGGCGGGCATGGAACTATGTATGATTTTCCGGACAATACGATTTTACAAAAAATTATCACAGCACACTTCCAGAACAATAAAATAGTAGCTGCGATCTGCCATGGCGCAGGCGGGCTTTTGAATACTAAGCTATCCAATGGGGATTTTTTGATAAAAGGCAGAAAAATAACCGGATTCAGCTGGTTTGAAGAAAGTCTTGCCAGACGAAAAAAGAATGTGCCTTTTAATCTGGAAGCAGCTTTAAAGGAAAGGGGGCCGGATTATCAAAAAGCTTTCATCCCGATGACTTCCAAAGTAGTGACGGACGGAAATTTAATTACAGGACAGAACCCTTTCAGTTCAAAAGAAATGGCAGAAGTTGTCATAAAGCAGTTAAAAAAACAGAACAATCAAATAAGCCATCAGCAGCTACGTAAATAAAAAATTATGCAGACTATATTAGGAGCCAGCGGACAGATAGGTGAAGAACTGGCAAGAGAACTAAAAAGAAATTTTACTTCCGATATTCGGATTGTAAGCAGGAATGCCAAAAAGGTAAACGATACGGATACCCTGTTTTCAGCAGATTTATCCATTAAAGAAAGCGCAGTTGGGGCCTTAAAAGATACTGAAACGGCCTATTTTACCCTGGGTCTTCCAATGGACTCTGATTTGTGGGAAAAGCAGTTTCCGCTTATCACACGAAACGTTATTGAAGCCTGCAAAATCAACGCAGTAAAACTGGTTTTTTTTGACAATACCTATATGTATCCCCAGGATGACCGCGTGCTTACTGAGCAAACTGCTTTTGCTCCGGTGGGAAGAAAGGGAAAAATAAGAAAACAAATGGCCGAAATGGTATTAAATGAAATGAAATCAGGCGAATTGGAAGCAGTAATCTGCAGAGCTCCCGAATTTTACGGCCCCGCAAAAACACAGAGTATTACCAATACTTTAATTTTCAACAACATAAAGAGAAATAAAAAACTAAAAGTACCGATAAGTGACAATAAATTGAGAACTTTGATATGGACTCCTGATGCCAGCCGCGCAGCAGCCTTAATCGGCAGCACTCCCGACGCATTTGGCCAGACCTGGCATCTTCCCATTGATGAGGGAAGATTAACGTACAAAGAATTTATCTCCCTGGCTTCTGAGATCTATGGAAAAGAATTAAAGTATTCAGTAGTGCCTAATTTTGTTTTTAAAATTGGGGCATTATTCAATGAAAGGCTGGAAGAATTACAAGAATTACTTCCCAGATATAAATATGACAATATATTTGATGATTCCAAATTTAAAAATCGTTTCCCTGATTTTCAGGTAACAACCTACCAGCGGGGAATAGAGCAGATTAGAACAGAGCAGTTAACTGTATAAAATAAATTGTAACTTGGTAACTTATATAAATCAGAATTTCACCAAATGAAAACCCCGTTAAAAGTTTCCTCAGTAAGTGCACTGCATCAGTTTTTAGGACTCAAAAAACCATCAAACCCTCTGATCAGTATATTTAATTTTGAAGACATACAACTGGAACAGGAAACATTACTAAGGGGAGTAACAACTGATTTTTATACAATTGCCTTAAAGAAAGAATGTGCCGGAGGAAAATGTAAATACGGGCAGCAATATTATGATTTTGATGAAGGTATCATGTATTTTACGGCACCGCATCAGGTACTTCACTTTGAAGATGCCCTTCTTGACAGGATCAAAGGATTAGCTGCGATTATTCATCCTGATTTTTTACAGGGATATGATCTAGCTTCGGTAATTAAAAATTACGGTTATTTTTCGTATTCCGTTAATGAGGCACTGTTTTTATCTGAAAAGGAAGAAAAATCCATAATGCATATAATGGAAAATATCAATACTGAGATTGATGCCGGCATGGATTCCTTTACACAAGACCTGTTAGTTTCCAATATTGATCTGCTTCTTAAATATTGTGACCGCTTCTATAACCGCCAGTTTTTGACCAGAAAAAAAGTTAATAATGATGTACTCAGCAAATTAGAAAACCTGCTTGACTGCTATTTTAAAGATGACAAATTAACAGCAAATGGTATTCCAACGGTCCAGTTTGCTGCCAGTGAACTGCACATTAGTGCCAATTATCTGAGCGATATGTTACGTGTTCATACCGGACAAACAACCCAGCAGCACATACAAAACAGGGTAATAGACAAATCAAAAGAGCTTCTCTCCCTAACAGCTATGTCTGTATCGGAAATTGCGTATTATTTAGGCTTTGGGCATCCGCAGTCTTTCCACCGCCTGTTCCGAAACCGCACTTCGTATTCTCCTATGGAATACAGACAGTCTTTTAATCAATTGAATAATCACTAAAAAACTTTTCATCAGGTATTTTTATGAAGTGATATAAAGCCCAACAAATCTAATTTGCTATTTCGACTTCACTCCGGCCCCGAAGATTGTCTTGCTTTATTGAATGAAATCAAAATAAACATTCCCGAGGTTCGGAGATATTCTTTACACACTATAATGCCTGGCAAGTTCCAGAACTAAAGCCCTGAATTAAATATGGATCACCTTTCCATACGGTATACCTTTGCGCAAAAATATGCTGAAGACAAGTGTTAATTTATTTACTGCATCAACTTAACTGCAGTTATTTTGGACGGCAGCCGACGATTTTTACTGCCGGAAATCCATCGGAACCGACTGAGCTTTCGATGTCTGGGAAATCACTTTTTTTGCACTGCAGCCCCCCGGCAATAAACTGTATCAGATACTTAAAATCTTACGAACAGAATTTTTTTAAGGTTGAAATTATATAAACCCGTCCGAAAATTATGTAAGTACAGTGCTTTTTGGAGATTTTAATTTTGAAACAATCTCACTTATAAGTAAGCACAAAATGCGAATATTGCTTTTATCCTTATACTTTACTTTTGCAGCATGCTGTTATGCACAGCATCAAAAGTACCCGTCCAAAGTGATCCTGGCGGTGGAGACCTATTCATTTTTACTGGGACAAAAGGAGGCACTTAAAAAAGTTGCACTTGAGTTTCCGAGGCTTAAAGATGACGTCGCCGCGGCAGAGAACAGCTCAAAAGTTATATTTGGCCGTGCAGAAAAAAATATAGAGCATTTTTTAAAGGACGAACTGGGGGTTCTGGAATTCAATAAGATCAAACAGCATATCGGCTCGCTTGCACTTGAACAATTAAAACATCCTGTTCAAAAGGAAGAATATGCGAGGGAATTCATCAAACAGGCCGCCTTTAAACTGAAACTCAGCGAATCTGGCGATATTCAGAAAGGTATTATTTCTTTTGCTTTTCATGATGCACCCCATCAGGAAGTAATCGACGGACATACAACAACCTTTTCAACAAAAGATCATCTTAAAGCCGACCATACTGCCCTTGTGCTCCCCATACCCAAAAGCTGGAGGGCGGCTGAAGCTGAAATGCCGGCAACGGTGCAGCAGTTTACCAGCTATGCCGGCAATGGATCTGAAAAAATACTGGTAGTAATCCATGACCTGGCCTCAGAAGATGCTCCGCTCGTTTTGGACCAAAAGTCTGTTGCCGGGATGATTCCCCCTCAAAGCATCCTTATGCGGACAGAGTCTGTAGCCATTGACGGGACGCCGGGCATAATGATTGAGACAGAAGAAGTGCTTTTCTTATCCAATCAGAAACGAAAGATACGTATGCTGCAGTTTATGTTTACCTATAAGCAGAAATTATATTGCCTGCAGGGAAGTATTGGACCTGTCTCACTCAGCCAAAATCTGGACCCCCATATAAAAAAATACGAACCGCTGTTCCGTCTTATTGCTTCCAGAACGCAGCTAATGGATTAGTTCAGGTTAATGAACAGACAGGGTAATAAGCAGTGAAGTTTACAGCATTTACAGCAGCCCCCCTTTAGCATCCATTCTACCGCAAAAAAAAATCCGCACTACTGCAGATTTTTCTTTTTATTATTTCCAGGGATCCAAAACTACTTTTACACAGCCGTCTTCTCTCTTTTTGAAAATATCATAAGCATGTGAAATCTCAGACAGCGGCAGTCTGTGTGTTATTATATCATCCAGCTGTACTTTGCCCTGAACCACATACTCCAAAAGTTTATCGATATGTTTGTGCGCCGGGGCCTGTCCGCCTTTTAGAATAATTCCTTTATCGAAAAATTGCCCAAGGGGAAAATTATCGTAATTCACCGGATAGACACCCAGAACGGAAACAATGCCGCTCCTGCGCACAGCACTCATGCAGGCTTCCAATACTTTTATAGAACCTTTTTCAAAATTAACTGTCGCCTTTATACGGTCTGCTAAATTTCGATCCGGTTCGAACCCTACAGCATCAATGCACACATCAGCCCCGCGGCCCTGAGTTAGATCACGGATTTGCTCTACAACATCCTTGGGCCCGTCCTCCCATAAAATGGTTGTACATCCTGTCGTAATTTTTGCCTTATCAAGTCGGTATTGCAGAGTATCTACTACAATGACCTGCGCAGCGCCTCTAAGCCAGGCACTTTTTGCAGCCATAAGACCAACAGGGCCTGAGCCGAAAATAGCTACTGTCTCCCCGCCTTTGATTTCGCCCCAGTCCACACCTGTATATCCCGTCGGAAAGATGTCGGTAAGAAATAAAACCTGCTCATCGGTAAGGTTATCGGGAACCACCCGTGGACCAAAATTGGCGTACGGAACCCTTACGTATTGCGCCTGACCTCCGTCATACCCCCCATAGAGATCTGTATATCCAAAAAGGGCACCGCCTTTCTCGGTCAATATTCCCCCTTCCGGGCCATAATGCTCCGGGTTGCTGTGTTCGCAATTTCCCGGAACATCGTGTTTACAGAAAAAACAATTCCCGCACGCTATGGGAAAAGGCACCACCACTCTGTCACCTCTTTTTAAATGTGTTACCCCACCTCCTGCCTCTTCAATAATCCCCATAAACTCATGGCCTAAAACCATGGGTCTTGGCTGAGGAAATCCACCGGAATAAATATGTAGATCAGATCCGCAGATTGCTGTCGACGTTACTTTAAGAATAATATCATCGCCGGCCTCCAATCTTGGATCATCCACCGTATCGTATTTTATGGAACCCGGCCCATGAATAACTGCTGCTTTCATAGTTGCTTTTTTTATAGTTAATAGAAACCCTAAGTAACTCAATTATAATCATCTGATCTTACATGATTTAGAATAAATTTTACAAATAAAAAACTGCCGCAATTAACATTTATAAGCCTGTTTTTGGCGGAATAAAAAAATCATGAACCTGAAAAAGGATTTGAAATTTTAAAAAATGCTGGTGTTTTCAACCACGGCAGTACTCATTTTTGATTTGATCTCAGATAAATTAAAAGAGATTAAAAAAGACTGCTGCAGCAAGCTGCCTGTTTTATAATAATTAATGCAGTCTGCTATTAAAATTGAATTTATAAATTAAATCTAAATAGTCTGCGGTTCGCTGACTGTGATAAGGCTTGTGGTCATGACCAAAATACCGGCCATCAGATGAGGCAGGAAAACGGTACCTGAAAAATTAAATATCCATGGTGAAACCAAAAGAAATAAACCCGATAAAAAATCAACAACTAAATGGGCTGCAAATGGGAAAATTTTATAAAGCCCGGGTTCATAATCAGTCTGGAGAGCCAAAAACAAAGTAAAAACTGCAAATATGTAAAAAACCATACTTTGAACCGTCTCCGTCTGCATCTTAAAAACAGAAGGCATTATAAGAAATAGGACCGCACTTGCATAATCAATGTATCCGTGGACCTTGGAATCTAAAAATTTCATATTCCGTATTTTTTAATTTACTAAACTTTTTTCGTTTTTTAGAACAGTTGAACTGCGAAATAACTGCATACATACTCTGACGGCAGTCTGACAATAACACTGACCCGTCTTCATGAGACGCACTACAGGCTGAAAGGCAGCACATTACCCATTATATAATTATTAAAAGTAGCAAACCAAACCCTTCACTACTTTATAATCTGAAAAATAAAACTTATAAAATTATCACAGGCAACTTGCTATGAAAAGCCGCTTAATTGCGGCTTTTTTTAGGAAAGAAAAACAGGCGGATAATTCTTCAATACCCGTAGTGTTATTTTGAAATGGAATCCGTTTTAACATTCTGGTTTCCCTTTTGTGTAGAACCAGCAGTTCCCGATCCTGTTGAACCTTCGCCTACTGCACCTGTTGTTCCGTTAGTGCCGTTCTGTCCGGAATTTAATGCAGCAGAGGAGTCAATTGCCGGACCTATACTATCAACAGTAGTATCAATGCTATCATTGGAAACATTGTCATAAGCTGCTTCGTTTTTTTTACATGAAAAAACAAAAACTGTTATTAGAGCAAGCCCAAAAGCGGCGATTTTTGATGATCTTTTCATAATCCAGGTTTTTTAAGTTAATACATAAGCCAAAAATAATGCTGGCTTTCTTCATTTTACTTACATAATTCTGCATTGGAAATACAAAAATTCACAGCAAGATCATTGACAAACAGCAAATTAATTTTGATTTCAGTAAAGTTAACTGTGCTGCCCTATATGTCTCTGCATTTTATAAGCAATTCTAAAAAATGTAAATACATTTTACCCCATAAACAAATGAGCATTCAAATTACGTAATAGTGAAGCATAGCAAAAAATGCACACTTAACCATGTCTGCGTATAATTAAAAGGTAGTCACGAAATTTTCTTTCCCATACACCGTGATGTTTTCCAGATCGGCCCGCACTGCCGCAATCCATGGCAATTTTGATCTTATTACTAATCTTGCTGCTAACTTATTTTTTCGTAAATAAGTGCCGCTGCACGGTCAGCTGCCAGCAGTACTATTTCTTCGGGAGACCCGGAGAAAACTTCTCTATGTTTGATATTCCCTACAGGGGTGATGATGTATAAAAAGATGGTGCCGACAGGCTTTTCGCTGCTCTCACTCCCACCTGCTGTGGTAAGCCCGGTAAGGGCAACTGTGATATCTGAGTTGAAAATATACGCACTGCGTTCCGCAAGGACCTGAGTAACCTCGGGGGATTCCGGAGTGTACTGTTCTATCAGGCTGTGAGGAATATGAAGGATCTGCTCCTTGACAAATACTTCATAACATGTAATTCCTCCCCTTAGAATTTTTCCTGAATATTCGGTAAGCGAAAATTCAGCACTGAGCCTTCCGGCCGACGCGCTTTCAGCAAAGGCAATATTCCAGCCTCGATCGGCAATAGCTTTGCTGCAATTGATAATAATTTCTGATGGCATAAATTGTTCTTTTTTAATATGTTACTATCCTCCCGTTTCCATATTTGACGCATCCAAGGGTTTATAGGTTGCGATGATACAATCTGGCAGAAATAAATGGACAGTATCAAGACGGCAAATACCGATAGGAATTCACTCTGCCAGTTTTGGAAGGATTCAAACCAAAATCTCGAATCTTCGACATATCTGCCCGAGGTTTCAGGAAGAAGCCCTTTTAAGTACAGCTGTTTGTTTCATCCTTGAGAGTGCCGTAAAAATGAACAGCAATAAGAGTACACAGAGAGTCTATTGCTGTGAAAAAATGTTTTCATAATGTATTTTTTTTACAACACAAATTTGAATTCTTCACAGGAATTATTCTTACATTATTTAGTTGTTATTTTATAAAATTTTTATTGTACTGAAATAGAATTTAAATATTCCTGAACTAAGATCTGGTCGAAGAATTTTCCACGGGTATGAAGATGGAACAGCGCAATTTTATAAATCTGTTCCCACTTTTATTATTCATTAGTCAACGAATTACATAAAACTCAATTTGATTGCAGATCACTCCCTAGCTCAGCCTGTAAATTAACCGCTGGATAATCATGAGCCAGATGGTAGTTAACAGCATAGTTAGCGTAATAACAGCCAGAGTTATCTGATAAGTATAATTTTCTACTAGTTTTAAAGCCGCTGCCATAGTCATTAAAATAAAACTGAACTCTCCAATCTGTGACAAAAGAGCCCCGCCGTAAAGACTGTCTCTCCATGAGTTTTCAGCCAGCTTAAAAAGAATAGTATTGATGAGGCTGTTTATAAAAATCACGGTAAATGAGATCAATATAATTGTTGCTGCATTTTCAATAAAGAAATTAATATTTAGCTGCAGTCCCACAGCTAAAAAAAAGAAAGACATAAAAAACACCCTAAAAGGGATAAGTGATTCACCCAGCCAGTGTGTTGCTTTATCATGTCCTATTAAGATCCCTGCAGCAAAAGCTCCAAAAGCGGTTGACAGGCCAAACCATCCACTAATCCAGGCCATTGTGAAACAGATACTAAAACCTATAAAAATCTGTAGTTCATGGTCGGCTGTAAGCTCTTTCTGCATTGGAATTTTAAAGAGTCTTTTAGTAATAGCACCTCTTAAAAACAAAATCATTAAAAGACCTCCTGCACATACTTTTATCAATTGCTGCATTGATACAGTATTGCCGGACATAAAATTTAACGTCAACATCATCGGTATAACAAGAATATCCTGCATTAGTAAAACACCGCAGGTAATCATCCCAAGCTGGCTTTTAATTTCACCAGTCCTTGCCAAGTATTGAAATACGATAGCTGAGCTGCTCAGGCTAATTATGAAAGTCGTTAAAAGTATAATTGTAATTTTCCAATCTAAGTATGCGCCTATACTATACATGCAGATAAAACTCATCAAAATCTGCACGAATGTAATCAACAAAGGTTTATAAAAATTACGTGTAAGATATTCAAGGTCAATTTCACTTCCAATAGAAAACATCAAAATTATAATCCCTATCTCGCCCGCTTGTTTAATCACATCAGGCTCATGGATTATGTTAAATGCATGGGGTCCTAAAAGTATCCCAGCCGCTATGTAGGCAATAAAATAAGGCTGCTTTAAACGCCGCAGCAGTAAAATAAGCAATAATACTATAAGAGAAAGCACAGCTATCCCTGAGAATAATTGTGAGATCATGTTTTAATAATTATCAAGAAAGCCGCCTTAGAGGGCAGCTTTCAATTAAACATTAATGAAAATTTTAAGAAATTTCTATCATCCTTGGAGCCTTTTGTTTAGCCTGATCCAGTTTTGGAATAGACAACAGTAAAAGTCCATTTTCATAGCGGGCACGAATTTTATCCTCGTCTACTACATTTTTAGGCAGTACAAAACTTCTCTGGAAGGATTGATAGCTAAACTCCCTGCGGGTATAATTTTCTTCGTCAGTATTTACCTGATGCTGTTTTGAGGAAGAAATACGCAATTGATCATTTTCCAGGGTTACCTGAAAGTCTTCCTTGTTCATTCCGGGTGCTGCCACTTCTACTTCATAATTATCATCTGTTTCTTTAATATTTACAGATGGCAGTGTAGTGCTTGTTGTTGAAAAATTGTTGTTTTCCCAATTGAAAAGATCGCGGCCAAAAACATCATCAAAAAACAAGCGTTGAAAAGCCGGAATTGGGCTTCCATTTCTTTTAATAAGATTCATAACAGTAATTTTTAAATTGTTATACAATAAATTTTTGAACGTGCACTAAGGTGTGCTTTAGAAAAAAAACAAAAAATATACCAGTGGAATAAGATGACATTTTTTCACAATTCTAAATGAAAAAATGTCATCTCTAAGCTATCAAAATGACATTTTGTTGTAATCCTACAGCTACTATAATGAAAAAAACTTAACTTTCATTTACTAACAGAAAGGCTATAGAAATTTCTAAAAATATGAAAATGATGGCAGAAGTTTGCTAGTCCTAAATAAGTATACATATTATTAAGATTAAAATCTTAAATTTCGCTCCTAACACTGATTTAACTCTTCGAAAGAATCTAAAATGATTTAATTTTCGTATCTTTTAGAAAGTAATGGAAACAAGAAGTTTCCTTAAGTCAAAATATAGTAAGGATAAATTTGGAGAGGATACCTTTTCTGCACAAAAAGTTAAGGCGGATTTTAAAGATTATTTTCTGCCGTAAAAAAGAGATTTACTAAAAATAATAAAAAGTGCATTTCCACCCTTTTCTTCTTCTCCAATTTTCGTTAGACTTCCAAAACTTTATTATATTAAAAAGAGATGAGCTTTGATGGCATCCATTTGGGTGCGTTTGTATTTACTTAATCCATTTTTGCTTTATTGGTAGACTTGTTAAAATCATAGATATACAAATTATAAATATTTTTGTTTAGTTTTGTCAGATATGTAAACAAACAGCCCTTCATTGTAAAACAAACAGCCTATTGAAAATGACAAAAAGTATCTTATTATTTTTTTGTGTATTTGGTGTGAACACTATAATTGCGCAAGTGCTGAAATCGGGTAATTATACAGGTAATTCTTCATTAAATGGTATTGATAATTTATATACAGTAGTTGTTGAACATAAAGATGATATTATAACTATTACCGAACCCAACCGTAAAAGCCAATACGTGCATACAAATGGGAATACGTATTGGCACACAGAAGCTAAATACTCACAAGTCTTTTATGTTAGAGTGATAAGTAACACACAATTTTATGCAGGCAAGAAAGGACAAGGCGAGGGATTATACACGTATCAGGGAGGTAATACAAAGAAAGAAGAAGTTTTGCTTTCAGGTATTGATAATTGCCCATTGTATGACAAGTATCTAAACTTAAGTCAAACCGACCCCATTGAAGTGCAGGCATGGACGTTTTGTGGTGCGGCTGCACTAGCTAAATGCACTTATACCGATTATTCTAACTATTTACCCCCAATTATCAGAGGATTAAAATCTATTCTAGAAAATGTTTCAAAATGTCCATGCACAGATGTAATTACAACACAGGAATGGAATGCGGTATCAATTGACTAAACGTTACGTATTTATGAAAAATTTAAACTTAATTATCATCTTACTATTCAGTGGTATTGTAAATGCACAAAACAATACTAATACTTTTGAAAACGCTGTCGGCGGGGATTTTGGCACTTTATTAGAGGGATTACTTGTAGATGGCAAGATAGATGAAACCAGTGCAAAAAATTATTTAGAAGCCGTTTTTGGATATGATGAGCAGGTAAGCAGCTTTTTACAAACGGCCAACTTTACTGGAGAATTAGGCAAACTTAAACAGGGAAATCTGTCAATTGACAATTATTTATCTTCGATTAACAGTAGTCTGATTTCATTTGTCCCGCAAGATAAAAAACAAGCCTACCAACAAAATTTGCAAAAGCAAATGATTTATCAAAGCGGAGTAAATGACCTGTTTAATGGAAAAATTAATGCAAGTGTATTACAACTTGCTGCAGATGTGTTTCAAACTCTAAAGGAAGAAAAAGAAGCTAAACTTAAACGAGAAGCAATTGCGAAAAAACTAGAAGCAATTACACCTACTTTAACAAGATTAAATACAAATGGAAAAACATACCAAAAATTAAAAATTGTCGATGAAGTTGACGATATTAAAAATTGGGTGGTCAATTCAAAACCTTCAATAAGAGATGATGGAAGATATCGTTATACAAAAAATCCAACTACTCTTGAAAATGGTGCTTTAAAAATTAGTACTGAAACACAAGCCTCATTTTTTAGTTCAGAAAAAATGGCTTTTTTTGAACTTGACAACACCTATAAAAATGTCGAAAAATTTGATTTTTCAAAAGATTTCTCAATGAATCTATATTTTAAAATGGATAAAAAAGATGACCAATATGTTACTATGGAAATTGGCAACGGTTATAGACTTACAATACAAAGAATGCACTCTTTTAACGGAGGAATGTTAATTATAACTACTCCTTTAAAATATGCGGTGTCTGATAAATATGGTGTTTTGACAGAAAAGAAAGATGATAGTCCCAAAGAGAAACCAATTTTCGACAAAGAAATGGGGATATCTATAATGCAAATGGGTAAATCCAAAAAAATGCTGACTATACCTGAAAAATATCACAATAATGGTATCAGTTTTGATGAAAATATTAAACTTACTATCACTAAAAAAGGAAATTTATTTTCTTGCAAAATCAACGATTTGCCTCTTGAAATGACTTCCGAAGTTAACTATTTCCCTAATAAGTATCTTCTGGGTTTTGCTGTGTATAGTTATGTGGTTACAAAAAAAGCATATGTTGAAATTCAGAAATTAGAATTAGAACATTTGTAAGCATTCATAAATTGATACCTGATTGATATAAATAAAGAAAAGATGCTACAAGTATTTTGTTATACCCTTGCACCCAGACAATTAAAATGCATTATTAAATTTAAAAGTGAAAAAATAAATTTACTGACCAATAAAATGATTTTAGATATTTAAACAGTAGAGTCACTTTTTTTTGTAATCCAAAATATATACCGAAACAAAAAAAGAGCAAATATTTCTATTTGCTCTTTAATATTCTTTAAAATCAACGAAAATCGTAGCCCAATATTCCGTCAGTTTTAAAGATATTCTATGTTATTTTGCACAGGCATATATCGTTAGGATGATTCTTGTCTTATTTTTAATGCAAGTAACACCTTATCAAAGGTATGAAAAACAAAACAAATTTAAGCTATTAACTTACAATTATCAATTGTGCTCTTGAAAATCCTTTCAAGGTAATAGTGCTTTCATCAGTATTTGAATTTAATGCTATCATGCCATCATCCTCTAACCTAATAAGCGTATTTAAAACTTGAGCTTGATATTCTCTTTCAGACGCAATATTGTGATTTAAGGGGTCATCCGGAATTAAAGCCATCGTTAATTCTTCTAAAGTATATGACTTGTATGGATTTTGAGCAAGAATTTTGAGCGTCTTTTCTAATAATTCAATCTTAACTTCCATAAAATAGCTTTACTCTAAGATACGAAAGGTTTTTAATATTTTAACTTTCTAATTAATTTAATTATTTATATGTCTTTGAGGTTAATAAGATTTCCATGCCACTCTTTACTAATTAATGTTGTTGATCAAAGACTGGAATTTATAATTATTGAATGTGTGTGTTACATTAGTTGATAGCTGCTATTTATTTGCCAAGGGTAGAATATAATATTTCAGAATATGGCAGGACCTTCTTGGACTTGCAACAAAAAGTCGGACATTTTTTTTTAAGACCTATGCCACACTTTTAATTTTATAAAATTCTAGTTCCATTTCTTTAGATGTTTTATATCCCAAAGAAGAATGCAGGCGTTTTCTATTGTACCATATTTCGATATATTCAAAGACTGGATTTCATACTTTTTCACACAAAAAGCTAAGACGAACCTTAAATACAATTAGGGTCCAAAATGCACCCTTAATATTGATTACGCACCAACCCAAGATATAACGTACTATGTCCTGACGGAGCATGCTGAAGAAATTTGGACAGTCTTGAATACATTAATTGAATTTGGTCTGTCCAATCGTAAAGAAGTAATCAGATCATTATCTAAAGATAAAAGTTAATGTGAATCAAAATCTAAAATCATTTTTTTTAAGTGACTGATATTTGGTTCTGTCACATCTGTCAGAATCAAATATCAGAATCTGAGTAATCTAAAAGTTAGCCCGCCAATTTACAGAATGATTT
Organism: Flavobacterium sp. 2755; assembly: GCF_031455715.1. Classification (NCBI taxonomy): domain Bacteria; kingdom Pseudomonadati; phylum Bacteroidota; class Flavobacteriia; order Flavobacteriales; family Flavobacteriaceae; genus Flavobacterium; species Flavobacterium sp. 2755. The sequence continues at coordinate 63,105 of NZ_JAVDTG010000013.1, forward strand.
AAACATAGATATTCCTGATCTAATCATCTGTTCAAAATGTTGCTCCTGCTATCAATGATTTTTTAAATCGAAATTTTGATATGGGACAATGCCAAAGAAATTAGTAAAGATTATATAATTACGCAAAAGATAATACTGTAACTGCATATAGAGGCGTGACGATTTTATCAGTTCAATAGAAATTAAAACAAATATTTATTCACATAAAGAATTAGACAGTATTTTTAATAAGAAAAATTAATGAATAGCTTAAAAGTATTATCAAAACCTGCACGGAATTACCTTGGGCTGTACACTTCGCTTCTCTTTTTAGATTTCTAATATACGAACGTGTTATTTATTTTATAGTAATGGTCATGTTTGGTACAACAATATCTCCATTACTTCCGGTATAACGCTGTGCAAAAACCTCAATATAATCATTATTGACAAGTTCGGCTGATGCATTTAGCGGAAGTACTACTATATCATTAACCGCTTGACCTCTTCCATAAATTTTATACTGGCTGATTACTGTTCCATTTTTTGCGATGTAAATAATATAAGTTCCGGCTGCAGGAACCTGAAAAGAAATAGATCCTGATATCTGGAAAATTCTTTTCTTTTTCCCCTGATATCGTAATCGATTGGCAGCATCAGTTGAGAATCTGAATAAATTCGTATACGTGGTAGTGGGAGTACCGGTTGCGCCCACTTTTACAATATTACTAGGATTTGAAGAATTGAAGGTGACTCCAAGTCCACTTCCAACAGCATAATCCATAGACATATCACCAACAGCATTTGCGTCTGTTTCAGTAGGCACTCCGGCTGCTCTGACTGTCCATGCATTAGTAAAATTATATCCTGTATACGATCCCGTTGTATAACCTTTTACATACCCTGTAGTATTTGAACCGGTAAAAATAACAGATTCTAATACGGCATCTCCTGTAATAGCAAGTCCGGATGTAGAAACATCAAATCCTATCGCAGTACCGTCAACCTGGCTGAAACCACCTTGTTTTTCTACTAATGTAAATGTTCCGGTTAGTTTTTCGTAAGTTCCCGCATTAGTGCCAAACCATCCCATATTACTTAATAGCAGCTGTGTTATATTATTGTAAGTGATACCTGTTGTATTTCCTGTAAATTGGACAATACTAAGAAAAACCAATCCAAAACCGGATATTGTTCCCACACTGGCAGAGTTGGCAACGACACAGTCCCTAAAAACTAAATTTTGGGCTGCCGTTCCGCTTAGGTTAAAAACACTCCCAGTTGCTGCTCTAAGGGTAACATTTTTTATATTTCCGCCTGTAGCCCCTTCAAAAATATTTCCTGTTGTTCTAAGTATAATATCATCATTAGAATCTAAACCGTGTACATAAGCGTTATTTAATTCTATAGGAAAATTGAAAGTAACAGTACCATTTATTTCATATAATGTATTTGAGTTTAAAAGATATTTCGTTCCTCCGCCTGCTGTCAGCTCTGCTGCAAGAACGGTGGCTAAATTATCTGTAGATCGGATACGTTTAAAGTTTAATCTGGGATTTATACCGCTGCTTACTACTAACCATGATGTTGAACCCGAAGAATAATAGTAAAAAGCTTTTAAATCAGTATCATAAACAATTAATCCGTCAGCAGGAGTTGTTATTGCAGCTCTTTGGGCAGTAGTCATTCTGGGAGTCAGCAGACCCTGAGTTGTCGAGGTAATATCTAATATCGAACTTGCATTGGGAGTAACAGTTCCAATTCCTATCTGGGCATTTGTTATAATTGATAAAAAGATAAAAACCAGCAGTAATAATGTTCTGTAATTTTTTGAGGCTGTATTATTCATAATTTCAGGTTTTAGAGAGTTGAAAAGCAATAAAAACATTATTAATTTCCTGCATTAGAAATGATTACTTTTTGAGCTATTTTTTCATTATCAACAGTTATGAATGTCGCAATGTAAACTCCGGAACTTAACCCGGAAGTAGAAAAACTATAGTTTTCTTCAGCACCAAGATTCTCTTTAGATCGCACCGCTTTACCCACAATATCGTAGAGGTAAAATGATTTAAATGGAATAAAATCAGGATTAGAAGCTTTTAATAAGCGATTTGAATTGTCTTGCATAATGAAAAAATTACTTTTAGTTTCTTCATTTGTGCCCAGTGTTTTGTCTGTGAAAGTAATTTTAAAACGGTCAGTATATTCGCCCTGCGGAATCGTAACTTCATAATTCCCGGTTTTAATATTATGATAAGATGCATCTGCGGCATCATATAAAAATACGTTTTGGGCAGGATCAAAGTTTATAACTTCCGGGATATAAAACTTAAGAGTGGTACTGGCGGCCGCTTTTACCGCTAATGGAATTTGTTTGGAAGCGTCAAAATTAGTGCCTTGAATTACATAATTTTTTCCTTCCATCAAAAAGAAAGTATCGTTAGGAAAGTTGTCCATGCTTACAGCGTCGAGTCCCCTGTCAACACCATCAGTAGCTTCTGGTAAGAAGGCAAGAGCCAGCTGTCTTGTAAATTCGTTGTTGATAATGGCATTTATCCTAATGTGCGGAATATCATTAGAAGCTTCAGTCTCTTCGGTATTAGCCGTTTCTTCACTTTTCGCTGTTGTTTTGTTTTTTGCAGGTTTTTCAAATTGAGACAAACCTGAGCCTTCTTTGTAAAACATGCGATATGAATTTCTAAAGGTTACAGTTCCGTTTGCTGCTCCTTTAATTACAAAACCCTGCCCAATAGGTGCATATTTACGTTGACGCATAAGTCCGGATGAAGTACCAACATTGTTTAATGAACCATCGCCTTTATAACTATTAAAAGTGGCAGGAACATAAATTCCGTTTGAACCTAAAGTTCCGGGAGAATAAGTGGCATATCCGCCTCTGTAAGCTGCAATTAAATGGGAGTTTATAGTTTTGTCCTGTTCCCAGAAATAAGCAATTCCGGTACAGGCATTATTTAAAGGATCTAATAGAAAAGCATTTAAATGTAATGCAGACGGGTACGGATTTCCAGTTAAGGTAGAGGCATTGTTCGCTCCAACAGTAACGGTAATATTTCCGTCATTAGGTTTTCCTCTAAAATCATAACGCTGCGCACCAGTTCCGCCGGGATTATTTACAACTCCTGTTCCTTCCGGATCTACAGCGTCAGACCCGCTGGTTCCTTTCATTGTGAAACCTTCTCCGGGTGCCAGTGTGGTTGTAGTTCCCACCTGAACCCATTGCGAATAACTATTGGCATTAGTAAGTTTATAAATCCATCGTGAAGCAATAGACAGCGGATTTGCAATTCCATCTAAATTGGCTAATGGAAGAATTGCCGCAGCAGTTGAGGCCGTTGAGGTCGTTGGCCTGTTTAGCAGGGTAATGCCAAAATTCTGGTTGCCGGTTGCGGCTACATTGATACCTACGGGAGAACACCAGTAATTGTAATCAAAATTATCTGCGCTTCCTTCCTGATAAACAGAAATAATTCCGGTTCCTACATTAGTTGAAGTTCCAGTTGTACCTTGAACTAATTGAGATAAATTACGCAGATATAAGTTTGAATTTGCGGCTAAATTTATAGTCTGCCCTACGTAAAGAACTTGGTTTTTTACATAAACGGGAGTACTTGCACCAACATAAATCTGTCCAAAACTTTGAATAGAAATTATATAAATTAGAAAGGTAATTTTTTTCATAATTTTATTTTGAATCAACACTTTTTATACTGTCTTCTTATATATAAACCCAATTACAATCCCTGAAAGAGTAAGCAGTATGTCACTTATCACTAGGTATAAGAAGTAGCTAAAAATCAGCTCTATAAGTATCTGCACAACGACTCTGTTAGCGACCCTTACAAGCATAACCCTCATCAGCCATTATTTCACGATAAAATATTAAATAGTAAAAACTGTTATTTTATTTTTATTTACACCAAAATTCTTATTTAAACAAATATAAACTTTGACTCTGTTAAAATTCTTACATTTTTTTTGTTAAAAATTACAAAATTACCATCTGCTTATGCCGATGAACATGACAATCTTGAAAACAGACTGCTCAAACATTAAAAAATTATGACCAAAATACCGACCAGAGGGCAGTAAGAAAAAGTGCCTCAAATTAGAGTTGTCATTCACTTTTGCTACAAAAGTTAAGGTCTTAAAGATATTTAACAAGTTTACTTTTCATGGCAGACTCATGACTCCTTGTGATTTAAAAAACAGAAAATCAGAAAAATAAGGCCAAGAAGTTTAGGTTCGAAACTGGTAACACCCAATTTTCTCAATGCAAATTATAAATGCACCTTTTTTAACTACTGTGCAGAGCTCATTTGTAAAACCTTAATAGATGGGTTCTGTATGATATATCTCCATAATTAATTATTGACAGTGGCTGAACACACTTGTAAAACAACATAACAACGTAGTTTGCCCGCTTAGCAGAAATCATTTAAATTCAACATTTAAACACATCTTTACAATTTCAAGGAGGATAACAATAATTAACCATAGACCGAAATGAAATTGATGTTGGTCATCAATCCCACCAGGAGTATTGTGTTAAAATATACCACAAAAAATCAAATAAAGACTACCAGGGTGATCTTAAACCGCTGTCATAGTAAAGACAGGCAGTAAATTCCTTACATAGGTGATAGATATTTACTAGCGGTAATCAGCTGAAGATCTGAACCTACAGAATCAATATATAAAATTAACTTAATAAAAATTAAAAAATGAATGTTGACTATAATAGAATCCGCGTCGCTGATCTGGAAAAGAATCAGCCAAACAAAACCCTTACAACAAACCAGAATGGGGAGCTGGAATTTAAGGACATTTCAGCGCAGATAGAAGTATCAGTTTCCCAGAATGCACAACCAGACTGGCACGGTAAAACGGTTTTGTTTAAATCCAGCGTAACAATTACCATACCGGCAGAGGGTTTACCTTCTGGATATACATTTGAGGGTGCAACTCTGCCGGGATGCACACTCACATGGGCTATCACTGCCCCAAAGGTTTGGGCGCTGGGCCCCGCTCCTGTAATCGGTGAAAAAAGCATTTTTACACTGATGCAGCAGGTAAGCAGCAGTAATAACATTTACTTATTCGGTGTATAACATGGGAGGTCTTAGAAAAACAGTATTCGGGAGAGCAAAATTTAAAGTAAATACATATATAGGAGGCATCGGTGCTGTTTACACTACAGCACCCTCCTTAGCTGTCAAGCTGGCCATTGATAGTAACTCAATTAAAAACTTTGCAGTAACAAATGGCAACATCAGCTGTCATATACGTAATAATTACAGTATTCCAGCCAATTGTTTCCAAGGTTCTGCAACAGAATTATCTTCACCAACTTATTATTACGATCTTGAAGGTAAAGTGACCTCCATTAAAGCCTCTGCTTTTTATAGCTCTCGTAATACATCACGATATTATTTTCCTAATGTTACTTCAATAGGTTCTATGTGTTTTTATAATGAAAATTACGGCTATCCCAATATAAACTATCAGTATTTTCCTAAGGTAACATCGTTAGGAACAAATGCTCTAAATAATGAAGCTATGTGGGCCAACGGCAGAGAGCTGGTTAGGTTATTTATTAGTGAGTATCTAAAGAACGTCAATAGTGGAAATCCCGACGGGGATTTGGTTATAGGCACCTCGGCTCATGGGGTTAACATCACGTATCTGACAGGAAATGAAAAAACAATTCCTAATTCAATAACAGACTTGTCTGTGGGAAAAATATACAGATCTGCACTACAGATCAATTTTACAGTTCCTTCCAGTATTTACCCATTCTTAATGTATGAGGTGTGGATTGATGGTTATTATTATGCCGATATCACCGCAAGTGGACAATATATCTACGGCTTAAATTCAAATCAGACGTATGTCATAAATATATATAGTATTGATGTATTTGGAAACAGATCTTCAGCAAGCAACTCATTTACAGCTGCAACTGATAACAAATCAACAATTCCACTAGAAGGGCTCCAGGCTTATTACAAATTGGAGGAAACTGGAGGTACTGTTATCAATGATTATTTAAATGTAAATCATGCCCTGAACAATGGTGCTGCCGTAAACCAAACAGCATTAATGGGAGCAGGTTACAGTTTAAATGGCACTGTTGATTTTATTAATCTGCAAAATCCAGCTGCCTTTCAATTCAGTACAGGGTCAATCTCCTTTTGGATAAAATCAAACAACACAACTAACAATCCCCGACAGCTTCTTTCTAAACCAGGAGCGTATAACTATAATCTGGTGTATGGAAACCTTCATGGAAATAAGCAGATTTGTGACGGAGTTTGGCACTTAATCATCTTGAATATTGGTACGGGAAATAATAACAGCCAAACGTATGTAGACGGAGTGCTTATATGGACTGGAACGGTAAATATTTCAAATCAGTCAGGAAATATAATAATTGGCTCACCTTTAAATGGATACGGCGGATTAATTGATGAAATAGCGGTGTATAACCGCAAATTGTCACAACAAGAACAATTATTGATATATAATAACAGAAAAGGGTCAACAATTTAACAGCGCTTAAAAAACAAGTCTGTTAACTTACCTAGCTTAAGATAAGGGGAATGTCTTTGTTACCATAAAATGTTATGATTTCTCCTAAAAAAAATGAAAAAGACTGAAAAGTAATTTGTATTGAAAACAACAAAAAAGAAATTGAGTGCCCGGAAAAGCACAAGTAAATGAGACATTCATCGAAAAGCAAAATTAGCTCTGCTAGTTCAGATAAGTCGGATTTTTTAATCGGAAACTCTCGGGTTCGAACACCTCATGCCCAACAGAAAGACAAAATTTTTACCAAAAACAAACCCTAATGTTGCACATATCCGAGCCATCGGGGTTAGCTTTGTGTCTTAGAGCAAATAGTTCAAAAAAAATACTTTTCATCCAACCTTTTTTGATTTTGAAGCATCTATAATTATATAGGAAAATTTAAATCAGTAAAATACCCCCTAGTCTGGTTTAAATCCATTTTTTTTCGATTTAAGCCATTATAAAATAAAAAAACAACCCGAAAGTTGTTTTAAGTCTTATGCGATATTACTATAAATCTCTGATTATCTGCAAATGTAAGATGGAAAATTGACCACCAACACATTTGATAAATTACCCATGCTGGTTAGGAACGAACAAATTGCAAACTATTGTCATCGTCACAGAACTTATGACTCCTCCAAAAATTCCCGTTAGAATTCTTGCAATTAATAATGCCGTATAGGTGTTCGATATTGCACATAAAAATGTACCTATGATAAAACCAGAAAAGAAGAACATTCATACTTTTTTTCGATCAATTTTGTCAGCAAATCCTACTGAAATAATTCCTGATGTGGCCGCGCTAAAAACATAAACGGAGACGACAAGACCAAATTGTTATATTCTAATGTCTAATGATTCACTAAGTCCCCTATTGGGGAAATAAACATAAAATTTAAAGAACCGCAAACTGTAAAAGTGCCAAAAACACCACTGCAATATTTGGTACTTTGTAATGTGTTCTGCTTTGTTATGTATCTCGCTTTAATTTGAAACTTCTCGAAGATGTTCATACTCCGGTAATCTCCAACTTCCGTCTCTATCATCGCTTGAAAACTTTGCAATTAGTTCGGGAATACGAAGAGAGAGAGCCAGTTTTGTAACGTTATAAAAAAGATTAATTCCCCTTTGTGTTTTAGGTATTCCTAAGCGCAATAAGGACGGTTTTAGATTCTGTATTTTTCTTACAAATGGACGCATTACCTTTTCATAGTTCTCAAATGCTAAAGACAAATTTTCTGGATTTTTGTTAATTTCTCCAGCTAAGACATAGGCTCCTATAAGGCTTCCTGAAACGCCCATTCCACTATAAGGGGAAGCACAATGCTTCTCCTGTTGCTCAGGTCAGGGTATTTGGAACCCATATGATCCTTCAAGAATCCAACTTTTTGAAAAACTATTTGTCGAATTACAGTATAAACTCACTGATATTGACCAGTTGTTTCCAGTTTAAAGTGACCATCTAATTTCGGTGCATAGTGAGCACTTAAAAAAACTACTTTTTTTCGTGTGTTAATTATTGTTTCAAATATAGATAAATAATTATTCCTTGATTATGCTTTTTTTCTTTCTCATTGATTCACCGTGCAGCTCAACTCTGTGGGCCTGATGTATTAATCTGTCCAGGATTGCATCTGCTATGATTTTCTCGCCTATTATATCATACCATCCCTGAACGGGGATCTGTGAGGTTACAATAACAGAACCATTGTTGTGCCTGTCCACGATAATCTCTAAAAGTGTGATTCTGTTCTGGCTGTCCAATGCCTGGAGTCCAAAGTCATCGAGTATGATACCGTCCTGTCTTTGTATCTTCATTAGTTCTCTCAGGTATGTGCCGTCTGCTTTTGCCATTGCAATGTAATTTAATGACTTTTCTAATTTTATTCATGTCTAGTTTGTTATTTGCCATAATCCGCAGTTTTTATACCGATCCATGGTTTAACAACATGAAAAAGAAGTAGCTTTTTAGTGGTCAATTTGAACCGAAACTGGGTGGTCAGTTTAAATTGAAAAAGAGTGGTCAATTTGACCGTTTTTTTCCACTCTGGCCGCCTGATGTATTTTGTGGTTAAGCTCAGAGAGTGTGATAAAATTTTCCGTTCCATAGGCATTTTTACAAAAGACCATTATCCTTCTGTAATTCATTCTTGAAAGCGAATGCAGCAATAATAGCTCAGAAATGAAAAACTGCAGTCTATACGGTTTTTTTCAGCTTTTAACTTATGTTATTGAAACTGTATCGGAAAGATTCTCCGAATTTATAAATGCCGCTATATACTGCTGGACTTCATTGCGTTTCTCGGTGGCTGTTTCAAAGGTATTGATATGGAAATCCTCATCGAAATCCATAATATGTATAATTTCTGTGTAGCCCTTTGATATAAGTATTCCTTTTAACTTAATAACAGTGAGCTGCTGATGGGGATCCAAATCTTTTCTCACTTTTAATTGTATAGCTTTTTCCATTGCAAAGATTTGTTACTAGAATTAATTCCTATTTCAAATTTAAAACTTTATCTTTTTTCCGGGGCAGCTAATTTTGTTAAAATTGCTTATTAAGGACAGAAGTAATCTGACTGAAAAAATACCTTGTCACATGCGGAATTCATACTTTTTACTCCAAAAATTTTAAGCAAGTTTTAAAAAATTATACTGAAGTATATATGACAGAATCATGGCACAGCTGCATTTAGAAAAATGAAACACCAGCTAAATCAAGGTCTGCTAAATACAAAAAGCAGTACAAAACTTACTAAATTAATCGTGTCATTAAATATTAAAATCAGCTATATATAAGTAGAATTATCAATGATACTGCGATTATTTTCAATATAACAACTAAATAAAAGGATACTCCTGTAATAAATCATAAGTAAACCAATTGTATTTATCCCTGCCGCTTTAATAAAGACTACATTTGGTATAAATGCTTCAAATGATGAAAACTAAAGAGAATGTAAGAATTTTATGTACTGATGATGATGAAGATGACAGGGAATTTTTTGCTCAGGCTATAGCGGATCTTCATCTTAATTCTCCGGTTGAATTTTGTAAAAATGGTCCGGAGCTTCTCGCACGCCTAGGGGATAAAAATACTGATATCCCGGATATCATTTTTTTGGATCTTAACATGCCCATATTATCTGGTTTGGAAACCTTACAGAAAATCAGGGAAGACGACAGATTTAAAAATATTCCAATAATTGCCATTTATTCCACTTCTACAACAATCGATAAGGTGAGAAATACTTTTGGACTGGGAGCCAATGTGTACATTGTAAAACCGATTTCCTTTGGCGATTTAAAAAAAATAATCGTAAAAGTGATTGAAACTGACTGGAAAAAAAACTTCCAAGATGCTAAAATTGAATCTTTTGTGCTTACAATTTAGCATTCAAAGGATGATACCCTTTTAGATTATGCATCGATGCATGTTACTTACTATTTAAAAATTAAAATCATGCATACCCAGAAAAATAATTTGCCAAAGCCCACCCGACAAGATTTCCCCATCATTGGTATTGGCGCTTCTGCAGGTGGTTTGGAAGCTTTTAGACAGTTTATTGAGGCAATTCCTTATGATTCTGAAATGGCCTATGTTATTGTACAGCATTTGCATCCGCTGCATGAGAGCATGCTGACTGAACTACTTTCGCGTGTGGCCAAAATTCCTATAAATGAAATCACAGACGATATTCATTTGGCCCCCAACAATATTTATGTCATTCCAGAGAATAAAATGCTTACCTCTTTTGATGGGGTCCTAAAGTTAAGTGCACGCCAGAAAGACACAAAAAATCAGGCGATAGATGTTTTTTTTAATTCGCTGGCCCAGGTGCACCTTGATTTGGCTTATGGCGTCTTGCTTTCCGGAAATGGATCGGATGGTACACTGGGACTTAAAGCGATCAAAAAACATGGCGGTATTACTTTTGCGCAAAATACTGAAGCTTCAAACAACGAGATGCCGCAAAATGCAATAAATGCCGGGGTTGTCGATTATGTATTATCACCAGGACAAATTGTACAGAAATTAATTGACCTTTCAAAAAGCAGAGATTTATTGAGCAACGAAAATGATCCGAACAATGAAGATGTATTTCAGGAAATTATCAAAATTCTACGCCATCACAGCGGAGTAGATTTTACCTATTATAAACAAACCACTATACGCCGACGCATTGCAAGAAGAATGGCTTTGAACAAAATTTTGACTTTAAGGGATTATTTAAAAGTACTTCAGGGCAATAAACTGGCCCCTGAGGATTTGTTCAATGACTTATTGATACCGGTTACAGAATTTTTTAGGGACACTAAAATATTTCAGATCATGAGAGAAAAAGTTTTTCCCTTACTGACTGGAAGAGTAACTGAAGGAAATTCAATACGAATCTGGATTGCAGGCTGTTCTACCGGCGAAGAAGCCTATACGATTGCTATTGCGCTTCATGAATATTTAGGTGAAAACCTTGAGGGAAAAGAAATTCAGATTTTTGCATCCGATATCTCAGAAGTGGCTATTGCCAAAGCCAGAATCGGGTTTTACAGAAAATCTCAAATGCGAAATATATCTGAAACCATTCTGACCAAATATTTTACATCCAATACAAATGGTTATAAAATTAAAAGACAAATTAGGGATCTGTGCATTTTTGCCGTTCATAATTTTTTGACCGATCCTCCTTTTGCAAAAATGGATCTCATTACCTGTAGGAATGTATTTATCTATATGGATTCTGTTTTGCAGAAAAAATCACTTGCAACTTTTCATTACGCTTTAAAAGAAAATGGATTTTTGCTTTTAGGAAAATCAGAAACAGCTGTTCCTGCCGCGGAGCTTTTCCAGCCATTTGACAAAGCCGCAAAAATTTATACCAGAAAACAGGTTTCAGGCAGATTTGTACATTCCATAACGGGAAGCAATGATAAATTAAAAAATTCAAAAACTGCCGTTGTGAGAAAGGAACTTATCAAGAAGATTTCAGAAAAAGTGCCGAAGCTATATTGCTCTCAAGATATACCCCGGCAAGCGTAATAGTAAATGACCAAATGGACATTGTTCATATTAATGGCTCTATAACCGACTTTATAGAACTCTCGACAGGAAAGCCTACTTTTAATTTACTTAAAATGGCGCGCGATGGACTGGTTTTTGAACTTCGAAATACCTTTCATAAAGCCAAAGAAACGGGTGCTCTTATAAAAAAAGAAGGTATTCAGCTTAAAAATAAGGGAACAATCAGCGAAATTACCATTGAAATTCAGCTTTTGGAAGATACCACTGAACCTTATTTTTTAGTCTTGTTTTATAAAAGCTCTATCATAAGGGAAGATCTGCCTTCAGGGGAATTTTCTGAAGAAGAAATTCGTGAGCGTCCTAATTTGCAGAGAGTTGCACAACTAGAGAAAGAACTAGCCAGAATACACGATGATGTAAATGCCATAAGCGAAGAACAGGAAGCCTATAGTGAGGAACTGCAGAGCGCCAATGAGGAATTACTCAGCGGAAGCGAAGAGTTACAAAGCCTAAATGAGGAACTTGAAACCTCAAAAGAAGAATTACAATCCAGCAACGAAGAACTATTGCAAATTAATCAGGAGCTTTTAAACAAACAGCAGCAAATTAATATTTCAAAAAATTATACCGAAGCTATTGTAGCTACCCTTCGGGAACCTATTGTTGTGCTTGATACCAATTTAAGGATAAAAAATATCAACAGGGCGTTCTCAAAAAAATATAATATTGACAAAGAAGAAGCCACAGGAAAGCTAATTTACGAAATACAAAATCACCTTTTTGACAATATTCCGATGCGGGCCATGCTTGAAAAAGTACTTCCCGAAAAGACACAGCTGGAGGATTACCAGATATCGGTGAACCTTTTGCCTTATGGGGACAGTATTATGCTGCTTAATGCCAGACAGGTTACTAATGAAACCAGTAAGGAACAATTAATTTTACTGGCTATTGAAGATATTACTGAAAGAAGGATTATTGAAAATAGATTAAAAGTTCTTTCTGACGGTTTTGAAGCCAATGTTCAGGAACGTACCTCGGATTTATTAAGCTCTAACACCGAGCTGGAAAACACGATCAAAGACCTTTATCATGCAAATGTTCAGTTACAGGAATATGCTTATGTGGCAAGTCATGATTTACAGGAACCATTGCGCAAAATCCTGATGTTTATCAGCAGATTACTGGAAATGGATGAAAATATTTCAAAGGAGGCAATGCTGTTATTGGAGAAAATAAGTAAATCCTCCACCAGAATGAATACCCTTATTCGCGATTTGCTTGCCTATTCATATCTTAATAATATTGACAGTCAATTTGCAGCAACTGACCTAAATGTAATTGTCAAAAATATTCTCGTTGATTTTGAATTAATGATAGAAGAGCATAATGTCCAGATAAAACTAGGGAAATTACCCGTTATTAATGCTGTTTCCCTGCAAATGAACCAGCTTTTTTACAATCTGATTAGTAATGCACTTAAGTTTTGTAAAAATGACGGTTCAGTTTCTAAAATAGAAATCCGTTCACGCAAAATTTCGAAAACACAAATTAAAAAATATCCTGTGCTGAATCAAAGTGTAGAATATTACGAAATAGTAATTAAGGATAATGGTATTGGTTTCGATAAACTGTATGAAAATAAAATTTTTACCATCTTTCAAAGGCTGCATAGTAATGAAGTTTATACCGGTACCGGTATTGGGCTCTCGATTGGTAAGAAAATTGTGGAAAATCATAAAGGATTAATTTTTTCAAAAGCAAAAGAAAATGTAGGAGCCGCATTTCATATTATACTTCCTGTCTAGCGGACTTGATACCTTTGCTGCCTCAAAAAGTTAAGACAAATTTAAAATATCATTCACCTCTCAAAAAAGAGATTTTATAAAAAATAATTATGGGTGCAAAAATGCACCCTTATCTTTGTCCACAATTGTCGTTAGCATCTGTAATCATAGTTTCAAAAGCTAAGGCGTACTAAATGGTATACTTTTTTGTATTTAAAGGACCAAAAAACAATTAAAGTAATCATACAATTTTCTGTAATTTGTCTTATTCTAAAACTTTTTAACAACTTAAAATCCTTACATTTACCCGCTGGCTAACCAAATTACGCTGTATAATTAATCCATTTAGCAGCGTCAGGTCAATTAATTTTAAGCAGTCAAGATGGAAAAATATACTGTAACAGCAGCACCGTTACCTTTAGATGATCATAGACTATCGAATATTCAGATTAAGAAAGCCAATTTGTTACCAGACCAGCAATCGCGGCTGGATTCTATGGAAATGAAAGAGAAACCGCTAATGGATTCTACAATTCCCTTCAGGAACCTGACAGATGCCGTGAGTAAAAAAGAAAGTATTGCCCGAATAATTGATAAACTGGACGTTGAAAAAAGTCTTAGATATCAAAGAACTGTAGAAGACACCTATTGCAATGTATACTCTTATGATTATTGCTATTTCGCTAAGGTATATCTTCCAACCGTTTGGTGGACTCCCGAATCCCTTGAAAAAATTATACAGGGACAAGATGTAGAAGCTGTATTTGGCCAAACCGTAGACCGCATCTATTCCAGTGCCATACATGACTGGTTTTTAGAATGGGGAGCAAATTTTGGATGGGAAAGAATGTTTACAGCTGAAGAAATCCAGCAGAAGGTAAATGCCCATGGCGGAATTGGAATAATCTGCGCCAAGAGAAGAGAAAAAGGTCTCTCCGGACATATAGTTCCCGTGGTTCCTGAAACAGAGCTGCATAAAGCGTACCGCGAAAATGGCGTTGTCGTATATCCGCTGCAGTCGCAGGCAGGAAAACTGAATTACAATTACTTTTCAGAAGTGAGAAAAGACTGGTGGAATGATGATTTGTATTCCTCTTATGTTTTTTATTATCACGAATAAAAACGTAATTCCCCGTATCGTTAAATATTCAAAAAAAAATATTGATTACCAACGAGTTAACTACTTGGAAATACGATAATAAAAAACTACTTTTGCAACTTAGAAAAAACAAGAACAGCAAAAGTTTTGATTGAGCCGTTACCTTACTTAAATTATTGATACAAAATCGATTAATAACACTGGTAATTTTGTAACCCTATTACAAAATTTTACTCCTTATTTGCTCTTTCCTTCGATAAAAAGTGCAAAATTTCTAAAATACAAATTCCTATATTTTTAAAAGTAAATGAAAACTTTTATAATGGAGGCAGCAATGTGCTTAATCCGTTATAAGTTTCCTGTCTCTAATGGTAACAGGCCGGATATGTATCTTCAGATGAAATAATGCTTTAAAAATTATAATTAACCTTAAAAAAGAAAATAAGTATAAATGAAAGACAATCAGACAAAAAAATATTATTGGGGAATAGGATTGGAAAACGAAACCTACATGCAGTTTGAAGAACCCCTAATAGTTTCTGGTGAATTTATACAAGAAAAAATTGGCTTTGAGAAATATAGTATTGATTACAGAAAATGCTATAAACCCGAAAGCCTGGCCCCTATGCTGAAAAAAGCTTTTAACCTGACTGAAAGCTATAAAGTAAGCCGAATGATGAACAGTCATTCGCTGGAAAAGCTCGATATCAATTATCAGCACAAGACATTATCGCCAGTAAAAAAAATAATCGATACACAAGCCGGTGAGACGATCGCAGAACCAATTGAAAACCCGGCATATCTGGGCAAATCGATCATGGAACTTTTCCTTGAAGATCAGCCATACAACATTCAGAGTATGATTACCCAAAGAAACAAAACGATGGGATCTGTACATTTTGATGGTGATTCCATTGAATTTGTAACCAAATATTTTGAAAACAGAACAATTATTGATTCCTGCAAAGAATTGAAAGCTACCAAAAAACTATTTTTGGATAAAATCAACGAATCGTCTGTGTTAAACGGAAAATTAAATTTTCCGGATTACAACAACGGCCTTAATATGTTTATGACCAATCAGGAAAACCTGGTTTTGTTCAATAACGGAACCTACCATTTTCATATCACATTACCGTCATTAACAGAAGACAGCAGAATTGTGGATTATAATCATTTTGAAAAAACACATGCTAATGCCATCTACCTATTACAGTGGTTTGAGCCTTTTTTCATATCTACTCTAGGAAGCCCTGATATTATGGGCGTGATCAGTGATAAGTACAGTTTAGACAAAAAATTCACTTTGGGTTCAATGCGAAATGCCATGTCCCGTTACATAGGTGTTGGGACTTATAACAAATCAATGCCAAAAGGTAAAATTCTGACCTATAAGGTCGATAATTTTAGAAAACTGCTGAAATTTACAAAAGAAGAAAACATCTGGTGGCGTGATCAGATTGAAGCCGACATGGAATATGAAATGCTTTCGGAAGTGGGGCTTGATTTTAATCAGGAAAAAATGTACCAGAGCGGTTTCGAATTCAGAAGCTTTGACGAATTCCCGGCGGCGTATTTAAATGATGTTCTTTTTTCTATTATTCTAATTTGCGAACATTCCCTAAACCTGCCTGATGTGCAATGGGGACATGACAGCAAAGTCTGGAATAACCTGGTCTTTAAAACCTTAAAAATGGGTTATGCCACTGAAATCAATGAAGAAGAAAAGAAAGAACTTTTAAATTTGCTGCAGCTGTTAAATCCTTCAGATTCTAATTACAGTACACTAAAATCAGAATTTGAAGCCATCATCATGCTGGATGAATTTTTCTTTAAAATTTTAGCTGTTTTACATGAAAAATACAAGGACAACAACATTTGCCTGGATGCTATGTACGGACAAAAAACAAGTAGCCCTCCAAAATGGGACAATTTTAATAAATATCAGACCGAAAGGCATTTAAAACAAATTGGTTCGTTCTGCGATAATTAAAAAAGTATATCTAAATACAAATGGTTCAAATGCTGATAAAAGTGCCCCCTTTTTTTGGTAAAAGAGATCAATTAATTGATTCCGGTTCAAACTGAGCACCCGCTTTTTATAAAAAAATAATCCCCAAAAACTATGTCTTTATCATTAAATTAGATAACTTTAACTATTAAAATTGAATTATAAAACTCATTTTAAACAATTGAACAACTCGACAAATTTACTTATGTAAAATGCCTCAATTTTGGTTTAAATTAAATCTGCGGCAACATCGTGGCAGTACAGGTTTAGGCTTGATACGGCTGAAATTGAATTTTAGGCACATTTCTTGTTTTATCAAATATATTAATGAATAAAAAGTAACATTATGAAAACTATTAAATATTTTTTGATTGGAATATTATTCCTTTCTTTTAGTTATACACAGGCTCAGGTATCAGTAAATGTTAATATTGGAACTCCTCCTGCATGGGGACCTGCCGGTTATCCGGATGTTCGTTATTATTACCTGCCGGATCTTGAAACGTACTACGATGTAAGTTCTTCAAACTATGTTTATCTGAATAATGGAAAATGGGTTAGAACCAGATCTCTTCCATATGTTTATAGAAATTATGATCTTTATAATGAATACAAAGTAGTTTTGACTGATTATAGAGGTGACAGACCTTATGATAATTTTAAAACCCATAAAGTAAAATATGGAAAAGGTTATAAAGGGCAGCCTCAAAAAACAATTGGTCAAAAGCCCGGTAAAGGAAATAATAAAGGAAAAGACAATGGACACCACGATAATGGGAACCATAATGGAAATGGTAAAGGAAAAGGAAACGGGAAACATTAATCCAAAAGGGGCTTAAAAGCCTCTTTTTTTATTTTCAGCACGAATTGATAAAATTATTGATAGAGAAATAATCCTTCTTAGAAAAAAGAATTGTTTACAAGATCGATTACCGAATAATAAGTTTTTGGAGTGGATATCTATTTTCCACAAAAAGTTAAGACCGTTTATTTCTATGTTTTCATCAAAAAGAATTACTGTTTTTGATTTCAAAACAGAACTACAGCACTCCATTTACAACGAATTATTATAGTCATAAATTGACATTTTAATTTTCGTGGCAACAAATGTTTGGAGTGGATACCTTTTTTGCCACAAAAAGTTAAGGCTGTTTTTAAGATATTTCATGAGGCAAAGTTTTGTGGCAGAATCGTGGCGCATAAGCCTTGACCTAGTACTAAATTCATTAAAATCAAAAACTTCGCTACAAAGGTTCGAATGGCGGAGCATCCTTACTGGAAGGTCCGAATCTCGTTTCTCATTCAAGCAGCAGCTTCTGACTAGACCTAAAGTTTTCATTTTATTGTCACCATATTAGAATAAACAATGATTATACAGCGGTTTTAAAGTTTTCTCTACTGAATTTAAAAATTGACTTACTTCCGTCATTAACTTCTCAAAAAATAATACATCCTGTATGCATTTGATAAATACATTCAGATTATGGAAGTTGGAACTTGTCGGAAACAATATAGATAAACGTTTTTTGATGTTAATGACAACTTTCAATCAATGAATTAAACCACAATAGCTAGCTAACTTTGTAAATCTATTAAATTATGTTCTTCAAATTAAAATCTGCTCAGTCTTTCGGTTAATAGCCGAATATACTTTTCTTTCATTTCCGATGATAAAAAAGAAATTTCGATTAATTCATTCCATTTTTGAGTGCTGTCAAACATTTTTCTTATTGTAAGATCAATTATTTTATCACTTAACTGTAATCGTTCTTTTCCAAAATATTCTATAAGATCACCGGATTTAAAATTACTTTTTTTTCCTTTTAAAGTAAGAGCCATTTCTTCCTGAGGATTTTTAATAGTGATAGATGAATTTAATAAGTCATATCCGGGAGTCAATCTAACCTGTCCAGATTTTGTCATTAGTGAAAAATTTTTCAAATGCATATCTTCATTTCCGGTTATAAAACAAAAAATAATTCTTTTGAAAAACTCAGCTTTTTCAACTGATGGAAAAGTGCAGTATTCTTCGATAACCTTTACAACTTTTTCCATTGTAAAATTGTATTTGGTATCTCTTGAACTTCCTGTCAGCTGGGCAAAATCTTCGGCAGCGTATTTTCTGTTTTTGCCATAGCGGTCAAATCTTTTTATAAAATATGATTTTGAGTTATCTTTTCCATACACCAGTCCATGCAGCGGGACGCTTATTCCAAAAAATTTGGCCATCCGCATAGTCAAATCTTCATTTTCAGGCAATTCAGAAAAAATGTCACTCTGAGGTTTTATAATGAAATTTCCGTGCTGATCTACAATCTCAAACTGCTGGTTTCTGGCAGACAGTATCGCGCTTAATTTTGGCTGTACACCTTGAATTGATAACTTAGTTGCCCGTTGTGCTGCTTCCTGTCTCAATTCTGATGCAGAGAATGGAAGGCTTTCAAGGGTTTTTAAATCAGGTGAAAGCATTCGCAAACCTGCTTCACTGTATAAATTTTCACCACATGGTTCATATGTAATTAGACATCTATTCATTTTCAATTGCTTTTACAGTTACAGCTCCTACTAGATCACCCCCGATTGCAATAAGCTGTGTTAAATAATCTTTTTTATCGATCTTATTTATCTTTAAAAGTCCCTCGAGCATAATTCCTTCAGGAAGAAGTCCTTCGAAAAAAGGGGGAAAATCGTTAAATGAATATGTTCTATGACCTACAGGCATAGTTAATGAAACAGGTGCTAAGGCATAATCATTATCATATGTAAATTGATATTTTCCATAATCATCTTCGGAAAGAATTCCGGCTCTAATGTCATGAACGTAAATAATGGCACTTCTCATAATTTATTTTTTAGAGGACTTATTAATCTAATATCTATATTTAAAACTTTTATGACAGCCTTTAAGTTATCCCATCTTATCGACTCTTTATTTTTCTCTATATCGAAAACCGTAGTTTTGCCAATACCTGCAAGATTTGCAAGTTGTAACTGCGTTAGTCCAGCTTCTTTACGATGAATTTTAATAAATGCACCTAGATTAAAATCTTCCATTTTTACCGTTTTAACAGTAAATATACACAAATAAGTTCATAAATCAAAAAAATGGAATGAATTTGGCATCATTTTACTGCTTTGGCGGTAAAATTCAAGTACCAACATTCTTGCTAAGAATTTATTCAATCTTATGTCGTACAATCACCAACAATGCTTATGTAATTAAGCTGTAAAACCAATCTGATTATATACAATGCTAAAATAATTGTCGAAATGGGATTATCTGTGCCATTTGTCACATTCCAATCTTATATTTATTAACATTTAAGCATTTACACGACAATTAACTAGTACTAAGTCCCAGCAGTCTTGATGAATTTGAATATAATATTTATTTTAAGAAGATCATTAAAGAGTAAAAATCTCCGAATTTTCCAGCATTAATAATTTTTACTGTTAATGCAGTAAAAATGTATTGTAAAAACTTCAAAAGTATAAAAAAGAATATCAAATAGTTTTTTTACCGCTAAAGCAGTAAATTTAACAATACTTGATTCTAATGAGTTCAGGAAAAGTTTATCTCGGAATGAGAAATAATTACGGATTCAAAAACGCTTCAATATATTTGGATTTATGTTCATTATTTCAATCAAAAACAGCTGATATATATATATAAAATAACAAACTTGGCAACAATACTAATATCAAATTTTACACATCAATAAATGGAACAAAAAAATAATATCGGAGTGAAACTGAAGCTTCTAATGTCTTTAAAAAAAATCAAAAGATTTAGATACAAACAGTAAAATAAATTAAATGAAAAAATAAAATTTATCAAACATTTTTTATTAGAACTCACTGTTCATTTTAAATGAACAAACTACAAAAATAAACAGTCTATCATTAAATTCGGTTCTGTAAGCATCTGCGAGAATCAAATATAAGATTTAAGTAATTTAAAAATTAGCCCGCCAATTTACAGAATGATTTAAACATAGATATTCCTGGTCTAATCATCTGATTCTTTCTTAACATATGTACAACTTCAATTCCGCTCAATGTTCGTTTGGCCGATTCAAAACTTTTAAAACCTAGTCCATTTTGGATACGCCATTTTATAAAACGATGGTTCTGCTCTACAATATTGTTGAGATATTTACACTGTCGGATTTTAATCTTTGAAAAAGAACGTTTGTTATAGACTTTGATCGCGGCAGTATTAGAACCGCTTTTATCGATGTTTATTACTCTGGGACTACAGTTAGAAATGACTGGGCACTCATTCTCTGTCTTCTTTTAGTAATAAGAAATCAACTGTATTACCAGACCTATCCACTGCTCTATATAAATAACACCAAATACCTTTTACTTTGATATAAGTCTCATCTAATCTCCAACTCGTCCCTGCTCTGCCTTTCTCTTCTTCATCTCTGCCTCAAGTGAAGGTGCAAACTTATATACCCAACGCTGAATCGTTGCATGATCCACAATCACACCCCTAATTTTCATTATTTCTTCAACGTCACGATAGCTAAGTGTAAATCTTAATTTAAAATATACTGCCTGCAGAATTACGTATTTTGGATAACAATGACCTTTAGTATTCATTTTTTACTAGTTTTCAAAAATCAAAGATAAAACTTAGTCAGAGATACGACAGAACCTAACTGTTCGCTTGTCATTAATTTTTATTATCGAGACGGAAGTAATCAAAATCAACATAGCCCCCCAAATCTTTTTCCGCATAGTTAAAAAGACCAAACCTATAGCCCATAAAGTGAGGAAGCGTATAAGGCAGTTTTATTTTGTTTCCTATACTTATCCATTCGTTTCCGTCCACACTATAGTAAAACCTGCCCAAATCTGCTTTATCCTTGAAATTACATACTGCTTTAAAATAGATTTTATTTCCTGAAAAGGGAACACTTTGAATTTCTTTTGAACTGCCGTTTATAGTTTCGATCATGACAATTCTCTTTGATCCGTTTTCGGCTTTTACACCAACAAGACCAAAATCTTTTTGAAATAAAGAAAGCCCGGCAAAATCATTTTCTTTCATTTTAGAAACTTCCATCAGAGTAGTCGCTGAACACTGAGGTCCAAACGTTCTTTGAGTGAGCGTATTTTTAGCCTGAGTTAAAGTGTTTGTTATCGAGGCGGTCTTTAATCTTAGATATCCTTTTCTTTCTTTAACTGACCATAATGAATTATCAGGATTGTGGTTCCATTGCCAGACTAACGGCAAATTTTTGTCTCCTTCTTTTCGACTAAAATCATCTGAGCTTACAATCCCCGGAATCAGTCCTTTACTTTCGGGTAAATCTAAATATTGAGGTACTTTATTGTTTTCACCCAAAACCGGCCAGCCTTCTTGCCATTTAACTGGAACAAAGTATGGGATACGTCCTACTCCTCCATAATCTCTAAATAAGTAGGAAAACCATTTTCCGTCTGGAGTATCAATTAAACCGCCCTGTGCAACACCTAAATCCTGTAAGCTGATCTTTCCTTCCCAAGGACCCGTAATTTTATCGGCTCTATGAATAATTACAGTACGCATTCCGTTTTTTGGCCACACGATATTAAATAGATAATATTTCCCTTTAATTTTATACAATTGCGAGCCTTCAGCCCCGAGCATAATTGCCTCTCCAGCCGGACTGCTTGCGTTTTCAATGAGTACCTGATCTAATCCGTTTTCTTTTATTCCTGATAAATCTGATTTTAGCTCTTTGATAAAAAGCTTACCGTTTCCATACACCATATAAATTCTGCCATCGTCATCAAACAAAATGCTGTGATCGTGATACGCAGGACTAAAACTAATTTCTTTCCACGGTCCTTTTTCGATATCTTCTGTAGTGTATATGTAGGTCTTTCCGGTAGTCTGGGCAAAAGTGGTTACATAAAACGTATTGTTGTAAAATCTGATATTACTTGCCCAGGAACCTCGTCCATAAGTATTTTTACCGTTATTTAGATTCAGTTCATCTGTATTTCCAAGAGTATTAGAAGCATAGTTTATTATTTTCCAATTAATTAAATCATTTGATTTCATTATCGGAACGCCCGGACTCATGTGCATCGTGGTACTGCTCATATAATAATCATCACCGATTCTAATGATTGACAAATCAGGTACATCAGCAAAAATCACAGGGTTCTGAGCTTTATTATCCTGAGCTTTTAATGCGGTTAGGATTAAAAAAAAAGCTAATAGATTATATAGTCTTTTCATTGTTTTTATTTTCTGCTATTTTTAGAAAGCTGTTAATTTGTTTACAATCCGAAATTGATAAAACTTAGGACTTACATTTCTCTCTTTAACATTTTTTAAAAGGACCCGATTTTTTTTGAAAATATTTAAAAAAATCGGGATTAAAATTTGAATTAAAAAATCTTAATTATCTGAATAAATCTAAATCAACGACTTCTCCCATTCTTTGATAACCTTTTTCATTTGGATGCAGAAAGTCTCCGTCGTGCATATCTGATAAAATTGTTTTGGAACCAATCTCTGAAGCCATTTCTTTATCAAAATCGATTACAGCATCAAAATTGCCTTTTGCACGAATCCATTCATTTACTATATCTCTTGCCTTTTGTTTGTAAGGAGCATCATAAAAGGATTTTTCAAATGGCAGAATTGTACCTCCAAAAACCTTTATTCCTTTTGAATGAGCTTTATCAATCATTATTTTATAACCGTCAATAATTTCTTTTGCTGTAAGGGCTGCATCTTCTGCTTTTCTAATGCCTCCTATATCATTTATTCCCTCCAGTATAATAAGCCATCTGGTTCCTTTTTGGGAAAGCACGTCTCTGTCAAAACGGCTTAAGGCTGTTGGCCCCAAACCTCCTCTGACCACACAATTTCCTCCGATTCCTAAATTCAGGACACCAACATGCGCTGTACTTTTACTGGCACTTAAACGCGCCGCTAAAATATCAGTCCATCGATTTTGTTTATTTGTTCCTGATCCGCGTCCGTCAATAATCGAATTTCCTAAACATACTACATTGCTTTCTTGAACTGAATTGATATCAACTCCCATAATGGTATACCAATGATCTGTTTTTACCGCTCCAGAAAAAGATGTGTTATTTACCTGATTTCCTTCGAGAATATATGAAGTTGTACGGGAACCGGGGTGTCCACTTATTTTTGATGAAACTTTGCCATAATGAATTGTGATGGCTAAAAGCTGTCCAGAATTTAATTGAAAATCCAAATCATCAGAATACACTTCCTCATTAGGTGCCAATATGACTTGGGGACTGCCTTTAAAACTCAATATTTTCTGTGTATTTACATCAACAGCCGGAGCCTCTATAACATTGGCAACACTTACTGATTTCAAAACTGTAGGCTGATCGCTAAATAGATTAGAAAACCGAAGTTTAATCCGTTTACCGCCCAGCGATACTTTAATAATCTGACGAAGTGTATTTTGTGTAAGTCCCGGTGCAGGCGGCATATTATTGGGTTCAACAAGCATTTGAGCCGTTACCCAGGTACCTGTCCAATTTTGAGTTTCTTTTTTTTCTGCAATTTTAGCTGATTCTTTAATAGGACTGCATCCGGCAGTTAAAATGAACAGAGATAAAAAAAACATCTCTTTAAGAGCACTTTTTTTTGCTTTCATTTTATTAAAATTTACAAGTTCATTTTCGGGAAAAAATTCTGTATTGCTATGGATGGGCATCATTAGCAGAAGTAGCATATAAACCTATCAATGCTCCGGTAAAACCTCCGGCAATATTGGTTGAAAGGATATCTCCCGAAACAACTCCGCCCAGATTTTCAAAATCAATGCCATTGGCCGCATAACTGAATTCATAGCTGTCTCCGGTGGCTTTTACCTGCAGACGTAATGAATTTGTTATTTTGATTTTAGAACCTGCTATAATTTTTGACTGTCCTTTTTCTGTTCTTTGCAATAAAATAAAAGTATCATCTCCTTTTTTTGTGATACCAAATACATAATTAAAACGTTCATTCTGAAGGCAGACAATACCAGCCAAATCCCTTTCTGACTGCGGTTTGTAATCAACTGTGGCAGTAAATGAAAAGGTGTTGTGCTGCTGTCTGTAAAAAAGTGTAGAAGTTGGTTTAACTTCTTTAATGTTTACTTCAAAAGGTGTTATTTCTAAGCCTTTTTTAGTCTGTGAAATAAAGTTTTCGCGCGGACCTCTTAATCCAATCCATCTGTAATCTAATTTTTTAGAGGTGAAATTTTCTGTAAAAGTGAAATTACCATTAGGAAAAAAACCATCTTTTCCTGTTTTATTTGTAGCTCCGGCCGGCATTTTTAATTTGGGCTGCAGGGGAATTAATCCGTTTTCAAAAACAGGAAAATCTCCCGACCAGTCAACAGGCAGTATAAAAGTTTCTCTTCCTGTGTTTACTCTGTTCTGATTATTAGGACGAATGCCTAAGAAAATGCCGTAGTATTTATTATCCGGTCCCTGAATTAAATCAGCATGACCAGCCCAGTCTGCCTTATTGGTTCTGTCTTTTGGAAAATAACGCTGGGTAAGAATTGGGTTATTTGATGATGGTTTAAAAGGCCCTTTAGGGTTATCACTGCTAAAAATAACTTCACTGTGATTGTCTCCTGTTCCGCCTTCAGCACACATTAAATAATATTTTCCATCTTTTTTATATAAATGCGGTGCTTCAATCCAGATCGGTTTTTTAGAAAGATCTACGCCTCCGTCTACAATAATTTTATCGGTACCGGGAATTACTTTATCTGTATTGAGGTCATACTCCCAAATTTTAATTACACGATGACCTTCATACAATTCTTTTCCTTTATCCGGTGCATCGTTATGAACAACATAACTTTTGCCATTGTCATCAAAAAATATGGAAGGATCAATACCTCCAAAGTCTAATTTAATAGGGCTTCCCCAGCCTTTCATAGGATCCTTTGTTTTAACAATAATATTTCCTAGTCCGCCAGAAAATGCTGTCACAATCATGTAAAAAGTATCGTTATGCGGATTATATGTAATCCCCGGCGCATACACTCCAGCGCTGATTCCCGTATCATGCGGATTAAATTCTGAAACGTTATTCAAAATACCGCCTAAATCTGTCCAGTTTACTAAGTCTTTGGAATGAAAGATCGGGACACCGGGAAACATCGCAAATGAGGAACATACCATATAATAATCATCCCCTTTCCTGGTAATGGCAGGATCTGGATAACATCCCTGTAAGACTGGTGTATAAAATTCGTCCGATTTTAATGGGTTCTCATTATAAATTCGATCATCACCGTTGTAAATGACATTGGAAAAAACAGCCGTTTTTCTAGATTGCATTTTTTTCTGGGCACCGCCCTGTGCTGTTCCTTTATAAAAACACAGAAATGCTGTCACTATTATAAAAACAATATTTTTTTTAATCATTTGTTTTACCATTTATTTATTAGAAATATTAAAAAGCCGAGAGAATGCCCCTCGGCTTCCACTAACAAACCTAAAACCAGTATAAGGTAACTGTAAGATTAACCCTTAAAACTGTAATTAAATTGCTAAACAGCCTAAATTAGTAGCCTGGATTTTGGTAGGCTGCTTTTTCAGCAGTACTCATTTCCATACCATCTAATTGTCCTTGAGGAATAGGGCGTAGATAATGATATGGTTTTATGTCTCTGGTAACCACCTCCGGTGTGTGCTGTCCGTAATTTGATCCGCCAATGCTATACTGACCGGCAAGTTCATTCCATTTTTGAGTTCTTACCAGGTCATACCAGCGATAACCTTCACCGTAGTATTCACGCGAACGTTCAGCTAAAATATAGTTAATGTCAATAACTGCAGGAGTTGTACTAGTTAAAAAAGTGCTGTTGTCCGCCGTTTTAGCCACTTTACCATTATTATCCCAGCGCCATTTTCCTGCGCGAGCTCTAATTACATTAATAAGGTCTCTGGCACTCGTAGCACCAGCTGCTCCTTTTACTGCAGCTTCCGCCGCAACAAAATAAAGTTCTGAAAATTTAGCAACGGGATAAGGTCTTGTACTTCCGGCATTTGGCTGTCCTAATCCTCCGGCATTATCGGTACGGTATGGTCCTAATTTCCATAAACCAGGATATACTATACGGCTGATTCCCATTGGAGAAATCACATAATCGGATCTGCCTGGTAATACACCTGCACCTACACCATTATCGCCTGCTCCGGCAGGATATGTAATTGGTGTAGCGGGTTCATCATTAAGAAAAGTTACGATGGCATCGCCTGGCTTTACCGGTAATCCGTTAGCATTGTATAATGTTGCTACGTCGGTTAATCCTGTTCCAAGTAAATTCCAGTTTCCGCGGTAAACGGCTGCAAATGTTCCGTCGTATCTTGAATCGTTTGTTTTCTCTGCAAATGTTTTTGTAAAGACTTCGATAGGCGGCACCATTCGCACCCACGGACGTCCTAAAAACTGATCTGCTGCCCTTTGTACAGTCGAAACCGCAGCTCCGGAGGCATTTTTACTTCTTATTGCCGTATAATTAAATGTTCCCATCCAGCCTGCAAAATTATCCGGCGAACCGCCACTTCCGTAAGTAAGGCTTGCCCCGTTATAATATTCACTTTCCTCTGTATGGTCTGCATAAAGCATTATTTCTTTATTACGATCATTAGATCCTAAGTTTACATCATAATAATAAGGCAATAAGCCATAAGATCCCGGATTATTAATTCCGTCCAAGGCAATGTCGTAAGCTTGTTGAAAATACCATTGCGCATTATGTCCATCCGGGTCTGTTCTTGGTGTATCCGGATATGTCGGGATATTGTTTGGGTTTTCCAACCACCATCCATATGTCAGATACGCTTTTGACAAGATCAAACGGGCCAGCGTTTTAGTTGCTGTTCCTGTTAGCCTTGGTGCATCCGGTAATTCATTTACTGCTGCTTTTAAGTCAGGAAAAATAGCTTTAGTATAAACCTCAGGTACCGTGTTTCGTTTTGAAGATCTCGAAGGCCTGCTGTTAAACTTTAGTTCTCCCGCTCCTAAATCTAAAGGTACGCCTCCAAAATTCTGTACTAATAAAAAATAATCAAAAGCTCTGAAGAATTTAGATTCCGCAATTAAACTGCTGGCGATACCTACTGCGGCACCATTTTCAATTATTCCGCTTGCGGTATTAATATCATTATATGAATTATTCCATACCACGTCAGCTCTGCTTGAGGCTGCATTTATTACGCCAACTCCAGATAAGTCATGATCCTTAAAATTTCCGTCGGCTTGCTGCCCGTATGTATTTTCATCTGTACCGGTCTGCACCGAATTGTAATAATAAGCCTGTCCGTATATCCAGCGTAAATGTGCGTAATGTGATGTTAATCCCTGTATAACTCCCTGTTCTGTTTTGAAATAGCCCGGTTCATAAAAATCATGTGGTTTTTCTTCCAAAATATCAGAGCAGCCCGTGAAGCAGAACAAAGCTGCTGATCCTATAATTAATTTTTTAAAAATATATCGTTTCATAGTTCTTCTTGATTAAAATGTTAAATTAAGTCCGAATAAAAAATTTCTTGTAGAAGGAGTATTTGTTCCAATAACCAAAAACCTGCGTTGATATGAAGTAGTTACTGCCTGGTTTTCATCTCCATAAGAATTCGTTTCAGGATCCATTCCTGATTTTCTATTATAGGGAGAGAAAAGTACAAACGGATTTTGTGCTGTAAAATAAAGTCTCAGTTTCTCGATACCTAGATTTCTCATAAATTCCTGATCTAAAGTATAGCCAAGGGTTAAAGCTCTGATTTTAACATAAGATGCATCAAAATACCCCATTGTCGAAATGTATTTTGGATTATCACTACTTCTGATACCTCTTGGATTAGGGAATTCAGCGTCTCTGTTATCCGGTGTCCAGTAATCTACATCAACATTACTCCTTCTTCCGTTAAGAAGATTTAAGTAACTGTTTCCTCCGTAAAGTGTACTAATTAAAACACCACCGCTTTTAAAAGCTCCAACAGCAGAAAAATCAAAACCTTTATACGTTAAGTTCGTATTAAAACCTCCCTGAAAATCAGGATCTGTCTCGATAATTTGTCTGTCGCTTGTGTTAATGGCACGTGTTGGTGAACCGTCAGGGTTAAAATCTCCTGTATACTTTACTTTAATAGATCCTACTACAGTTCCTTGCTGGTTTATGCCAGTTGGTCCAGGTTCTAATATTGACATGTATGGATCGCCTTCCTGCCAGATTCCTACTTTTTCATAATCGTATATAGAGTTGATATTATATCCTACAAACCATGAGTTTGCCTCATCTCTTTGTGCTCCCGAAGCAAGTTTTACTAACTTATTTTGATTAGCATATAAATTAACTCCAACCGTCCAGCTCAAGCCTTTTGGATTGTCAAGAATAACTCCGTTTAAAGCAATCTCATACCCTTTATTTTCAGTTTCGCCCACGTTTGCCACATAACTGCTCACACCAGATGTTGCCGGAAGGTTTACTCTTTGCAGCAAATCTTTTGTGTTTGTTTTATAATATTCTACGGTACCTGATAAACGATTATTAAGAAGACTAAAATCCAATCCGTAATTCCATGTTCTGGAATACTCCCATCCTAAATCCGGATTAGGCAGTCCTGTAACATAAACACCTGTAGAATTTGTAGTTCCAAAATTATAAGGTCTGGTACTTAAAGCTCCCAAAGTAGAGTATGGATCTACGGCCTGATTTGAAGTTTCACCATAACCTGCACGTAATTTTATTAAATTAACCCATGAAACATTTTTCATAAAAGATTCATTTGAAACAGTCCACCCTGCAGAGACAGCCGGATAGGTTACCCATTTATTTCCTTGCGACAATCTGGAGGAACCGTCTGAACGAATTGTTCCTGAGATAAAGTATTTATTAGCGTAAGAATACATTGCTCTAGCCATATAAGAACTTAAACCCCATTGAGTATAATCCTGATTTGCGGGGTTTATAACTGCTTCTTCTTCACTCTGACCTAGGTTGTAAAACTGAAAGGCATCAGAAGTAATTCCGTTTCTTGAGATCTGTGATGTATTTCCCGTGTACTGCTCATTTGAATACAATCCCACAAAATTCACAGTATGCTTTTCTGCAAAAGTTTTATCATAGGTGATCAAATTTTCAATAAGCCATTGCGTTGATAATTTGTTCGTAATGGATGCATTTGAGATAGTTGTCGGATTCACATCAAAAACCCCCTGCCCTTCATAGTAACCACTATTGGACAAACGTAAATTTAATCCGGTATTCATACGGTATTTCAAACCTTCAACTCCCGGTATTTTAACCTCAGCAAAAATATTATTATACGAACTAAAAGCTCTGGTTTGATTTACATAAGAATCTCCCAGATTATTAATAGATTCTCTGGTGTAAACCCAGTTTTCATCTCCCCCCATTCTCACGGTTCTCTTCAATGATCCGTCTGGATTATATGGATTTGCTAAAGGAGAGGTTGCTAAAATAGTCCCCGTACCAATGTTATCTCCGTTAACAACGGAGTAGTTGCTGTTTGTATTAAATCCCATACGAAAAACGCTTCCTAATTGCTGGTCTAAACCTGCTCTTAGGCTGAAACGTTCATATTTTTGGCCAGGTAAAACAGACTCTTCTTTATAATATCCTAAACCTGCATTATAAGCCCCGTTCTCACTGCCTCCTGAAACGCTTACATCATGACTAATCATTTCTCCTGCTCCATAAAGTAAATCCTGCCAGTCTGTATTGGTGTTTCTTGATTCATCAATACCATCTGTATATAAAGTTGAATAATCACGAAGTGCTGCAAATTTAGCCGCATCCATCATATCATATTTACCAAAAACCTGTTTGATACCGCTAAATCCATTGTAAGTAAAAGTAGCTTTTTGATTTCTGCGTCCTTTATTTGTTGTAATTAATATAACTCCATTGGCCCCTCTCGAACCATAAATAGCAGTTGCAGACGCATCTTTTAAAACATCAACAGATTTAATATCAACCGGATTAATATCTCCAATTTCACCTGCAAATGGCACCCCGTCCAGTACAATCAGCGGATTATTATCACCGGTAAGTGATCTGGTTCCGCGTATACGTATCTGCATTGCAGCTCCTGGTTTTGTCGAAGTCTGTGTTAAATCGACACCCGCAAGTCTGCCTTGTAATGCCTGAGTTACGTTTGCTGCAGGAACTTCATTTAATTCCCTGCCTCCAAGAGAAGCTACAGATCCCGTGACCGCTTCTTTTCTCTGGGTTCCGTACCCAATTACAACGACTTCTTTTAATTGTGCGGCATCTTCTTCAAGACTTACATTAATACGGGTCTGCCCGTTAACAGCAACTTCTTTATTTTTTAAACCTATAAAACTGAAAACAAGAATACCATTGGAAGGCACGTTGATAGAATAAGTACCGTCAAAACCAGTGCTTACCCCATTTTTTGTTCCTTTTAAATTTACATTA
The DNA here is from genome assembly GCF_031455715.1 of Flavobacterium sp. 2755. Classification (NCBI taxonomy): domain Bacteria; kingdom Pseudomonadati; phylum Bacteroidota; class Flavobacteriia; order Flavobacteriales; family Flavobacteriaceae; genus Flavobacterium; species Flavobacterium sp. 2755. The sequence continues at coordinate 94,057 of NZ_JAVDTG010000013.1, forward strand.
GCTCCAGGAATCGGGCCATTTGCATCTGACACAGTACCCGTAATTGTGCTCTGCGCATTCGCCTGAAATGAAAATGCCAGCATTAACATCAAAAAACAAAGGCATTTCAAATGCTTCTGCTTACTTGTAACAAAAAAGTTAGTCATAAAAATTGATTTAAATTAATTTTAAACTTTGGTTTAGTTAATAAGTGTATTTTAAACAAATATAACAAAATCCAAAATACACACAATCGGTTGTGTTAATTTTTATTGATAATTACTAAAAATAATAAGCTAAAAAAAATACAAAAATCAATTTTAATGCAAAAAAAATAAATATATCACAAAAATATATTTACAAAGAGAAAGATTGTTATTAATTATAAAATGATTTTTTATAAAATTTAACAAATAAATAAAAAAAGTAAAAATTGTAAAAATTCGAGAAAATGAAGTAAAAATAATGTTAAAATAACATAATAATCAAATTTAAAATAAAAAAACAGGTGGATCCAAAAAAAATAACAGGAAATGCGGCCTTTAAATTAATCGAAAAACAATCGGTTGTTATAAAATATATTAACAAATTTAACTTACAGGAAACATTTTTGACCAGAAGGAAACAACCTATTATCGACTCCCTAAAAAGCGACAGCCAACGACGTATTAGACCTAGAAAGAAAAACAAAGAATAATAAACATCAATCAGCTGTCAATCAGTATCATCATCTGATTTAAACCGTAAAATTCATCATTAGAATTACAATTAAATTGGCATACTGTGTTTGTTCCTCATCAATTTGATGGTTATATGTAATTTCTAAAATGTAAGGCCGGGTTCATTATTTCTTCATTGTCGACTCTCTGGCCAAAACCTCTGTATTGAGAAATATAATCTCCTTGGCATCATCCACGTTTTGTACCCGAAGGCTCTTAATGACGATTTCGGCAGCGGCTTTACCCATTTTTTCAGCGGGATGATTTATAGTGGAAAGATTAGGCTCAATGATTTTAGAAATTAAATCATCGTTAAATCCTATAACTTTAAATTCCTCGGGAACTCTTATATTTCTTTTTTTGGCTGTCTGTACAGCACTGACACCGAGAATATCTCCAGGAGCAAATAATCCGTCTGGTTTTACTTTTAAATCAAATAAAACATGGCTTGCCCTTACTCCCTCTTCATAAGTAACAGAATTCAATTTAATAATTAATTCTTCATCTACTTGTATATTATGCTCCTTTAATGCCTCTATATAACCTCTTTTTCTTTCACTGTAGAGATTTCCCAATTCTGATCCGGCTGTAAAATGAGCAATTCTCATACAGCCTTGTTCTATAAGGTGCTTTGTGGCTCTGTAACCTGCTGAATAATTATCAATAACAATCCGGAAAGTATTATAATCTTTAGGCACCCGGTCAACAAAAACAAGCGGTATATTATTATTTGAAAATTGATGAAAATGCGATGTGTTTTGAGTTTCCATTGAAAGAGAACAGATAACGCCGCTGACCCTGTTGCTAAATAATGACTTAGCCATATTAACCTCTTCAATATACGAATCATGAGACTGCATGATAACAACAGTATGATTGAATTTCTGGGCGGTAATTTCAATACCGCTGATCAAAGATGACAAAAACGGCTGTGTAATAGTCGGAATTAAAACCCCGATTGTTTTAGTCTTATTTCCTCTTAATCCCGCTGCGAGAGTATTGGGAACAAAACCCATTTCTTTGGCTGTTTTTTTTACCTTTTTTTTTGTTTTATCACTAATAGAATGGTGATCCTTTAAAGCTCTTGAAATGGTAGATGTTGCCAGATTTAATCTGGCAGCAATATCGTAGATCGTAATATGTTTATTCTCTTCCATGGGTAATATACTTTTTAGCATAATTCTATAATACTAAAAAAAAGATGATATAAAAACACTGCTAGGTAAATCTCACAGTTGCTAATAAATGCGGGATTGTTTTCAGTATAAAAAGCCGTTATAAATTAAACAGATTAGGCTATAACCTCACTACTTGACATTTTTAAATTTTCTGAAGACGAACATTTAAAAATGTCATCTATTTAGTAATTTGCTTTCACCATAACCTTTTACATCTTTACTGAAATTGTATTTCCTGTATAATCAACAACTTTACTAAATTTAGTAATATTACTATTTTGCTGGCCAGGATTTTCGAAAACTTTGACAACATTGAACTGCCGTTGTTTTATCATTCCAATAAACTCACCCTTTTGCTGCTCAATTGTTAAAACCTTCTTTGAATCATTCCACTTAAATGTAATTGTTGCATATTTTCCTTTTTCATAATTATAATTATCTCCTTCATCTTCATAAAGAGTAAATATACCATCCGCTCCTTCATAAACTCTAATTTCAAGATTATCCCATTTCTTTTCATCAGCATATTGTACTTTAGGTCCAAAAGGAATAATACTGCCTGCCCTAATATATAAAGGAATTTCATCAATACCTGCTTCCTTCTCAATTTCCTGACCACCATTGTATTTATTATTAGTCCAGAAGTCGTACCATTGCGTACCGGCAGGAAGATATATCTTTTTTGATTTTTTCTGTCTAAAGTCTATATCTGGGTTTTTAGGATTGTTCTTATCTTCTTCTTTATTCCATCCAGTCTCTTCATTAGTTTTTATAATTACTTCAGGCGTATACTGTGCACTAACAACAGGAGCTACCAATATGGACTGACCAAATAAATATTCATTGCTGATATCTTTGGCTTTCTCATCTTGATCAAAATCCATCACTAAAGCACGCATCATGCTAGACTGTCCATTTGTCACTTTCCATGCATTTGAATAAATATAGGGCAATAACGAATAACGCAAATGAATTGTTTTTTCAATAGCATCGTAAATCGTTTCTCCTTTTTGTCCAAACTGATATATTTCTCTCGGTATATCTGTGCCGTGAGAACGCATCATTGGGGTAAATGCTCCAAACTGCAGCCATCTTAAATATAGTTCTTGGTACGATGAATTTTTAGATCCCGAAGCGATATTCCCATTTTTATTGTAGGCACCTGCAAAAAAACCGCCAATATCACTATTCCAGTATGGAATGCCGCATAGAGAAAAATTTAATCCCGCAGGAATTTGATTTCGTAGATTTTCCCAGGAAGAGTTCACATCCCCCGACCATGTATTAGCTCCATAGCGCTGCTGTCCGGCAAAAGCTGAACGTGTTAAGATAAAAACCCTTTTTGCAGATGGTGTGGCGCGCTGATGGTCATAAACTCCTCCCACACTCATTAAAGGATAAGCATTTCTGACCTTTCTAAAGGATCCTAAATATGTTTTATTGTCAAAGTCTTCAGGCTTAACATCTAAATGATCTGGTTCTGTAGAATCCATCCACCAGCCGTCAATGCCCAAAGAAAATAAGCCTTTGTTAAGGTATTTCCAATAAATGTCTCTTGCTTCAGGGTTATATGCATCATATACCTGTACACCTGAAGGAAAATTCATATCCGGCGGCCATACATCTTTTGCTGACTGCGGCCATGTCTGAAAATCCATCAACATATTTTTATCTTTCATTTCCTGAAATTGTGGTGTTTTCGGACCGAAGGAAGACCAGATCGAAATAAGCAGATGTGCATTCAAATTATGAATATCATCTACCATTTGCTGGGGTTTTGAAAATTCAGGATTTAAAAAACTCATACCATTCCAATGATAATTATCGCCCCAATACTGCCAATCCTGAATAATACCGTCCAATGGAACACCCAGATCACGATATTTTTTCACTACCTCAACAGTTTCATTTTGACTTTTATAACGCTCTTTGCTTTGCCAGAAGCCAAAAGTCCATTTAGGAAACATTGGCACCTGGCCGGTTAAATCCCGCATTTGGGCTATAACGCCGTCAGCATTATTGCCCTTCATAAAATAATAATCTATACCATCACCAACTTCTGATTTAAAAGAGGTTTCTTGAGCAGTATCACTAAAATCGGTCGGTGAGTAATTATCCCAAAAAAGCCCATACCCTTTATCTGACTGGAAAAAAGTAACAAAATCCCAGGTGTTATTCTGTACCATGCGGATTTTCTGATTTCTTTGAGACATTTTTCCATTTTGCAGAATTCCCAATCCGTAAATAAACTCTTTTTTATCAAGAATAAAAGATTGTGCTACGCTGTAAGTTTTAATTCCTGAATCATTAAAATCTGTAAAAAGTGCTCCTGATTTTTTCTCCTTTAATAGTGGCTTTCCATCAAAAGTCTGATAAGATATCCTCCCATTTTCTAAATTCAAAACGGCCTCAATACTCTTGCTTTTCAAAGATATAATGCTATCTGTTTTTTTAATAGTAAACTTTGTGTTTTGTGGAGCCTTTATAACTGATAAGCTTTTTTTATCAATTTGTTTTCCAGCAGGATATTTTATAATCCGAATTATTTCAGGACTATAAAACTGTATTTCTACTACAGTATTGTGAATCGAAGTTTTTATCCCCAAATTTGTTTTTTCATAAGATTGAGCAATACTATGTATACTGCTAAAACATATTATTATTGATAATAAAGAAAATTTTAGTGACATACTTAATAATTTTAAATAATTATTTTCTAGATATTTTACTTATAATCCAAACAATTCTAATACCGGTAGTGATAGTAAATTTTTATATTAATCAATGGCCTCATGCCAATCTGTTTCAATTTTAATATAGTACATGTGTTTCTATTGGACCTTTTTACAATTACTTTATTGTGAAAAAGCATAAAATAAATTTAAGTGTTTAAAAAACACTTAAACAAATATAATATTTATACTATTACAATCGGTTGCTTTTTTAGTTTATTTAAAATATCAATAAGAAACAGCTTAATTCGAATATTTATAAAGTTTTCTTTTCATCATGTCATTCATTGCTAATTCTATATTTTTTTTAAAAAATTCCAAATTCAAAAACATAAAAGTTGAATTATTTCCAAAAAAAATCACCTTACCTTTTTCTGTCTTTTTTGTTTGTAAATCCACTTTGGAGCTGCCTCCAATTTTGTCATAAAAAGTTAAATCAGTTTTAAAGAATTTTATCTCTCTACGTTTGTGGCAGAATCGTGGCATAAGGTCTTTTAAAAACAAAACTCCAGCTAAATAAGGTTCTTCGAGGATTAGATTCGAAACTGTATTAAGAAAGGCTTAGATAGCTATAAAAATTTAAATAGCATTAGTATAAAATGAGTGCAGAATCGGTGCATCACTTTTATGTATAAATTTAAAATACTGTCCTACAATTACTTGAAACGTTAAGTTCAAATCATTACTAAACATCAAAAACTCTGTAAAATTTTGAAATTCAAATCTATCTAGCTAGAAGACAGATTTCCATATAAATCTAAAGATTCTGCTTTTGTTTTCTATTTAGTATTGTTTTTTACAAAGCACATTCCCTGTTGTTCAACAGAAGCCAAAAATTGATTTATTTCTCTTGTACAATTATTGAAAACTAAGATATTATTATCCTTGTTGTAGTGAAGATTTTAATTTGGTACACAGATTATATTATTATTATTATTTCTTAATAGATAGTAAGATGTTTAGTTAGCATTTTATGATGGATTAGTATTCTTTAATTATGTTTTTATCCTCATAAGCCATTTGAGCAATCTCATCTTTTCGCCTAAAACTAACCCCTTTATGTTTTTGAATATAACTAATGATTTCTGTAGTAGCAGCGACCATTTGCGGTGTGCCCCCTATACGATCATGGAAACTTATTGACATTTGCCTGCGCTTTTTTTCAGATTCTTTGTAAAGCTGATCAAATTCCATTATAACCTGATGAGCAAATTGGTCTGCGCTAAAATTTTTACCTTCAACCAATACAATATCGTTACAGCGAATCGTGTATGGAACCACTGCAAAATCCTTTCCTTTTATTTTTAATAAAAACGGCTCATCGCGGCTTAAGTCATCAATATGATATTTAAAACCAAGCTCTTGTAAAATTTCTAAAGTATTTGTACCTCTTCTTAACCAATTTGCATTATAACCTACAGGTTCAAAACCGGTTACTTTTTTAATAGCCTCTGTACCATCTTTGATGAATTTTTTTTCAGTTTCATAAGGCATAGAATATTGTGTGGCCCAGTCCATACCGTGTGCAGCGGCTTCATGTCCTCTTTGTACAATTTCCCTGGCTAGTTCTGGATTTTTTAGAACTGCTGACCCCACCATATGTGATGTCACTTTGATTCCAAATTTATCCCAATTGTCCAACATTCTCGGAATCCCTTCTTTATACCCATACTGATACCAGGTCTCACCTGGAAGATCCACAAATCCCTTCTGCATATTTTGCGGAAATGGACTTTCTGAATTTACAGGCTGTCCTCCTGCCTCAAACTGCATTGATACTGATACGACCAAACGCGACCCATCAGCCCATTTGGAATTAACGCTTTCATCATTAGCTGAATTATCTGTCTTGAGATCACTTGCTAGTAATGAGCTTGCCGGGATGAATCCCGCCAGGCCAGCCAGACCTGCTTGTTTAATAAATTTTCTTCTATCCTTCATATTTTTTTACTTTTTTATTTAAGTACCTTTTCAATAATCAATGTTTCTTCATAAAGTGAAAATTTGGTTATCAAATTATTTTCCACTGTAATATGAATCGCAAGAGGCATTTTAAAATGTTTACCATTTTTTTTTACTGTTCTTTCTACAAAACCAAAAACAGCAACTTCATTTCCTCTCAATAAAAAAGACTGTGCCTCAAGTTTTTCACTTCCGTCAACAAAATAACTAAAGAGAGTTTTAAATAATTCTGAAATTTCTTCACGTTTTGAGCGATGCCCCGTCCATGGCATATATTTCGATTCGAACATATACCAGTCCACTTTTTCGGAAACCATAGAAGCAATCTTTTCGGGATTTTTTTCCCCTATATATTTAAAGAACTTTTCTGCAGTTTCTTTTGTTTTGATTTCTTCATCAGTATATACTTGCGCTTGTGCCGAAAAATTAATCAATAGCATCACCACTATCCATTTTATAGTTTGCATTTTTGTTTTAAAGACCACTTTTTTCATAAGATTATTTTTTAAAATTAATTTGATTTAACTTCATTCCTAAGCTCAAAAATGAAACTGCATTGTAATTCCGGTAAAGAATATATTTTTACCCGTTCCGGATGCCTGAATATACTCTTTCGCCTGAAACCAAGTGGCTTCAAGTCTGAAGTACAGATATTGGTTAGGTTCCCATATGATTTCGCTTTCGAGCTGGTTTCCTATTTTCTTTTCTGTAGTCGTATCTCCTGGATAAATTAAAGTAGTATTGGGCGCATAAATACCGTCGTTGCTGCTGTATCTCCAAAACATATCATAATCAATAACCCAATCTACATTTTTGGCTACTTCGAAACTCAATGAAGGATGAAAATCAATCAAATTGGAAGGTCCGATTACTGAAGCAAGACCAAAATAAGCACCTCTTGGGAAAAGCGGATTAAAGGTTTGCAGACTTGTGTCGCCTGCGGTTTTGTCTCCGCTGATTACTTCGGTCTTAAAGCCAATTTCCGGGCGAAATTTGACGGAATTAAATCGATATCCTGCATTGATAGAAGCTGTCCAGGCACTAATATTTTTATCCCTAACATTCCCAAATTGATAAACAGCTTCTGCGTCATAACGCCAGTTTTCTGTTTTACCCCAAATGCGTGTTCCTACAGATTGACGATTTTCTTTACCTGATGCATCATTAAACGCGGCATTTGCTCTTTCATAACCTAAATAATAAACATCAATATTTTTGATCATTGGTATCTGGTTAAAGACCAAATAACTTCCCCATAATTGTCTGTCTTTATTCGATGCATCATCAAAAACACCATCGTGAGCCACGACATAATGCGTGTAAAAAAAATCTGTTGTGAAATTTCGTTTGGACACAATTGCTTTTATTCCGTCAAATGATTGTCTATTGTTTGGTCCTTCCCTAACGGCAACTAACCGCTGTGATCCGTAAGTAAGTTCCTGTCTTCCTACTCTTACAATTAATCTTTTACTGTCTTCATTTATAATATTAAAATCAGAAAAAATCTGATGTACTTCAAGCGGGTTTTGCTCCACAGGATTCGCATCAATTCTACCGTCTGCCATACTGCTCTGCATCTGAACAAATGTTCTAAAATACTTTCCTGCATGAAAATCGGCATGAAACAAATATCTTCCTAAAACATAACCATCGTTATCCTGCGGACCATCGCCCCAATTTTCATTTTTAGCATAGAAGTATTGAAACCGTATATCACCCCCAAAACTGATATAGGTTTCTTTAGAAGCAGAAACTGGCAGGAATTTCAATGTTTTATACCAGTCATTACTTACGGTATCATTTTTCAAAAAACCATAATTTTCATCAAACCGAAGTGATTTAAAATCAGGATACCGCTGTGCAAAACCAGAAAATGAAAGCATTAAAATCACTAATAGAATCTTGTTTTTCATAATTCAATTTTTAAACTTTCAACACTTAGAAACATTGCGTATATGATTTCCAAAGATTTTTAATTACTTAGTTCCGTTTTGCTTAATATCTTTATAAGCATTTGGAACATTGAAATTGAAATGCAGCCAATTAAAAAGTTCATAACCCTTGTCAAATTCTTTCATGGTTACGGCAGCTTTAGTTTCATCCAAAGTCAGTCCTTTTTTTACGGCATTTTCAACATTAGTCTGCAAAGCGGTTACATAATCAATTGTATATTTGATTCCTGCTTTGTTGGTAATACGTCCATGTCCCGGAACTACGATATCTTTATCAGAAATCATATTGTAAATTTTATTGAGGTTTTGAACAGGTTCTAAAAAATACCCATCAAACAGCCATGGAATAGTTGGGCTTTCAGCAATAAAAGGATTTCCCGCCCACAATACATTTCCGGAGGATGATTTTAAATAAACAAAAAGATCGGCTGGCGATTGTGCAGTTCCCACATTTATTACCTCAACAATATTTCCTTTTCCCATATCAATTTTCATGGTTTGGTTGATGGCTATTGTAATGTCTGCAGGGCGATAAACACTTTCTTCAATTCCCCTTCCTTTTCCAAAAAGCATGATCATAAACTGTTTGATATTTTCATAATTCTTAGCCAGATTCTCTTTGCAGAATTCATTCTGAATGACAATTGTTTCCTTTGGAAGTAAATAATTTCCAAAACAATGATCTCCATGATCACTGGTATTTATGGCATAAACAATAGGTTTTGGCGTAACAGATCGAATTAGTTTATAAAGCTGATCGTACAACCCTTTACTTAGCATTGTTTCGATAAGTAAAACACCTTTATCTGCTACAATAAATCCTGCCGAAGTAGCCTGGGCAATTCCTTTTGTGGTTTCAGTTTCAGTTGTACTTGGAGAGACTGCATATACATTCTCTGCAATTTTATGCAATTTTAAAGTCACTTTGTTGGCGTCCCAAATTGGTACATGATCGGGCATTGGAAATTGTGCATAAGCCTGTATATTGGCTAACAAAGACAATGTAATGATTGTCAATCCCGAAATTAATTTTTGAATTTTCATGATCTAAATTTTAATTGTGAGGTGTGAAATGTAAGCTGTGAAGTATAAATTGACCCTTTTTTATTTCAAATTTCACATTTCACAGCTTACCTTTCACATTTTACTTTTTACTGCTTCTTTTGATAGCCACCGAAGTATTTCACGGGCGACCAATCTGGAATTACCGGAGCAATTTCAGGATCAAGAGCTTTAAAATCTCTGGCACCGTATACTACTTTTCCATTTACAATTGTCAAATCCGATTCTATATTTCGAACTTTGTCTGCTGAAATTGTAAAATAATCTTCTGATAAAATCGAAAAATCAGCATACATACCCTTTATCAGTTTTCCTTTTACTTTTTCTTCGCCCGAGAACCAAGCACTTCCTGAAGTATATAATTGAAGTGCGGTAAACTTATCCAGAATCTGATTTTTAGGCCAAAACTGCATTCCCCCTAAAGTTTTTCCCGTAATAAGCCAATGCAATGCCATCCACGGATTATATGTTGAAATACGAGTGGCATCAGTTCCCATTCCCACAGGAATTCCGATTTCGAGCATTTTTTTAATAGGAGGCAGTTGTGTTTTTGGGGCGCCATACATTTTCTCGTATAGTTCTCCCTGAAAATACATTCTAAACTGAACTGCAATTCCGCCATTTAATGCTTTTACTCTTTCTAATTCCTGAGGTGTAATGGTTTCGGCATGATCAAAAAACCAGCGCAATCCGTTAAACGGAATTTCTTTATTGACTTTCTCAAAAACATTCAACATTCTGTCAATCGATTCGCCGTAAGTAGCATGCAGTCGAAATGGCCATCTGTTCTTAACAAGCAGACGAATAATAGGTTCAAGATCTTTTTCCATTTCATCAGAAAGTACGATTCTTGGTTCCAGAAAGTTTTCAAAATCTGCTGCAGAGGCCACAATATTTTCTCCTGCTCCTTCCTCGGTATAACCGTTGGCTGTCAAAAGATTATCATTTTTATTAATGACTGTTTCAGCAACCCATTTTTCATAATCCTGAAGTTCTTTGCCTTTTTGCTGTGCAAAGAGGTAATATGAAATCCTCAGGTTAAGTCTTCCCTGTTTGGCCAATTCCATAGAAGTCGCATAATCTGATGGAAAGTTTTGTGATCCGCCTGCTGCGTCAATCACCGATGTTAAACCAAAGCGATTAAGTTCACGATTAAATTGAAGCGAACTATTAATTCTTTCTTCTGGAGTCAACTTTGTAGTTAATCCTAAAGTGGTATAAATGGCTTTTGGCGTTTCTTTTGCAAACATTAATCCAGTTAAGTTTCCGTTTTTATCTTGTTCCAAAACGCTTCCTTCATAATGTGTGTCTTTAGTATAGCCTAAGACTTCGATTCCTTTTTTATTCAAAAATGCTTTACCGTATAAATAGGTTATAAAAACAGGTTTTTCTGGAACCGCGGCGTTTATTTCTTCAATAGTGGGCTGTCTTTTTTCTTCAAATCCAAATTCATTCCAGCCTCCAATAACTTTGATCCAAACTCCAGCCGGTGTCCTTGCTGCTTGTTCTTTTAGCATTTCCATTGCTCTTTTTAAGGTTTTAACTCCGTCCCAGCGCAATTCTGCATTGTAATTCAGTCCTTCGCGAATCACATGAATATGACTATCGTTTAAACCTGGAATTACAGCTTTGCCTTTTGCATCAATGATTTTTGTTGCTGTGGTTTTATAACTTTCTAGAATGTTTTTTGAAGTTCCAGTTGCCAGAATAATTCCGTCCTTTATCGCTAGCGCCTGAACAAATTCGCCTGCCTTTTGCATCGTTGCAATTTTCCCGTTATAGACAATCAGGTCCGCTTTTTCCTGAGACTGCATGAACAGACCAAAGAAAAATAATAGTATTAAAAATATATGTTTCATTTTTTTTAAAAGATTTAATTGGTCTGTTTTTGGGTCTTATTTTGCAAGGAAAAAAGCCAATAAATCTTTTTGAACTCGTTCTGTATTTTCTTGAACCAGCCAGTGCCCAGAACCAGCAATTTTTGATTCGGTTACATTTTCAGCAACTAATTTAGAATGGTCTTTCAGAAATGCAGCCGCAAAATATTCGCCACCCATTGCCAATAAAGGCATTTTAAGTTTTGTTTTTGCCAAAATCAAATTGTCTTTTCCATCCTGAGGAAATGCTCCAAACCATTTAAAACTCGATTTCGCGCCATCTTTGACTGAATAAGCTCTAATAAATTCTGCCGTTTCCTCGGCTGTAAAAGGGTCTTTTACATGTCCTACAACCGGCCAGAAATTCGTTAAAAATTCCTTCTCTTTCCCGCTCACAATATCGCCTGAAGCCGGCCATGCAAAAAATCCAAACCACCATGCCGAAGCCGAAACTTGAGACCATACCGGCTCTATACCAGGAAGCAAGGCATCCATTAAAGCTACTTTTTTAACTTCATTTCCATATTGCGCTGCGTATGCATAAGCTACCATTAGTCCGATATCATGTCCTGCCAAATTGATATTACTGTAACCTAATTTTTGCACCAGTTCATGAATATCTTTCGCCATATTTTTTTTATCATAGCCTCCTTCTGGTTTATCAGATTCTCCCACCCCTCTTAAATCAGGAGCGATTACGGTAAAATGTTTTGATAATTCTGGCAATAAACGATTCCACATATACCAGTTTTGTCCAAAACCATGAACCAATACAAGTGGATCTCCTTTACCTCCAATTACATAGTGAATTTTAACTCCGTTTACATCTGCATAAGCATGTTTAAAATTTGCTGGGGGATTTGCAGGTGCAGTTTGAGGTGTTTCAGAAGATGCGACAGGCGTTGCTTCTGCTGCAGGAGTTTCTTCTGGTTTTTTATTACAGGAAATTAACGTCAATAATAAAAAGCTAAAGGTTATAAACTGGGATGTTTTACTTTTAAAGTTTAAAAAAGTAATGTTCAATAAATTCGTTTTCATAATTTTAATTTTAATTGGTTACTAAATAATTGGTTATTGTAAAATTTATGCAGGTAGTTTTCCTATCCAATCTTGTATAAAGACCGCTATTTCCTGCCAGCCGGGCTGATTTAAAACAAAATGATTTCTTTCAGGAAAAACCTTGAAATCTGTAATAGAATTTTTATCCGTATATTTCTTGTAGTTAGAGTAATTGAGCGACTCCGGAATAGTATGATCCGTCGATCCTGCAATTAGTAATAATGGATTGTGGGCAGCATGAAAATCTACTTTTGCAGCTGCTGTTATCGTATCGCGAACGATTAATTTAGATTCGGGAATAACATAGTCACAATATGCTTTTTCCTGCCATTCTAAAGGCATTCCATTTGTAAATGAATATTGCCATCGGCTAAAATTCATTAAAAAAGTTTTTTTTGTGGAAGTAAAAAAACCAAGTGGCCCCCAACCGGCTTTCAAAAATGAAAATTTAAAAGTCATAATTCCCTGAGGGGGAACCGAATGTATGGCAATGGCTGCGGAAGCTAAATTGCGTTGTAAAAGTATCTGTGCTGTAAGTCCACCGATAGAATGACCGATTATAATAGGCTTTTCAGAAAGATTTTTCGCAATATTCTCAAAATGATCTACCAGCTGAGTTAAACGAAGACCGGCAATCTGCGGATCTGGATGGCGAGAGCGCAGAACATCTACAGGAGCATCTTTGTAAGGCCATGCCGGTGCCAGGGTCTTAAAGCCTTTACTCTCAAAAAATGTTTCCCATTCATTCCAGCATTTATTACTTACAAATGCACCTGTAATAAAAAGTATTGTAGTAGGGGTTTCACTTAGCATAATACATATTTTTATGTTATGCCAAAGTGTAAACTAAAACTGAACCATTAAAACAAGTTACTGATTTACAAATACTTATGATTAAAATTAAAATTTAGGAACGACTATATTTCGTCGTACAACGAAAATAAAGCAACTTAATATCGTTCGTTTCAATTGTGAATGGCTAAATTCAAAAAGATAATTTCATCACTTTTTACAATTAAAAAATTCATAATATGTAATTAAAAATGACTTCTCTTTATCCCTAATTTTTGCATTCTTGAAGCCAACGTTGTAGGAGGAAGTCCTAATATCTCAGATGCACCGCCTGTTCCTCTAATTCTTCCGTTGCATTTTTCAAGCACATTGATGATATGTTCTCTTTCATTTTCCTGAATAGTTTTAAAATACCATTCGTTTGACTTGTTGTTTATTTTAGCTTCCTCAAAAGCTGGAAGCGGAATCTGCTCAATAGTGTCTGTCTTTGCCAAAAGAATACTTCTTTCAATAAGGTTCTCTAACTCACGAATATTCCCTGGCCATTGATAAGATAAAAGGCTTTTTAAAGCGCTTTCTGATATCTCGTTCACCTTCTTTCCCGTTTTAGCGCTATAGACAGCAATAAAATGCCGTGCAAGAAGTCCGATGTCTTCTTTACGATCTCTTAAAGGTGGCAGCTGAATAGGAAATACATTTAGCCTATAATACAAATCAAGTCTAAAACGGCCGTCGGCAACTTCTTTTTCGAGATTACAATTGGTAGCGGCAATAATACGTACATTAACTTTTATTGAATCATTTCCTCCAACGCGTTCAAATTCTTTTTCCTGAATCGCTCGCAGCAGTTTAGCCTGCATTTCTAATGGCATATCTCCAATTTCATCCAAAAATAAAGTACCGTTATCTGCTTGTTCAAATTTACCAATTCGTCTTTCTGACGCACCTGTAAAAGATCCTTTTTCATGTCCGAATAATTCTGATTCTATTAGGCTTGGTGGAAGGGCTGAACAATTAATTTTAACAAACGGCTGATTTTTTCTATTGGAAAGCTCCTTAATACTATGGGCAATACTTTCTTTTCCAGTACCGCTTTCTCCCATAATCAAAACTGTTGTATCGGCGGGTGCAACTTGTAAAATATGGTCAAATATTTTTAGCAGCGCCGGACTTTTACCAATGATAGATTCAAAGCCTAAATTTTTCATATTCTTAGCTGCTGCAGGATTTTCAGGAGAAGTATTTTTTTTATCGAATTTTTTGTCATGACTGATTAAATTTTCAATTGCAAAAATTAAAGGCTCCTGAAGCCTTTCACACAACGTTAAATGATTTTTATTATAATTATCTTCCTGCCTGCTGAAAAAAGATAGATATAGTCCGCCATTTTCTGTCAACGTCAAAGGAACCGGAAGCATGAGATTGGATTTCATATTCATTGAGGCCGCAATCAATTTTTTGATAGGAGTTTTATCACATATCTTTATAAAATCCTGACCATTATAGTATGTGGCGTCTGTCTCCACTTTACTTTTGTTTCGCAATTCAGTAATCTCAGATTCTTTTAAGGCAGTAATATTTTGCAACTCTTCAATTCCTATTCGTTGGTATTCGTGTAAGCCTGTTCTTGCGTAACCCAAAACTCTGCTGGATAATTTTTTTTCAATGTAAAAAACCGCCATTACAAGATCAAAAGAAATAAGAGACTGCAGGGCGGTAATAATATTAAGGACTCTCTCATCCCAAGTGCCTCTTTTTGTTACTATAGTTTTTAATTGTTTTTGAAACAAAAGCTCTTTTCTAATTGATGATTCTATTCCATACTGTTGGTGATATTCGGCTATTTCAATTGTTACTAACAAATCTTTTTCTCTAAAAGGTTTTACCAAAAAACCTTGTGGATGAGTCTGTTTAGCCTTGCTGAGCACTTCTTCGTTAGAGTTAGCAGAGAGATAAATAAAGGGAATATTTTCGTCTTTAAGTATTTCGGCAAGATCAATACCGGTTTCTTTTCCCGAGAGGAAAATATCTAATAATACTAATTCTGGCCTCTGTTCTGCAATATAATATTTAGCATCAGGAACTGACCTTGCCATTCCAATAACAGAATGTCCGGCTTTTTTCAGCATCAGTCGTAAATGATTTGCTTCAACAAACTGATCTTCAACTATAAGTATTTTTAATTGTTTTGCCATTTCAGAAATTATTAATGAAAATTATTTTCGTTAAAAATAAATTTCAGCGTTATTTTTGTACCGTTCGTATTCGTAATTAGAAACTTTCCATCGATATCTGCAGAAAGTCCATGCATTAACTTTATTCCCAATGAAGGATTGTTATATGGATCAAAATCAGCAGGAAGACCAATCCCGTTATCCTGAATTATCAAAACATAATTTTTATTGTCGTCTGTTTTAACGGAAACGTTAATTATTCCGTTCTTATGGTCTGGAAAAGCATATTTAATAGCATTTGTAACTGCTTCATTAAAAATTAATCCAATTGGTATTGAATGAGACAAAGGGAGATTAAAGCTGTCTATATCAAGTACAAACCGAATTGATTTTCTGATCTCAAATGAATCTTTTAAATATTCTGTTAATTCAAATATATAAGACGGCATATCAATTATCGATAAATTCTCAGATTGATATAATTTCTGATGTATTAAAGACATCGCCTGAATCCTGTTCTGACTATTATTAATGGCTTGAACTGCTTCATCATTTTTTAAAAATTCAGCCTGACTTGCCAGAAGTCCCACCACCATATGCAGATTATTCTTTACTCTATGATGAATTTCACGCAAAAGCCATTCTTTTTCAACGACCAGTTTTTGCAGCGTACTGTTTTTTTTATTGATTTCATTTTGCTGCGTTTCGAGTACCTTATTTGTTTTCTTCTTAAATCTAAAACTTTTATAAAGCAATCCAAGTATTATAAGTAAAAGCAAAACAAAAGTTATCATGGAGTTACGTAAAAATACCTCGTTTTTAAGTTTACTTTGTTGCAACAAGGTTTTATTTTTAAGTTTGATAATATCCATGCTTTTCTTTTCTGTTTCATAGATAATATTGAGTCTGGAGGAAATGGGATAAATATCGCTTTCTTTAAGATTGGCAGCTTTATAGAAAAATATAGCTTTTTTTAGCGAAATTAGAGCGTTGTGAAAATCTGAGATTGAAAAATATAATTCGCTGATTTCTCTGTAGCAATCACCGCTTCTTTTATTATTTCCGGACTTTTCAAATAGGGATGCAGCCTTAAAAATTGGATCTAATCTCTCTTTTATAGGTGCGTTAGTACGCATTTTAGCTGACCAGACCATGACCCACGCTTCTCCCAAATCATCTGTTTGATCTGTTTTAGTTAATACTTCTATTGCTTTTCTCGCGTTGACTTCTATCATTGAATTGTTATTTCGCAACTCTTGCACCATGGAAAGCTGTAGATAACATTTACCAGCATAAATATTAGAATGAAGGTTCTGGCTTATTCGAAGGGCTTCCTCACCATATTGAAATGCCTTTAGCAAGGTTTTAGGGTTATTATAAGAAGCTTCATACCAGTCACTTACTTTTAATAAAATTTTAATTTTATCGATATCCTCTTTTAATCCGCTTAACAAGCTCTCCGCTTTTCTTACCTGTTGTTCAGTATAAGGAGGTTCATTATTAAAATCATTTTCCAAATCCAACAGACTATCATCCGCCGTTTCAATTTGCTTTTTGTTTGTAAAAAAAGTCAATGCGTTTACTTCTCCAAATGTAAACCATACAAGGAGACACAGAACTATTCTGTATTGATTAGAGAACATTTTCGTAAGGATTAAACAGGCTCTACGAAGGTATTGATAATTATGTATTTAAATTTAAAATATTGAAAAATTGACTACCAACGAAATATCGTTGACAGTCGATTCTTTAATATCATGTGCTTTATGACGTAGTTTTATCAAAGGGTGTAGATGATATCATTGGCGAGAAAACCATAGCAGATGCAATTTTAGACCGGTTAATACATTAATCGCATAGGGTTGAACTGCATGGCGAATCCAGGAGAAAGAAAAAAACATAAATAAGGGATAATTATTTATCTATATTTGAATATAAATTAACAAATGAAAAAAGTAGTTTTTTGAAATAAATGGAGGTGCTCACTTTGCACCGAAATTAGGTGGTCAATATTACTAGTTTATATACCTTAACACCCGATCAAGCTTAATACCTTGCTAAACAAACCTGCAGACTACACTGTTTATGCATATCAAAAAAGAAAAAGCATTATTTTTTGGGCAGCAACTCAAAAATTCCCCAATGATCAAAATAAAATTGTGAAAAAATAGCTTTCTATCTGGGATGATTTGGAAAATTCGCAGAATGATTTTAATTTAGTGCCAGACCGATTAAGGGAATGTAACAGGATTAACTTACAAGCCCGGATACAGAATGTATAATGCCAATAAAATTTCTTAAACAATGCAGGATATTAGGGTCCACGGAAGTATTTTCTTCCTTCTGAAAAAATTTATCACAAAAGAATTATCTGCCGCCTCATGGGATATTTTAAATGCGCAGGCGGGCACTGGCCCTATATCTTTCTCTATTACGGAGAATTATCCAATAGAGACAATGAATCTGCTGCTGGAAAATGCATCAGAGATGACAGGGGTGTCCAGGCATCTGCTTATGGAGCAGTTTGGCAGGTATCTAGTCAATGATCTCTTCGCACTTTATAAGGATTATATCAGGCCCGAATGGAGGACCCTCGATGTTATACTGCACACCGAACCCGTTATGCATGGCGCCGTGCGTAAATTAAACAGTACAGCAAACCCGCCGGTTTTAAATGTCTCCCAGATAAATGACAAGCTGCTGATCATCGATTATTTTTCCCAGCGCAGAATGGCTTCCCTTGCTATTGGTATTATCAGGGGTATTTCAGAGTATTACGGTGAAGCTGACAAAATTAAAATTACCCCAATGACAGATGCGGATGATCAAAGGGTGCAGATCCGCCTTGATTTTCTGTAGCAGATAACAAAACTGAACCCGTATCTCTAAGCTGTAATCTGTCGGCGGCTTCACACTTTGCCTTTTCCGCCTTTATTGGATTATTTGATATTTTATGAATTTAATACTCCGCCCCGGTCATGTCCTGGCTGCATATACATTAAGAAACTCTGCAGGCCTGGAAATTCTCATCTACTGCGGTATCTTCCTCCAGATTCGCAGCAGCACCAGACTGTAGAGAAAAATAGTGCCGATAATAAAATTGTAAGCTTCAAAGCTCGTTTCAGGAAAGCCGGCAGATCTGCTTAAAAACACCGATGAGCAGATAAAGAGCACCGCGCCTAAGGCATAAGAAATAAAAATCCTGTTTTGCCATAATTTTATTCCAGGCCCCTTTCCGGCCATAACATCACACGGATTGTCTTCCGTATGCAGATGGCTTTCATCAAGCCGATACTTTAATTTTTCCTGCAGCACCTGCAGCGTATAACCCCTCGCTTGCACTTCTCCGCTTTCGATCCTCTGAATAGACCGCAGGCTGATACCGGTAAGCTCCGAGAGCTGCCCCTGGGTTAATCCTTCAGCTGTCCTTTTCGCCTTTAGGGACGAGCCCACTTTAATTTTATCGTACTTCATAGCAATGTGACATTTAAACGCCATTTAACATCCGGCGTATTTTATAGAAAAGCAATGCTCTAAATTTACGGCAATAATCACAAAAATTACAATATGCTGGGAATCATTTTACTGCTTCTGTTCTATTCAATAGTTCTTTTGATCGTTGAAAAAAGAATATATGACCGCCTGGGCCTGATACCCACACCAAAAAGACTAAGATACTTTTGTGCCGGCTTTTTAGCCGCCGGTCTGGTTGTCATTATTAACATTTTGATTGAGACCTCTGCCTGCTCTATTACATGGGAGCTTAAAAATCCAGTCAGATTTTATGCAATTGCAGGGAAGGCCTGGCTGTTTTTTATAGCTGTATTTACCGAAGAATTATTTTTCCGCGGCATTTTTTTTTATCTGCTGCTGCGCTTTGCCAGTGAGCAGTACAGCGTACTGATTTCTTCTGCATGTTTTGGAGTCTATCACTGGTTTTCATTTGGAATGATTAATGAGCCCATAGCACCGCTGGTTTATGTTTTTACCATTACCTCACTGGCAGGATACTGCTGGTCACTGGCCTTTCTGAAGTCCCGGACCCTGTTGCTGCCCTTAGGGATGCACTGCGGCTGGAATATTATAAATTCTCTTTTCAATGCCCAGGGTTCCAATTCGGAGGTGCTGTTTGTTAAAACCTATACAATGCGGACGGGCGACGGTGCCAATTTATTTGTGTCACTTGTAACGGGGTTACTGCCTGCCGTGCTGATGTATTTGTACATACGCCTTAAATTCAGCCCCAAAAGCGGTCTGCAGCACGCATGAACAAAGTCAAAGAACAGGAATCACCCAGAGTCAGACAATAATTGTTAAGTGCAGCTGAATTATCAGGATACCTGCATGTAACTTATCTGCTTAGGAACAATCCATCCTTCTTAAACGATTTTCCTGCCAGGCCTATTGGATAAAAGCAACAGCTACAAATCAACGCCCTAGCCCCGATTGCTCAGACAGTTCGCTTCGCTCGTGTGCAGTGGAAATCCTTTGTTCCGGGATACGGTACAAAAGATTGGAACGTATAGCGGGAAAAGTTCCTAAAAAATAAAATTAAACCTAAAAATACGATCGGCATAAATACAATGCAACTGCCCATTAAAGTACAAAATACTAAAACTACATTTTGTTTAATAATTTTCAAAATAAGTAAACAAAATATTCCAATGTATTTTAGATTATTACCCATCTCATAGCATTTATTGCATTGAACGAACTCAGGCCCAAACTGGGACCGATCAACGGTCTGACAGGTAAGTACATTGTGCAGTGGTTATTATATAATTTAAAATAAAAATACTATAAACACATAAGTGCAGCCTTTCTTACATTACAGCCATGTTACTGGTTCACCAGTAATTTACCTTATACAAATAAACATATAATGGAAGAGTATGTTTATGGACAGGTCTGCAGCTATAAGGGATTGTCAAAAATCCCCTGCAGGCCAAATAATTATCCGCCTCTTATTTCTGAAAATAAAATAGGACGGGACATTTTTTAAGAGCTGGTAATGCTGGCTAATTCTCAAAGAAAATTTGCCAGCCTCTATTATTTAAAATGGAGTACTAAATACGGTAGTGATCCAATCTATAAATTACTTTCTACCACGAATATAGCCGCTCACCAGCTAATGCATCTCTGTACGATAAAAAAGCAGCCCGGAAAATCTATACATGAAATTATTTAAATCAGTCCAGAAAACTGATAAATTCTGCATTTATCAAAGGCAGCCCATAATTAATATGCCGCTTTCTTTCATAGATATACAAGCCTTAACACTTTAGCCCCGATTGCTTTGCTAGTGTGCAGTGGAAGTCCTTTGTGCCGGGATGCGGTACGGCTCAAATAATATAAGAGTACCGTATAATTTTATAAATTTTTACTGCTTAATCATCGTAAATTATACCTTTAATTTATTATGCTTATTTTATGGAATTTATCAACGATTACTGGCAGAAAACAGTACGTGCCGCGGCAATATTCTGGCCTCACCTGCTGTCGGCTGTGCTGACCCTTATCATTGGGCTTATTATCATAAAGCTTTTTAAAAAACTTATGCTGCGGCTCATTGCTTCAAATAAATTTGATACTACCCTGCTTAAATTTATTATGGATGTACTTATATGGACTTTCCGGGCACTGCTGTTTATAAGTATCATTACCAAACTTGGCGTCGAAACCTCTGCCTTTGTAGCGATTATCGGTGCGGCGGGACTGGCCATAGGCCTCTCGCTCCAGGGATCGCTGGCTAATTTTGCAGGCGGCCTGCTGATCATTCTCTTCAAGCCTTTACGTGTGGGGGATTACATTGAAGCGCAGGGCGAAGCGGGCACTGTTGCTGCTATTTTTATTTTCAGCACTAAAATCATTACGCCCAACAACCAGTCGGTGTATATGCCTAACGGCGCACTCTCCAACGGCATTATAAGGAATTTTTCAAAGGAAACGCTGCGCCGCACCGAAATTACGCTGAGCGTTCACCACAGTAGTGATATCTCATTTGTCAAGACCATTATCTCTGATACCCTTAAAGCGGACAAAAGAATCCTGCACCATCCAGAGCCAGTGGTAATGGTCAAGGATCTGACCGCAGAAGCCGTACTTCTTTCTGTCTTTGCCTGGACATCCAATGCCGATTATGGATGGGCAGTTTCGGATTTTTACCAGACCATTAAAAAAGCCTTCAAGGATAACCAGATTGAAATACCGGCTTCCAAAACCTATGTTACCCTAGAGAGTATCAGTCCGCTGCAGAGAGCAGATGAGAATAAAAAAACTGCCCGTGCATAACGCATCTGGCGATTAGTGCCTGCAAACCACGGTGATCCCCATTCTATCTCCCTTCATAAAGTCCTGGACGGTTAATAACAGGGCTTGTTGAGCAGGGATCTGCATTGGATAACCCTGGGCTGGATACTTGCCGTGCAGCCGCCGGGAAATTATTTTGTACAACCAGCACAGCAGCGGCACCGTTATTTAAAAAATAGGCAAAACCTTACACACCTTATCTTTTAAAACCTTCTGCCAGATTCTGCACGAGGTCTGCCTGCCTTAATCATTGGGATGACAGGCGCAGAGTCCAGTGCAAGATATCACGGGTACCGGAGGAATTAGATATTTTATTGTCCCCAGATCTCTTATGCTGTCAGAGAGCGGCCGCTCTTGTTTAAATAAGCTGCAGGTGAGGCCTTACCTGCATACTGATAATATCACATCTTGGAGCCTGGGATACAGCAAACAAAATACTCATTGCAATGTCTTGTGGATGCAGCATTTCCAGTTCTGCGATTTTCTCCCGGTGCTCTTCTTTTGTTCCAGGCTGCAGGTCGGTCATTACGCTTCCCGGTTCGATGAGTGTCACCTTGATGCCAAGCGGATTGACCTCTTTTCGAAGTGCGGCCGTAAAGCCGCGGATTGCGGCCTTAGTGGCCACGTATATGGTACCAGTTTGCTCTCTTGTCTCGGCGCTCATTGAGCCGATGTTCACAATATGTCCGGATTTCTGAAACTTCATTCTTGAAACGGCCTGCTGGGCAAAATCCACATAACCAATGAAATTGGTCTGGATAATATATTTCCATTCATCCCTGCCGGTGTTGGTAATACCCTCACCGGGCACTGCCGCATTATTGATAAGAATATCAATGCTTCCCATCTGCAGGTCCACAATATCCATTATCATGTTAATATCGTCTTCATTTGTCACATCCGCAGGCGCTCCGAAAAGCTCAGCTTGGGGAAACCTGCCTGTTATTTCATCGAAAGCCTGCTTAAAGTCAGCGGCATCCCTGCCGAAAATCAGTACACGTGCCCCCAGCGAAATTAAAAGTTCAGCAGCGGCCTTGCCTATACCGGTGGTACCTCCTGTGATCACTATATTTTTATATCTTATACCGGATCCCAAATATTCTTTTAGATTTATCATAGTATTTATTATATTAAAATCATGCCGGGCAATTTTGATACTGCTGTCTGCCGGTATCATAATAAAGCACGGAAGGGTTGGAAAGCTTAGGGCAGGTGAAAAACTTTACACCAGTGAAGCCCGTAATTTAGTATTTACCACTACCTTATTTTATCGTGAATCAGCGCCGCTGCCATGTCAGCTGCCTGCAGCACTATTTCTTCCTGGCTTCCGGAAAATACTTCCCTGCGGCTAACATCCCCCAAGGGCGTCATAATATATAAAAAGATGGTACCGACAGGTTTTTCACTGCTCTCACTTCCCCCGGGGGTGGTAAGACCCGTCAGGGCAACTGTAATGTCGGAGTTGAAAATATAGGCAGTGCGCTCCGCCAGTTCCCTGGTTACCTCAGGTGATTCCGGGGTGTAGGTCTCTATCAGGCTGCGGCGCACGTGAAGAATCTGTTCCTTGACAAAAACTTCGTAACATGTAATACCTCCCCGAAGAATTTTCCCAGAATGTTCAGTGAGCGAGAATTCGGCGCTGAGCCTTCCCGCTGATGCGCTTTCCGCAAAGGCAATGTTCCAGCCATGGTCGGCAATAACTTTGCTGCAATTGATAATAATTTCTGATGGCATAAACTGTTTTTTTAGTCAATAATTATTCCCCTGTTTCCATATTGGGAGCATCGACGGGTTTGGACTGTGAGGAGCCAATCTGACGCAAATAAATGGACAGGATCACGATGGCAAATACCGAGAGAAATTCACTCTGCCAGTTTTGAAATGATTCAAACCAAAATCTCGAATCCCCAATATAGCTGCCAGCTGTTTCAAGAGGAAGACCTTTTAGAGAAAGCTCCTGGTTTTCATCTTTTAAACTGCCGTAAAAATGGACTGCAAAAAAGAGCATGAACAGCAGAAACAAAACAATTGTTAATGAATGCTTATAAAATGCCAGAATCAGTCCGCCTTTCTTGACCGGCCATGGTGCATCTTTTGCAGCTGGCGAAGGTTCGCGGTCGACTTCCTGGGGCTTGTCAAAATCCTTGGATTCCGATGAGCCTTTCTGCTGCAGGAAAATGGTCAGCATCACAAAGAGCGCCATCTGCAGAAATTCACTCTCCCAGTTCTCAAAGGTGGACTGCAGAAAATGCCCAGAGGTTAAGTAAATACTAAAATCAACAGAAGAGGCGCCCTGCTGGAGAAGTTCTTTATTATGTTCTTCAAATCCAAAAACGACCTGCCCTGCCAGGGTCAAAATAAACAGCAGTAAGAAAACGATGGAGAGTCCGTTGTTGCGAAAAAATGTTTTCATAACTTATTTTTATTACAAATTTGAAATTTTTCGAGTAACTTTTTCTTACATTATTATTTTATCGTTTTATAAAATTTTATTATCTAGTAACAGTTCCGCGAAAAAAAAGATTATAAATCCCGGAGCTTGCAGATCAGCTGCGAACTAAGAATGTTATTTATAAACTGACATATATTTATAAAATTTCTCACAGCATCACGTGTATATATGAATCGAAAAATTATAGATTGGTCATAAAATAATGTAATGCTTATAAAGATTCGAGAAATAAAAATCCTGAAATCATCCAAATTCCCTGCTTCACCAGCAATTAAAAAAATCCGATTGGAAAAAAATGTACACATGATTTTCTCATCAAAGTCACAGATAGGCCTAACCTTATTATTTTTCGGCGCAGTTTACAAATCATCGTCTCATAATGTAAAAAATATAAATCTGGATTTTAATTCTGTAAAAAAAATACAGGCTTTAATTTGAAATTTATAGTACCAGAACAAATTTGCATCCTAAAAGAACTTTTGCATTTATAACACACATTTAAAACCTTATTTATGATAGAGATTATACGAGCTCCTGAGAATGTTGCCGCGTTCAGGGCATCCGGAGAAGTTACGGCAGATGATTATAAAACAGTTCTGGTTCCCGAGGTAACAAAACTGGTTAAGAGAAGAGATGAAATCAATTTTTTGTTTTTGATCGATACCGAAATTAAAAACTTCACCGCACAGGCCTGGATGGAAGATGCCTTGCTGGGTCTTAAGAATCTTGGAAAATGGAACCGCGCCGCAATTGTTACTGATAATGAGCGCGCTATTTCTTTTACAAACGGTTTCAGCTTATTTGCTCCCGGAGAATTTAGAGGTTATAGAAAAGAAGCTTTTGATGAAGCCTTAAACTGGGTCCACGGATATGAACAAAATAGATGAATTATTGGCTCATACCGGCAACAGGCAGTATGAACTTCCTAAGGAAAAATGGAAATATTTTCAGCAATGGCATCATACTTTACTCCTGCACTGGCAGGTGCCTGTTCCTTTTTTAAAAGAAAATATTCCTTCGGGGCTACAGTTAGATACATTCAATAATGCAGGCTGGGTTTCTATTGCTGCTTTTGAGGTAAAAGATATGAGACTAAGAAACTTTCCCCTTTTGCCTTACATTTCTAATTTTCAGGAAATAAACCTCAGAACCTATGTTACCAGAAACGGGATTCCTGGTATTTATTTATTTTCAATTGAAACCAATAAACTGATCGAGGTGTTGTTTTCAAGGCTTTTTATCGGACTTCCTTATGAGAAATCCAAAATGAAACAACTGCCCTATCATATTGCCGCTGAAAATAAAAAACGGAATAATTTTTTAGACATTTTAATTTGGCAGAAAGGCAATGTGATACAAAAAACAGCTTTGGATTTCTGGCTTACAGAACGGCATGCGCTCTATGAAGTTAAAAACAAAAAAATATTCCGTTTTGATATTCACCACAAAGAATGGAAACTTCGCAAAATAGACATCTCCATAACAGATATTCGATACAATTTTGGAAAATATAAAATTACCGTAAAGCCCGATAAAATACAATATGCAGAAAAACTTGATGTCGTTTTATGGGGCAGAAAAATAGTCAGTTAAAGATTCAACTGCTTTTACTTCTGAATTATTATGGAAAAGCATTCTATTTATATCGGTACATCAGGCTGGCTGTATAAGCACTGGCGCAATACCTTTTATCCTGCAGATCTTAAGGTAAAGGAAGAGTTTGCCTATTATGCCGGCAAATTCAGTACTGTGGAAATCAATAGTACTTTCTACGGAGTTCCTTCTGACCAGACCCTTATGAACTGGAAGAAAAATTCTCCGCCACATTTTGTATACACCGTCAAAGCCAGTCGTTTTATTACCCATCTAAAAAAATTGCATAATACAACTCAGATTTTACATTCCTTTATTCACAAAATGGAACTGCTTGGCAGTAAACTTGGGGTTATATTAGTGCAGCTTCCACCCTATCTTAAAGCCGATACAAAACTTCTGGAAACCTTCCTGAAGGAACTTCCCAAAACAAACCGGTTTGTAATTGAGTTTCGAAATGCAGAATGGTATACTGCAGAAGTTTTTAATCTTTTAAAAAAACACAACGTTGGTTTTTGCATTTATGAATTGGCAGGACATCTTTCCCCTTTAGAAATTACTGCTGATTTTGTTTATTTGAGATTACATGGGCCCACTTCTGATAAATACAGGGGCAATTATAGCGGCCAAGCCTTAAAAAAATGGGCCGATCAATGCAAGATATGGCTACAAACCAAAGATGTGTATGTTTATTTTGATAATGATGAACAGGGTTATGCGGCTTTTAATGCCCTGAAACTGGAGCAACTTGTGAATTCAGAATGAAATCAAGATTTTCATTTTAAGTAAATAATTATGCAGAATGCTTTCGTCCAGACATTCAAACCGTCCTTGCCGGGCAACTTGATAATCAAGGAAAAGCGTTTCGGGATCGGTATCTTTAATCTTGTTTCGGATCACCATGAACTTAACCCTTCTTCGCCCGGGTATTGGAAAATTTTATAAATAAAGAGCAAAATTATATAAAAAAAGAGCCTCCTTTTTTCTGAAATTTGGAGCAGTCAGATAAATGGGCAATACACTTCGGGCGCTTGCAGCTCACAGTTATTCCGCTGGCTGATTTTGTACGCCGTTATCTGCTGATATCATTTTTTTCATTAACCTAAAACTGGTCATTATGCATGCAGTTACTCCGTGGAGCGCTACGGCTCAGGCAGATATAGAAAAGAGCGAAATACTTTTAGAGAGAAAAATACTCAATTACACCTATCAATTTTACAACACGGGAGATTCCCTGTGGATCGTTGCACTGATGCCGGAGAGCGGAAAGATAGCTTTTCGCGCCGCATATGCAATGAACAGCTGCTTTGAAGTGGGAAATCTTCTCGATGATGGGGATACCATTGTTATAGTCCTGAATTCAAGGCTGGGAAATTATGAAGTCCGCGTAAGCTTTCCCGGTTCACTATTGCATTATACCACGAAATTTACTGCCAATATGCCGCTGATGATTCCATTTTCACCTCGGGATATACTGCCCCTCACCCAGAATGGAAGCGTTGGGAACACCGCTGGGAAAATCCATATGGAACAGTTCGGGTCCCGGTCCGGATTACTCTTTGCAAGTGTCACCAGACCCCAGACAGGGTCCTTTTTTTATTTTCAAAATCTGACTTCGCTCTCTGAATATTGCGAAGTTACCAAAACCGAGTCAATGAATACCGTCGGCGGTACCTGGCCTGAAATCGGATTCCAGCTTCCGTCCACGGATGAATTGCCCCTCCCTGCAGGCAAAACCTTCACCATTTCAGATGTTTATGTAATACCTGATGCTGAAATTTTTGACAAGACCCCAATGATTTGTGAACGCTTTTTAAATAATCTGGTTGCCGTCTATAAAGTCCTTGAGCAGCCGCGGATAGAGTACCACAACTGGCCGGAAATCGCCCAAAGGGTTACAGCAGACTTAACCCGCAACAAAGGCTCCTGGACACAAAAAGATGGACTGTCTTATTTAAATGCCTACTTGTGCGACTACGAAACACCGCCTGAAAGCATGGTGCAGCTTGCCGTACTGACCCCGTTTAAGGAATATGAAAAATGGAGCTCGGTGAAACAGCCGATTTGCGATGATTTAATTAAAGGTCTGCCCGCTTTTTATGATACAAAAATAAACTGCATCAACCGCTGGCTTCCTTCCATGACAGAGAAGCTTGACCAGTCTGAAGAGCAGAAGAAAGAGATGGTAATGGATTCATGGTACCTGCATCATCCTTTAATGAATCTGGCAAGGCTGGCACTGGCCGGGGATAAAACGGCTGAGAAACTGGTACTGGATTCTGTCGAATATGTCATAAAAACCGCCCATCATTTCAAATATGAATGGCCTGTATTTTATAATATGCAGACCCTTGAGACAATCAAGGAAGAAACCGCGCCGGGTGCCGGAGGAGAAAGGGATGTTCCGGGATCTTACGCGCATTTAATGCTGCTTATTTTCAAGTTGACCAATGATAAACGCTATTTTAAGGAAGCAGAAAAAGCAGCGAAAAAACTGGAAGATCTGGGCTTAAACATTTTATATCAGGCAAATAACACGGCTTTTGCTGCTGTTGCACTGCTCGAATTATATAAAATTACAAACAAAAAATTATACCTGGAGCTAAGTTATACCTGCCTTACGGGATTATTTAAAAATATCCAGCTGTATGACTGCAAATACGGTTTTGGTAAGAATTATACCAATTTCTTTTCGATCTTTCCCCTTAATGACGCCCCTTATACTGCTGCATATGAAGAACTGGAAGTTTATGCCGCCTTATCGGAATACATGATCCAGGCCAAAGATGTGGAAATTTTACCGGCATTAAAAACACTGCTTCCGGAGTTTATCAAATATGCGGTAAGCAGAATGGCGTATTATTATCCCGAAATGCTCCCTCAGGAAATGCTCTCCGAAGAAGTAAAAACAGGAGAAATACAACGGGATTTATGGGTTCCGCTGGAGGATCTGTACAATGGCTGGAAAAAAAGCGGCCAGGTGGGCCAGGAAGTATATGGCGCCGGCATGCCCTTTGGGGTAGTGCCAAGGCAGTATATCAAAATTGAAGATGATTTTCTGCTTTTTATAGATTATCCCATTACTGAACAAAACAAAAGAGGAAAATCTATAACTATACATCTTGAAGGTGATCCACAGATGCACTGCAATTTAAAGATCATTAAGTTAAGGGATAAGAAAATTAAAATGAAACTTTTTCAGGATAAGGAGCCCCTGGACGCCTTTCATGAAAATGCCGGCATACAGGAATACAAAATTTCAGGCAGGGCCATAATTAAAGTGCAATGGTAAAGGTAAACTGCAATCATTGCGGGGTCATTTTTAAATCTGTTTTCTGCGGGATCCGCCGCTGAACAGAAAATATGTATCGTGGAGCCCACAATTACTGGAATCGTACTTTCTATGCATTAAAAATGAAACCGGGAGTAAATTTTATTTAAAGCTTTTTTAAGTTCTTCACACTGTCATTTAGATGCAAGCATGGCAGTTTTAAGTGCTTCAAACGCATCTTCCAACGTTATCTTAAGTATATGATCCTGATCTTCAATTTTTAAAATCATATCAGCGAGAATCTGTTGTACACAGCTGCCATACACCTCCCCTTTAGTAAGTGGGATTTCAAATGTTCCCGATACAATTTGGTCAACCTCGTACAAAATGCCCGATACGGAAGTGGATTCTCTGCCGGTCATGCCAGCAGATTCTGATGCGCCCCAGCCTTCGGGTCTTGATACATCATTGATTTTTTCAAAATCCTCAGCCTTCGTTTCAAACCATTTGGGTAAACTGGCAAGCTTTTTCCTGCTCTGCGTATTTACAAGTGCTTTAATGTGTCCTTTCATCGGCATCCATCCCTCTATTGTGACCCTTGCAAGATCAAAAACCAGTTTGATTGTCGTCTGCTCAAAAAAGCCAGGCCCGGAGAACGCATGGTAATAACTTGCTATCAGTCCCTCGCTGTATAGAACCATTGCCGCAACACGGTCACGCTGTAAATCATTTCTTTTATGGGAAACACCATATACTTCAGTATATTTTTGTCCACCAATTGCATTAATGATATCAAAAAAATGTACACCATGCTCTACCATAATTCCCCCAGACATACTTTCATCCCAGAACCAGTGCGTTTCAGGCAAGGATTCATCTTGTGCATAGTTGTTGACCACCGCATGACGGAGCCTGCCCAGCGACCCGTTTTGTGTCAAATCCACAACTGCATTTATTATGGGATTGTAACGGATCATATGATTAACTGTAATTACTCTCCCTGTCTTTCTCTGGACTCTGAAAATGTCTTCCGCCTGCTGTTCTGTTACTGACAGCGGCTTTTCAAGCAGTACATGCTTTCCAGCTTCCATTGCCGCACAAGCCATTTCACTATGAAGATGGGGAGGTGTTACAATACTTACAATGTCAATCTCCGGGTCATTCAGAAGCTCCTTCCAATCATAATACACCCTGCAGTTCTCCGTTTCCTTTATATGGGAACCGTGGTCTGCAACTGCTGTGACCTGCACATTTTCAAGTTTTGACCACCAGTGGTGCAGAAATTTTCCAAATCCTCCGTATCCAATAATTCCAACTTTATATTTTTTCATAATCTACATTTTATTTCATACTAATTAATCCGGCAGCTCTTCTATAATTTTTGGTTCCGTTATAGGCTGAGCATTCATATGATGCCGATACCGGGTCGAAGTTTCATAGGCCAGTTTTCTTATTCGCATTATATTTCCCAAAGGGCGATGTTCCACCAGACAGTGAAATGGGTTAAAACTCAGTACATCGTCTGCATAGACCCTGCGCTTCGGGCTAAAAGTTTCCTGAGGCAGAAAAGTAAGTTTTGCGACAGGCTGATACAGGCTTTTATCTTCTGGCCATTGTACCGATCCGTCTTCAACAGGCATAATGCTGAGATCTGTACAAAGCTGCGCGCTCATTTCATATTCTGCAATATTTGACTGGAAAAAGTCAGCTGTGATTTTAGTTAAAAAGGCATTTTCATCAGCTTCAATTATTTCCTTATCAATTTTCTTTCCGGATAATTTCCTGACATTTTCTGATAACGGTTTTACATTTATTTTGGCAATATAATCCCCATACCTCAGCGCCGCCATACTGAAATAAATATCACCCAGAAGATGCGGACCAGGAGCACTTAACTCGTTGGTATCATCTGCAAGACCTACTGCCGCCAGTACATTCTGGACTCCTACCGCGGCTTTTTGTGCAATTTGCTGGAATAACTCCCCGCTGTCTGCCTGCTTTTCCAGATTCTCCTGAAGCTTTAGATATTCATTTATGGTTCCGGTTGGAATAACAGGATAATTGACCAGCAAAAAATCTTGCGTCACGGCATCGGAGAGTTCCGGCAATAGTTTCTCGCCTTCCACTCCTATAATCTTTATAGCCATACCCCGAAATGCAGACATCTTATCGGGCATTATTGCGCCTTGTGCCGTAGAAAAACGGACAATAACCGGATAGGTTTTAGGCTCCGCAAATAATCCCTGCGCCAGATGCTCAGGCAGATTCTCGTAAACCTGCAATTGTCCTTTTAAGATGGCATGGCTTTTTGCATGTGCATCCCTGATGGCATGACGGTGTTTCTCGTACATTAATCGGTTTACCCTTGCCATAGAATCTACAATTTTCTGGCTGATTTCCTGCTCATCGGGCTGTTGTACTTCGATCGCATCACTGTATCGTATATAAGAGGTGGATTGTGTCATAAATATAATTTTAGTGGACTGATTTATTTTTTTACCGGATTAAACACGGCCAGCTGTAGTGAGAATTTTTTCGATGGTACGTTATTTCCTTCGACAAGTTCACTGAAATTGGCATTCATGATCCATGTATCTGAACCAGCCATGGCAGCAGTTGAGGGAAATGCAAAACGATCTTCTACAGAAGTGGATTCCGTCACTTGGGCCGAAGTCCAGTAATCAGAGGTTTTGATTTTAAAAACTTTATTTACTCCTCCATTTTGCACTAGCGTCAGCGTGTTGTTGTCATTTAGAAGCATTCCGTCTGCTCCTGGAAAAAACTGGTCGATCTTGACCTTTGTTCCGTTATTAGGACTGGCAATAGGTAATTTTATCAGTGCTCCTGTTCCATTATTGACGACAAGGAGAAACCCCTCGGGCTGGAACACAATACCATTGGGTCCCACTCCTGCTGTCTGCAGCAGTTCGCTTTTGCTGAAAACGGCAGCATTTCCTTTTACATCCACCTTATAAACTGCATCTGCAAAACTATCGGTAATATAAGCATTGCCCTCTTTATCAAAAGTAAGGTCATTAGGAAAATGCTCACCGGGAACTAATTGCGATAAATCAATATCATTAATTTTTTTACCGTTTTTCAGGTCAATGATAATGAGTCTTGCCATTTTCTTTTTGGTATCAGGGGTACTGAATTTGCTGTAATTGGCATCACCGGCGCACACAAAAAGCCTTATTCCATCTGGATGCACTTTAAGACCATAGGTAGATTTTAATGTTTTATCTGCATATAATTCAGAATATTTTCCTTCTTTGGTAACTTTTCCCACGGTTCCCAATCTTGCCGAGGAAACATAAAATACATTGGCGGCCTTATCAAAAGCGACTCCTTCAGGATAGGATTCCGGCGCTTCAAATTCAATACGTTTGGTTGGTTCCTGTCCCCAGGTCAGCTGGGATAACAACAGGAATATAATATACTTTTTCATCTTTATTTTTGTTTAAGGGCATAAATAATTCCATTTGCATCGTCAGATACATATACTACATCGGTACCAATCGCCAGTCCTGCGGGTCTTCCAAAACGTTGATTTCCAATCAGGAACCCCGTTAGAAAATCTTCAGAACCGGTAGGATTTCCTTTGCTGTCGAATTTGATACGCTCTACTTTATAACCGCTTGGGTTCTGCCTGTTCCATGAGCCATGCCAGCAGACAAGCGCATCGCCCTTATTTTTTCCGCTATCAAAAAAGGCAAACGCTATAGGGGCACTGTGGGCCGGGAATTCCAATACTGAAGGCTGTGTTTTTGAAGCCCAGCCTTCCTTCGTATTACCTACCGGATCTTCCCTGCTCTGGTCAACTTCACGCTTGGCGTAAGCAAACGGAAAACCATAATTGCCCCCCATAACAATATGGTTTAATTCTTCGGGCGGCCATTCATCTCCTTTTGCATCACCTCCATTATCTACACCCCACATTTCCTTAGTCTGCGGCTGCCAGTCAAAACCAATAGTATTGCGAAGACCTGAGGCATATAGAATTCTTTTCCATGTAATAGGATCTACCTGCAGCATTGTGGCGGTTTCCTTGTCACTTTCCTTGCAGTCATTACAAACGCTGCCCACTGAAATGTATAATTTCCCGTCAGGACCAAAATCCATAGTTCTGTTGGCGTGCTGTCCCCCGCTTGGCAGATCCTTGATCAGCGTATCGGCTGCTTTGCCTAAAGTGCCGTCTTCATTCATGGCATATCGAAGCACTTTGTTATTGTTGCATAAGTACATGTAATTATCTTTCGAAGTGATGCCGTGTACTCCGGGAAAATCTGCCACACGGGTCATGTCGTCAAACTTTCCATCTTTATTGGTATCGGTGAGCATCAGCACATCACCTGCATCCCGTCTGGTCACATACAGCTGGCCTTTTTTGCCGATGTAGAGCATACGGGGCTTTCCGAGTCCTGCTGCAACAGGAGTTATCTGCCAGTCCTTAGCTGTTTTAAGACCGGACGCCAGCGATGAGTTATATTCCAAATGTGTGGGATAATTAGTTATGGTTACTTTTTTGGTGTCTTCCTTCGGCGGAATTCCTTTTTGTCCATACGACAGCACGCCAACAAAACACAGAAGCGGTAAAAGTGTGTATTTAGTTTTCATAAATAATGAATTTATCGTGTAAATAGTTAACTCAATTACTTTTAAATGAACACATTGCCATTTTTAAGCGACCTCAAATATATTAACATCATCTTTTAATATTTTATAAGATATGCTGTGAAAATTATAGGATTAACATCGGATTGTTTTTACATTTTGGATTATTTACTTAAATATTACGACATACCGCTAAGACATTCCCGAATATTCATGAAGTGTAATTATAATTTTTTGAAGTGTAACATATACGCTGCCTTAATTATTTCTTAAACCTTGTGTCTTATCACTATTTGTATTATCTTTAAGATATGAGAAGAAACGGAGAAATAATAATTATAGAAGACGACGAGGACGACAGAATGCTGCTTCAGGATATTTTTGAAAGCCTGAACTATGCCAATAAAATAACATTTATTGAAGATCCTATGGATGCTTTATCTTATCTTGCAAATCCCCTTGTAACTCCATTTATCATACTTTCCGATATTAATATGCCAAAAATTAATGGGTTTGAATTGCGCGATCAGATTCTTGCCGATGATACGATCAGGACAAAGTGCGTCCCGTATATTTTCCTATCAACATCGAAGACCCATGAAAATGTCCTTAAAGCATACGGCTGTCGTGCCCAGGGCTACTTCAAAAAAGAAGATGACTTCATGACATTTAAAACGGTAATAAAAAATATAGTAGAGTACTGGCGCACAAGCCTTACTCCCACTAATTCTTTGTAGCTTGGCCAAATTCATAATGCAGCGGAAAAAGTACATTCAATACTATTAACGACACCTACTTAATAAGCGATAACCTAGACAAATTTATATTTAGGGTGTACAGTTTTAACTGGTGTTCCAACGTACGACAAATTGCCTCTTTTAAGAGTGATCTTCCACACCCTAGTCTCAAGACTGCAATATTTATGCGCCTAAAATCAACGCCGGCATCTTTGCCATGATGTTCATACTACCTTGAAAGCAGACCTGCGGGGTTCTCTTAACCGGCAGGCAGCCTCGAGATAATTATCTTACATATAACCCCGCCCGTCAGAATCACTAAGTCTGCGGAAAGCAGTACTGGAAAGAATCGTTACAACTGCCAATACAATAAATGTATAATGAAAAGATTCTGTAATACTAAATCCCATATGTTCCGACCCAAAGAAAGAAAGCACAAGACTGGCTGCAGAAACTCCAAAACTAATGGAAAGCTGCTGCATGATCACCAGCATGGTATTACCTCCGCTTTTGGTATTCTCATCTAAGTCTACAAGTGTAATAGTATTCATTGCCGACATTTGTATGGAAGTAAAAAAACCGTAAAAAACCATTAAGACAATATAATAGGCTAGTGGCGTGTCTCTTTCGACAAAACCTAAGATAATTAAAACAACTCCTAAAAGCACAGTGTTGCTGATTAATACATTTCGATACCCTAGAGATTTAATAATACGGACCATAAAAGGCTTAACAGCCACATTGGCAAGAGCCGACGGAAGCAGTAATAATCCCGAAACTGAAGCCGAATATCCAAAACCGGTCTGCAGCATAAGAGGCAGCAGTAACGGCAGTCCGCCAATTCCTAACCGGGTAATAAGACTTCCGGTAAGTCCCACTCGCAGTGTTTTAATATTTAGGAGTCTTAAATCAATAATGGGGTTTTCTGTTCTTTTATAATGATAATAATACAGCACAGCAAGGGCATTAAAAAGAAACAATCCTCCCAAAATAATGAACCAGTTCGTCAGACCGCTGCTTAAGAGTTCTAAAATCATTGTTATGACGATTAACGCAAAACTGAAATAGATCAGTCCGCGAAAATCAAATTTCCCGACGGCTTTCTTGAAATTGGGCATGATCCTTTTTGCCATCGAGATCCCTATAAGCCCGATTGGAACATTCACTAAAAAAATCCAGTGCCAGGAGAGATTATCAGAAAGAAATCCGCCAAGACTAGGCCCTGCCACCATACCCAAAAGGCCAAAAATGGTAATAAAGTTCATGGTTTTTAAAAGCCTGCTTTTGGGATATTGATACAATATGGCCAATCGGGCAATAGGAACCATCATCGACGCACCAATAGCCTGCAGCACCCGCGATAAATTAAAGGTCAGCAGACTTCCAGAAAGCGCACAGCATAGCGAGCCTGCGATAAATAAGGCAACAGCAGTCATGAACATGGTCCTTGTACCGAATTTATCGGCAAGCCAGCCGGAAAGAGGAATAAATAAAGCAAGAGTGAGTGCATAAGTTACTATTACCGAATGCATCTGGGTAGGAGAATATTCCATATCTCTGGCAATAGAAGGCAACGAAGTGTTGAGAATGGTCCCATCCAGCGATTGTATAAACATGGCCACAGCAGTCACCCACGGAAGTAAATGCACAGCAGTTCTTTTTTTCTTTTCTTTGGCAATTTTCTTTTCTTCTTTTGTAATCATAGGCAGTAATTAAAGGAAACAAACAGCACATTGTCACTTATAAAATTCCACAAATCAAATCCGTTAAAATTACAGTTTTCTGATTTTTCAATTATATAATTAACATCAGAATATTTACGCTTCAAATATGCAGTAAAGTAAATATGTTAAACTCCTATTACATTTGATGTTTTATAGTGTCATATGGGTATATTATATAAAAATGATTTATAATATAAAATACTGATATTCGGTTTCATTATTTTTATTTTATTAAAAACTTTTAATGAAAATAATTAAGACAATAAGAACAAAATTACAAGGCGATCGGCAATTAGCGCCATGGGCGCTATTTGTCTGACGACAGCTTTTACTCCTGTACTGGGAGCAGATTTTTCATCAGAAGAAAAAGGGACTTCAAAAATTCCTGAAGATCCACAAACGAAATACCCGCGCCCGCCCTTTAAAAAGCAAAACAGCCATGGCCGGGACTGGTAAGCAAAATGGATCCAAGACCCGATCATGGCGAAAAAAAAAAGTTATAAAGGTGGAAGGCTCAACGGCAGAAAAGCACTGATCACCGGCGGAGATTCGGGTATGGGAAGACTGCTGCTATTGTTTACGCCAGAGAGGGCGCAGATGTAGCGATCAACTATTACCCCACCGAAGAAGAAGAAGATGCTAAAGAAGTAATTGCGCTTTGAAAAGCTGAAGGAAGAAAAGCAGTTGCGATTCCGGGAGATTTAAGAGATGAAAATTTCTGCCGTTCACTGGAAGAACAGGCTGTAAAAGCACTGGGCGGTTTAGACATTGTAATTAATAATGCGGCAAGACAGCAGGCGCATGATTCCATTCTGGATATCTCTACAGAAGATTTTGATGCTACAATGAAAACCAATATTTATGCTCCTTTCTGGATTATTAAAGCAGCGCTTCCGCATCTCAAACCAGGCGCTTCCATTATAGGAACAAGTTCGGTTCAGGCGTATGCCCCTACTGAGGATTTATACGATTATGCACAAACCAAGGCGGCAACTACCAATTATATCAAATCACTGGCTAAACAGCTGGCTCCTAAAGGCATTAGAGTAAACGGCGTTACACAGGGACCCGTCTGGACACCATTGCAGGTAAGCGGGGCGCTTTGATGGAAAAATTAAAACAATTTGGAGGGCAAACACCTCTGGGCAGACCTGGACAGCCAGTCGAATTAGCTTCGATTTATGTCCAGCTGGCAGCCGAAGACGCAAGTTACGCAACGGTCCAGATCTACGGTTCCAGCGGTGGGGAAGGTAATCCTTAATATTTTAGGATTTTCTAAAACTATGTAAAAACAACTTAAATCATTGATCATGCCGTGATACAATGGAGATTACCCCCCATCTTATAAAAATCAGCCCAAAGCATTACGGGAAAAAGCGGTTGAAATAACCAATGCGCTGCTGATAGATGGCACCGAAGCAGGGATTGCAATTGCAACGGGACTTCAACAAGCCCGTGAACTTATAATCCAGCGCCGGATCGCAGCATAACACAAGCGCATCGCTAATTTTCATTATTTTTTCAACGCCGTGATAACTAAGTGTAAATCTTAATTTAATATACACTGCCTGAAGGGTTACGTATTTTGGAAAATGACATTTAGTATTCATTTTTTATTAGTTATGAAAACCAAAGATAAAATTTAGTCGTAGATGCGACAGAACCTCTTTTCCAAGATCGGCCGATAATTAATTTTTTCATAGTAGAAAATCAGAAAGTAAATAGTAATTGTATGGTCCCGCAAATATTTGAGTAATTTTGTGACAGTATATAAATGAGAAATTGTGGTTGAACCCTCGGAAATAAAAAGTCTTTTATCCCAAATAAATATTCCCGAAAAGGAACAGGAAGATTTATTGAGTATTTCCAAAATCAGACAAATAAAAAAAGACGAGTTTTTTATCTCCGAGGGGCAGGTGCCTAAAAAATTCGGAATTGTCATTAACGGACTGTTTCGCTATTATTACATCAGCGATAAAGGCGATGAGTTTACCAAAGGATTGATACTGAAGGGAAATGTACTGGCCGCCTATTCCGCAATGCTGCATCAGCAGAAATCGCTGTTTTACATTCAGGCCCTTGAGGATGCCGTTGTTCTTGAAATTGATTACAATTTGTGGTTGGAGCTGCAAATGCAAAATTCATTTTGGGATAAACTTTTAATCACTTTACTACAAAAGGGATATTGTATTAAAGAAAAAAGAGAAAGAGAATTGCTTCTGCTGGATGCTGAAGCGCGTTATAAAATCTTTCTGGAAGAATTTCCAACACTGGAAAAACAGATCAAACTGCAAATTATCGCTTCTTACCTCGGTATCAAACCAGAGAGTTTAAGTAGAATCAGAAAAAATATTTCCAGCTAACATAGGTCAATTTTTAAACGGATTGACCTAAATACCTTTGTATCATAAAAATATTCATTATGATACTAAAGAACAATGTAATACTGATTACGGGAGGTACTTCGGGGCTAGGGCTGGAAATGGCAAAACGGTTTGTTGGGCTTGGCAACCAAGTGATTGTCTGCTCAAGAGACCTTAAAAAATTGGAAGAAACCAAAAAGCTGCTTCCAAGCGTAAAGACCTGCCAGTGCGATATTTCCAATGAAGTGGAGCGGATACAGCTCTACAATCGGATAATGGGGACTTTCCCAAAACTCAATGTTTTGATTAATAACTCGGCAATCGTTTACAGAACAGACTTTATGAACGATGGACAAAGCTATGAAAAAGCTGTTGAAGAAATAAACACCAATTTAATTGCTCCGATACATTTATCCAAATTATTCTTGAGCCACTTATCTGCCCGGCCTAACGCAGCGCTCATCAACATAACAACGGGCCTGATTTATGTTCCCAGATGCATTTATCCATTCTACAATGCCACCAAGTCGGCATTGCACTCCTTTACCCAAACATTGCGGCACCAGCTGCAGGGCAGTCCAACCAGTATTATAGAAGTCCTTTTCCCTGCCGTAAATACGCCTTGGCATGCAGGCGCGCCTCCTAAAATTGCTATAAGCGCCGAGAAAGCCATTGACGAGATGATATTAGGGATTGGTAAAGGCAATACAGAGATTAAAGTTGCAGGTGTAAAAAAACTATATCTGCTATCGAGGCTTCTGCCTAAACTAGCATTTAAGAAAATAAACGCGTTAGAATAACAACAGCTATGATTTCAACCCCTACCAAAATGGATTGGCGATTTATTTGTAAATACACTTCGCACCAATGTCAAAGTTTTAGAAACCTCATACATCAGTCCCGCCTTTTTGAGGATAAAAAATTTTACCGGAAAAGGATTATCACAGGGCTGTAAAGCCCCCTCGGGACCTTCATGAGATCCTTCTTGTGCAGAAAATGTAAAAATGGCCTGCGCAGCTGCCGCAAGGATAAAATAAACGGATAACGCCGTGAACCGCACACCATTTTCAGACCCCGGCAGGCAGTACGTGTTATAACGCCCTGGTCCGCAAAAATATACAGGCTAATCCCAGCCTGGCCCCTTGGCCGGTTCGCTTATGCCCGGGTGGAAAACAGCAGAACCAACATCCCAAAATAGCGAGAGTGTTTTGCAGGCGGGCCACCTTCACTTCTACAAAGCCAGAAACTTATTAATCATACAATTTCAAAACTGATTTGCAGCAGATAAAAAAATATAAAATAAATAATATTTTATTATTTTTGAAAAATTTAACATATCAGACGTTAAAATGAATCCATATAAATCCATTGGATCTGCCATCAGCAATAGTGTATAACAATTGAAAAGGTGCTCTCGGAAAAAAAATAAAC
Organism: Flavobacterium sp. 2755; assembly: GCF_031455715.1. NCBI lineage: Bacteria > Pseudomonadati > Bacteroidota > Flavobacteriia > Flavobacteriales > Flavobacteriaceae > Flavobacterium > Flavobacterium sp. 2755. The sequence goes on from NZ_JAVDTG010000013.1 coordinate 134,037, forward strand.
CATATGCAAAAGAAAATTTTCACTTTATTTTATCTCCTGCTGGGAACATTACCGGCTTTTGCGCAAAGAATAAACATTGCTGTTGAACAGGCCGATCCGCGTTTTACACTCTCGGTGCAGCGCAGCAGCTCCCTGGCCGGGGGAAGCGAGTATTATTATTTCAATGTCCAAAATAATACCAGCAGCGAATACGAATTAAATGTCCAGATTACCCTTGAACTGGCCTGCGCCGGAACCAAAACAGTCTCCCTGCGCTCCGGGGTTTCAAATGCCCTGCATTTACTGCCGGGCGGCAGATACAATTCAGAGAACCAGGCCCAATTTATATATTTCGGCAAAAAAGAGTGCGCAGTACCCTTGGGCAGTAATAATTATACGCTTTACAAAAGCATCAGCTACACCATTAGCAATGTGGTTGATATAAGCAGGGAAAAACAAGACGCGGGCGCAAAAAAGAAAACTGAAGATGATGCCAGAGCAAACGCAAGAGCAGATGCGAAGGCGCAAAGGGAACAGCAGGCCCTTAATGAGCCAAAAGCTGCAGAAAACAAAACAGACAGCCCGAAAAGTTCACAAAGCACCATTGCAGCAAAAAGCAATCCAGCAGAGATCACTAATGTCCAGTTTTCTCAAAAAGTGATGGTAAACGGACAATACATGCAGGTATTCAGGCAGAACGGCGTGCCTTATGTCCGAAATGCAGACGGTTCCTACCATAAGACAACAGAAGAAGCCTACAGCCGGATTCTGGCGGTTTCAGACAAGCAGACACAAACACGCGCCACACAGGAAATACCAAAACAGCAGAATGATCCCCAAGTACTAAAACTTTCTCAGGACTATGCCCGAAACCAGCAGTACCAAGCAGAACGCACTGAAATCATCACAAAAGGAGTCAGCGATCTTGGAAACCTTGTCGGAGGCTGGATCCAGCAGAATCAGGCAGACAAAGCAAGAAAGGAAGCCCTTGAGGAACAGCGCGCAGAAGAAGAACGCCAGCGCCAGTATGCTCTTTACCTAAAAACGAGCAGCCGCAAAAATGCTTTTGCTGAACTGCCTTCAAAGGATATACCTCTTTCTTCACAGGAAAAGGCGGCAAGCATCTATTTTTTCATTTATTCCTACAACAATTTAGACAGTGAATACGGAGCATCAGCCTATATTTCGAATGTTTTTGAAATCGGAAGGTACAATGACGGAACCCGCGCATACACCGCAACGGTAAAAAATGACATAGAAAACCTAAGCCCTTATGCCCAGGTCCTGCATGGGTATTATTATACTGCCCAGCTGGCAGAGCAGAAAAGACAGGAACTTATTGCCGTTTTGCAGAACACCGGCGTTACTGTAAATAATGTTTTCTACAAAGGAAAGGCCGCTGCAGCAAAAGCAGGCAGCGCCTCTGCCGATAAGCAGGAGTCAAATTACGGCACCGTGATCAGTGCGGCGGCAAAAGTTGACATGCGTCCAAATAACGGGACAGCGCCAAACCCGAAGCCAGATAATTCAAAAGAAAGCCAGCCAAAAAATTACGGAACAATTATTAAATAGCCCTATGAAGCAAGCACTACTTTATCCCCTTCTGTTATTGAGCATTAACATCTTCTCTCAGAATGCCCTGGCCGAGCTGAAATTTGAAGAAGCCGAGACGGCATTTAACAATGGTGATTATGAACTGACAATCCAAAAAGCCGGCGAATTTGAAAATACGCTGGGAGGCATCACCGATAAGTCACTGTATCTGCGGTTAGTATCTCAAAGCAAGCTCTTTAATGCTGCTGATTTTTACACAAGCGAAAAGCAATTCACGCTCTACAATTCATTGGCGGAAAACATCGCAAAATATCTGAAGGCCACTGAAAATAATGGGCTGGATGATAAATTCAAGGAAGTTTACGCTATTGGTGAAAACCTGAAAAAGCTTAATCTGCCAAAAGATAAAACAATTTGGAAAAAAGAACAACAGCGCATTGAAAAGGAAGAACTCGACAGACAAAACGCAAAACTTGAGCAGCTCGAACTCGCCAAAAAAACTTTTGAGGAATTTACAATAGATGATCTTCCATTTGGACAAACTATAGAAGAATTTCAAAAACAGCATCCAGATATTCTTCCTGAGAATTACAAAATGTCAAAAACCAAATGGGCGGCAGGCACAGAGCAAGACCTTATCTATGCCTGCCATTCCAAAAGTATTGGCTTTGAGAGCAAAGAAAATTTTCTGCTGCCTTACAATTCATCAACAGGTGCCCCAATTTATGATACCAGTATTCATCTGCTACTGGTAAAAAACGGCAGAATCGCCGGATTTCAGAAAACGATTTTCTACTGCAACAGCAAAGGCCAGGGCAGCCTGACATACCCAGAAGCGGTTTCGCAGACCGATAAATATGTTGAAGAATTTAAAGCGAAATTTCAGTCATACGGCAATAAGGCTGCCGATGTCATACCTTATTATGGTTCCCAAAATCAATGGAGCTGGATTATACCGGACATAAAAAGCGTGCATCTATACAGCGACTGCTATATGGACGAAAAAAATCCAAAAAGATGGAAGAGCTCCCTCACATTACGAGTATTCAAAAACTAAATAACTTTAAAAACAATTATGATTATGATGAGAAAACTATTTTTAGCCGCTATGTTAACGGTAACAACATTTGCATTTTCACAAGGTGAGCTTTTTGGCACGATAGGAATCACTAAATTCAGCGAAAAAGACAATGGGCAGAAATTCGACGGCCATAAAGGTACAATATCTGGTAAACTTGGATTTACCTTCTGGATACCTTTTGAGGATGCGCGATTTTCAATCAATCCCGGTATAACTTATGGCAGCATGGGAACCAAATTTAAGGATGGAAATGACGATACTACCATAACACTGGGATATGTTAGTGTTCCTGTTGATTTTGTATACAAAATCAAACCTATCGGAAGCACTTTCTTTTTCTCTGCCGGCGGTTATTATGGATATCTTGCTTCAGCTGAAACACAAGATGCCGAATTAAAGATAAATGATGGCGACTATTCATACAAAACAAGTGATTACGGTGTAAATGCAGGGGCCGGATATTTTTTTGACAATGGCCTTACGCTGCGTTTAACCTATACACAAGGTCTGGCTAATATTATGAATTATCCAAGCGGTTTGAATGACAGCCATATTAAAAATTCAAATATTGGATTATCGATAGGTTATATATTATTTAAAAAGAGAATCTGATAAACCATTTTTTTAGCTTAGCGGAACAAAATTATTAAGTGATCTTAAATTAATAATCTGATCATCGAATTTTGACTGAATAATCTCAGACACATTATTAATTTACTAAAAACTGATATGGATTGTTCTACCTATTAAGCTATTTATTTTATTTACTTATAATATCCGGGTCATTACAAAATTAACGTTAAATCCTATGATTTAGCGTTTTTTTATGCACTTTTAATTCATTTTAATCAGTTTAACCTATATCGGCAGGCATCCCGCAGCGGGCACCCAAAAGCCGCCTGCCTTTTCGAGGATAAAAAATTTTACCAGAAAAGGACCATCACAGGGATTTCCACCCCCTCGGAAAACCTTAATGAAATCCTGCTTGTGCAGAAAATGGAAAAATGGCCCGCGCGGTACCGCAGGGATAAAATAAACCAGTAAGGCAGAGAAGCAGGCCCACTTTCAGACACCGGCAGACAACAGCACCTATAGGGCGCCGTCATTTATCAAAAAAACGCCAGCCCACAAGCCCCGATAGCAGCGTAAATCCTTTTATGGCGGTGTTCTCCGTAAAAGATTGAAACGGATAGCGGGAAAAAGCTCCAAAAAAAAATTCCAGCCCTAAAAAATAACCTCAAGGACAACTGGCAGTGATGACCAATTGTATTGCATGCCATGCAGCGGTCCCTGTAAACGGAGCTCCCATATCGCTGGTTACTTATGAGCAGGTAAAAAATGCCGTTTTAAAGCGCAGTCTCATCATCCGGATTTCGCTGGAGAACGGCAATAATGTACTGATGCCCAAAGGAGGACCCAGAATGCCCCAGGAAACAATAGACATCGTTAAGAAATGGGAGAAGGACGGATTATTTGAACAGTAATTTTAATCCCTTGTACCTTTTTGCCACAAAAAGTTAAGGCGTTTTTTAAAGATATTTCTCCCGTCTAAGTTTTGTGGCAGAATCGTGGCGCATAAGTCTTGACCTAGTACTAAATTCATTAAAATCAAACTCTTCTCTACTGAGGTTCGAATGGCGGATCGATCGTCTCAAAAATTTGAAAATATGTAAATTTCCTAATACCATATGTGTTTTTTCTTTCAAAATACTTATTAATTTGCTGTTCTACTAAAGCTAATTTTGATTTATTTCCGTTTGAACCTGCGATAAAATCCAAGTGGGGCTCTGTGTTTTTTATAAAATTTTTCGAACGAAAATTGTAAATGCTATTAGCAAAATTTTATGCGAATTTTGGCAGAGTCGTTATCTATTTTGATTTCATTAGCCAGAAAACCGATCAGAGTAAATACAGTTAATTTTACTGCTGTCTAATTTCTATTTTATGATGTTGTGCTTATTCTATTATATCTTGTAGTGCTCAATCTATTAAATGCTGCTATTCTCTCGAAAAATTTCTTCTGTTTTTTTCGGCATATTCGCGCCAAATTCGCGCCAAAAGGGATACATTCACGCCAAATTAGAATAACTCATATCGTGTATTTTTACCAGTTCCAATCTTTTTAAAAACCTTAATTCAATTAAGTCATGTAGATCACGTGTAGCTGTTCGTGCAGAAGAAAATGTTTCTCCTTGATAAATCATATTTGTTATAAACCATTTTCTTTAACATAGTCCACCCCAGCCATCTGACGTTTATTTAATCCTAAAGCCACTAATAAATCCTGGCTCGTTTTAGATCTTATTTTTTTGTAAAATAAGCGCCTCTTAGATGCAAAATTTTGTGTAGAGCAGTTTTTTAAGGTTGATTGGCATGAAAATTTAACAACTATATCATTAGCATTATTGGATTTTTTCCATCAAAAGCATCAAACAGTTTTTAGTTGTAAAATATTTTCCAATAAGAATTAAAGTAATACTTTGTATGTATCAAAATAACTTTACAAGATGAAATTTACAAAATTAGAATTTTATCCCTGCAAAACCTCTCATGTTCAATTCGTTGAATATAGCCTAGCTGATTTGTTACCAAATTCGTACTGCTAATTTTAAAATCCTTAGTATTATAATGACTATGTCCATATATCCAGCACATTGGCTGGAGCCACTCAATAAGCTCTGAAAGCTCAACCGAAAAAGCTTCATTCACTCTATCATCAAACCCTGCACATAGTCCTTTATGCTTAAAAACTTAACAACAACTACATTCTATAAAAATTGACTCTACCTTAATAATATTCAAGGAAGTTGTTATAGTTTTTATATATTTTATTAGTACAGAATATAAAATATCCATATTTTTGTCTTATTACAAAAACAAAATTATAACCAGTTAAAAAACAAGGTATTACGCGCCAAATCAGCACATTTTAAAGTTCGTGGCAGAATCGTGGCGCGATAGAAAAAAAATATTAGAAATGCAGTATATGGGCGGGCTGCGGGCTTAAGGTTCGAATCCCTCTTTCTCCGCAGAACTTGAAACCCCTAACATCTGTTAGGGGTTTTGTTTTTTTTATCTTTTCTCTTTTACTGCAACTTTTGACATCTATTTAAATGAAGAAAGAGAGATTCGAATCCTCGGAGAAAATAAATCAAACAAAAAACCTCCAAAATCATTTCTGACTTTGAAGGCTCTTTAACTTTTAAACTTATCTCTACTTATACTCCTCTTCTTTCTGTTCATACCAATTTTTCATTACATAAAAAGCTTTCTTTTTAATTCCTGTGTTTGAAATTAAGCCTTTACGGTTAAAGAAATCCTGAATGTTTGTTAATTGTCTTCTTGGTGATCTAAAGTCGACTAAAATCCATGGAGACACTCCCGATAAGCCTTCAATTCGATTGAACATCTGCGTATTTTGAATGTATAATTCTTCTTGGTATTCTTCGTTCCAGCGTTCTTTTTTATCGCCGTGTAATCCTTGCAAAGCTTCACCTCCAAATTCGCTGATGATAACCGGTTTATTATACGGAATTACCCATTCCATGTCTTTGCAAGATTCATTCGTTCCTCTGTACCAGCCTAAATATTGATTGAAACTTACAATATCTACATATTCATTCATATTATCCTGCAGCGTATTGACATTGTTCGGACTTTTGGTTACTTCCATCGCCATACTTATTAAACGGGAAGTATCCTGCGTACGGGCGTATTTTGCCAATTTGCTTAAGAAAATATCCCTGTCGTCGCCATGCGGTGTTTCATTTGCTATTGACCAGATTACGATTCCGCAGCGATTTTTATCTCTGTAAATCATATCATGTAACTGATGTTCGGCATTGGCGTATGTATCAGGATTTGTCCATGAAATGGTCCAATACACAGGAACTTCTGACCAAATCATCAATCCCATTTTTTCGGCTTCTTTTACCATGTTTTCGTTATGCGGATAATGCGCCAGACGAACATAATTACAGCCTAATTCTTTTGCCCAGGTTAATAGTGTAACTGCGTCTTCCTGCGACCAGGCTCTTCCTGATCTGAAAGGCGCTTCTTCGTGGATACTGATTCCTCTTAAAAAGACTTTTTTTCCGTTTAACAGAATTTCTTTCCCTTTGGTTTCAATTGTTCTAAAACCAATTTTGTCGTTTATATTTTCGCCAGCTTTAGTTATAGCTACATCGTATAATTTTGGTTTTTCCGGAGTCCATAAAACCGGATTAGCTTTTATTTCAAAATAGGCGAAACCTTTAGCATCGGTTGTAATGTTCTTTTTGATTTTCAATTCAGGAATGGAAACAGAAACCGATTGATTTGCTGTTTCACTATTCAGCTTAATCCAGCCGGAAATTTTTCCTTTTTCTTTTTTATCTAATTGAACCAGATAATCTTCAACATAGGTATTTGGAACCTGTGCCAAAGTAACATCTCTTGTAATTCCGCCATAGTTCCACCAATCCATATTTACTGTTGGGACATTATCTTTATGGCGTTTGTTGTCTACTTTTACTACGACAAAGTTATTTCCGTCAACTAATAAATTCGTTACATCAAAATTAAAAGGTGTGTAACCACCAACGTGAGTTCCTGCAAGTTTTCCGTTTACATATACTTTTGCATCATAATTAACTGCTCCAAAATGAAGAATTCCTTTGGTTTGTGCATCTTTTTTATAATTAAAGTCTTTCTGAAACCAAACCGTTCCTTCATAAAAAAACAATCTTTCGTCTTTTGAATTCCAGTCAGACGGAATGTCCATCGTGGCAGAAGTCGCAAAATTATATTCGGTTAAATCTGTGGTATTGAATTTTTTATTTTCGAAGAATCCGTTGTTTTTAAAAGGCATTAAACGATAATCGTAATATCCGTTTTCAAGCGGATCTACGATGTAACTCCATTTTCCGTTCAAAGTGATATTGTTTCGGGATGAAATATTAGATACCAACGGCACTTCCTGAGCCATCATTTTTCCCATTAACAGAAAAGTACAACACAGCATTACAATTTTTCTCATACTTAAAATCATTTTATTTTTAATCGGTTTTCTATTTCTTATCAAAATAACGTGTTAGTTCAAAAGCATTATCATTGATTAATTTCATCTCTTTTAATAAAGGCATATAAGGCTCAAAATTACTGTTGACAATTCCTTTATTGGAATCTCTGTTTGAATAATCGGTACTTAAATCCTCGGGATCATTATCCATATATTTAAACCAATGCCATCCAACAGAATTTTTATTTTTAAGCAACTCTAAAGTGAAATTCTGGTAAAAAAGCCCTCTTTCTTTTTGCGTTCGAACAAGCCATCCTGCACCTGTATTATTTGGTAAACCTGAATCTTCTCCTTTGGTATACCATTCTGTAATTAAAAATGGTTTTCCAGACCACTCACCCCATTTATTCATTAAATCCTGACTTGGTTCCCATTTTCTGTAATGGTTGATCGAAATGACATCCATATACTTTCCGGCAACCTTAAAAATTTCCGGATTCGTTAATTCCTGTTCTTTATCCTGATTAAAACGACATCCTAAATAAAGATGATTGGGATCTGCTTTTCGAAGTGCTTCGGTAACCTTTTTCATATAGGTTTCAAAGTAAAAAGCCGTAAACGCCATTCGGTCTTCCTGAGTAATATCTGAGGCTGAAGCGCTAAAACCTTTTCTTTGATCGAGCCATTCTTTTGCAGCAATATATCCTTGCTCATCTTTGGCCAATAAAGTTAAATGTTTATCTAATGCGTCGTTATACCATGGCAGTTCATTATCTGTAAAATAACCCATCAAATACTTATCATTTTTGTACTGAGAAACTTCTTTTACGGATTTTTCGACGTAAGCATCAAATTCTTTATCAAAAACCATTACGAGATCAAAACGGTAATTCTGCCAGCTTGCTTCTTTATATTTTCCTCCGTATTTTTTAATATGATCTGCGTGGTACATTCCCATTGGAGAAATAATTACCGTATAAACCAGCGGATTTTCTTCTTTTCTAACCAAGTCTATATTTGACCACGCACCTACTCCATTAAATCCATTATCGCGAAGTAATTTTGATTCTTGTTTTAACCAATTTTCCGGGCTTCCAAATTTTTTATCAAATGCTTTTTGCTGATTTACAGACCGGCCGGCATTAAAAACGGCAACTCCTTTATAAATAAACGGATAACCTTCGGGATCTATAATCCACCATCTGTTGTCGATTTTTTCGGTTCTGAAAAATCCGGTTGCTTGTTTCTGCCAGGCTTTTGAGCCTCCAAAAATCGAAATTGGCCCTTCTTGTTTTTTTATCTTAAATCCGGGAAGTTTGTCAATCGTTTTGGCTTCATACGATACCCATTTTGGATCTAAGGCATTTTGTCTGGCTTCGACTTTTTGATATGAAATTTTATTCTGTGCGTGTGTTTCAATCAAACTTATAATACAGAACAATAGGTAAATGGGCGCTTTTTTTAAATTCATTTTAATTATTTTTTGAGAGGAAATACTGTCTCTAATTTTCAACACATAGAACTAGTTTCTTTTATACTCTCTTTCAAGTCTAAAAAACCTATGTCTCTATGTGTTAAAAAAAATTATTTCGATAAATAAATATGATCAATATCAAAAGTGTAATTGTTCAGCGATCTTACATCTTCCGGATCAACACTTCTTAAAACCAAAATATCTTTGATTTTAGTTAAATCTAAAAGCGGGTTTTGTTTTTTATAATCTGCAATTGGAATTTTAACCATATTCCAGTTTCCGTCTCTTTTTAGTCCATAAAGATTGTTTGTCGCGTTAAACTCTACATAACCTGTATTACTCGCATCTTTCATTCTGAACCTGATTTTTCCAGTACTGTTTGTTCTTACCGCGATGTTTATATGCGTATAAGATGAAATATCAGTAACGTTTACAAATTGAAGAATTGCCATTGCCCATTTTGCTTCTGCAGCGGGTGGAGTCGCCGGGAGTGAAAAGGTTCTGTAAGCGCTTTCATATCCGCCATCAGCAGTTTCTTTGATCACAAACTGATTGCTTGAAACCCAGTTTAAAACGGGTGCTGTTTTAGTAAAATCCGGATTATCAGAATAGATTTTTAGTCCATCTACAGGAACTACTACCGGAGGAATTACCGGCGCTTCAACCTCAACAGCAAATATTTTCTTTTGGATTGTATTATCAACAAAAGTGATTTCTAAAGTGGTTGTAAAAGTTCCGCCTTTGGTATATTTCACCTCAACATTTGGGTCTATCGATGAACCCGGCGATCCGCCTTGGAAAGTCCATTTTATAGCACGGACTTTTGTTGAAGAATCAGTATACGTTACAGTTTCTCCCGCTTTAATCGAGGTATCTGTCGAAGTTGCTTCTAATTTTCCTTTGTTATAAAGATATATTTCACGCACATCTTCTTCGCAGGAAAACAAACCTATTGAAAGCACTAAAAAGAGGTATTTTAATTTTGCTATATGATTTAGTTTTATGGTCATGGTTTTATTTTTTTTGGTTAATTTTTTTGAGAAGAAATAGAAGAAAGAAGTAAGAAGAAAGACTTTCAAATCTTGTTTCTTGTTTTTTTTTTAGAGAAAAGAAGAAAGAACAAAGACTTCTCTTCAAATCTAGCTTCTTGCCTGTTGCTTCTATTTTCTAAAACTCTACTTCAATCCGTCTAAAAATCCTTGGTAAGCTGGTTTTTTATTATAATCGGCGTCTAAAAGCAGTGGATATTCTTTTGAATGCCAAAAGCTTGTCAGCCAAGTATATTTATCGGTTACGCCCCATGTTGAAATGGCGAATTTTTGAGTTTGAGGCAACTCTTCATACATTGTTGTGATGTATTTATAAGTTTCTGACTGCTTTTGAGCTTCGGCATCATTAAATACATACGAATCAGATTTTCCGGTATTTACTTTAATATCTAATTCTGAAATATGAATTAACAATCCTGTTGAAGCAAGATCTGTAAAACCCGTTTTCATAGTTTGTCGGTTTGTGTCGGTTGCATAATGAAACTGATCTCCTACACCATCAATTGGAATTCCATTGGCTTTGAATCTTGTTACCATTTTTTTGATGGCAGCTCTTTTTCCGGCATCAATTACTACGCTGTAATCATTGTAAAATAATTTAGCATCAGGATCGGCTGCTTTTGCATATTTGAAACATCTTCCGTAAAACCCAATCGGATCTTTAAAAAGCGGATTTATAACGGCTTCGTTTCGTAAAGCTCCGCCATCTGCAAAAACTTCATTTACTACGTCCCAGCTTTTTACTTTTCCTTTGTAATGTCCAACGACATTGGTAATATAAATTTTGACTTTGGCTTCGAATGCAATCGAATCGTATTTTGCATTTTTAAACCATTGCGGGAATGAGTCGTACCAAACTAAAGTATGTCCGTGAACTTGCAGATTATTGTCTTTGGCAAAATTTACCAGATAGTCGCCGGCTGTATAATTATATGTTGTTTCAGAAGTCCAGATGCTTGCCATTTTCATTTCATATTCGGCTGTAATTTGACTGTAGTGTTTTAATACTGCATTTTTAAAATTAGGTTCTCCCTGAAGATCTATCATTTTAACAGCTGCCCCAATTTTAAACTTTGCTTTTTCTTTTAAAGTCAACGTGGGAGTTGGATTTACTGGAGTTTCATTATCATCAGCACTAATAAAAACTACTTTTTCGTCGTTGCTGCAAGAGGCAAACAACAAAACGGTTAATACACCTAAAATATATTGTTTCTTTATCATCGTGTTATTTTTTATTTGATCCGGAAATCGAATTTTACTTTAATTCCCGGATCGGGTTAATTACTAACTTTAACCTTAATTATATCCTACATTAAATCCTGCTGGTTTTCCCATTAAATCAATCTGACTTTGCGGAATTGGCATATTTACCATTGCCGGTGTCATTTTTAGAGGTACTTCTCCCGAAATCGTTCCGGATGGACTGGAACGGAAATATAGATTTTGCCTTTCTACCAGAAGTCCTAATCTTTTCAGCAGAAACCATCTGTTATTTTCGAAAGCTAATTCCCTCGCTGATTCATCTAAATAATTGTTCAAAGTCCAAACCGTGATGTCGTAAGTAGTTACATTACTGTCCGGATTTCCTGTGTAACCTCTTCTTCTCACTTTATTTAGGTAAGCCAATGCTTTTGTATCGTTGCCCAGATTATGATGTGCTTCTGAAGCCAATAAATACGTTTCGGCTAATCTGTAATACATATAATCTTTGTAACTGTTAGAGGTCATAGGCAATTTTTCGGTATCGTGGTATTTTTTCAAACTCCAGTGCCAAGCTCTGTAATTTCCGTTTGGAGCCGCAATTGCGGGATTGGTAATTGGCTGTCCGAATTTTGGATTTCCCGGCACATTGATTTTATAATCCTGATAATTATCTGAATAATAATAAGTTTTAAATCTCAAATCGTTTGTCTGATCGTAAAGGGATTTCAAATAATTATTTGGATAAAACCATCCCAGAGCCTGACCTCCGTAAGCTACATCCTGAACCAGTTCACTTGCGTTTAATTCGTAGGTTCTTTGTGTAAAAACACTTCCCAGCCAAGAGCCACCGCCTCCGGCTAAATTATCATCGGGACCTAATAAAAAGTCTTTTTGATACGTAAAAAGTGACTCTTTGTTATTTCCGTTTTGTCCCCAAACCTCAGCTAATGGCACTAAAGTGTGTGTTCCGTCATTGATAATGGCATCAAATTGTGCTGCTGCTTCTGTCCAGTCTTCCTGCCATAAAGCGCTTTTTCCGCGTATGTGTCTGGCAACACCTTGTCCGTAACGTCCTGCATCTACCTTAAACGGAAGATTGGCAATCGCGTAATCTAAATCAGCATCAATTAATCGGTAAACATCTGCATCGCTGGCTACTTTATATTCTACTGCATCATTAATGTTTTCAGGAGTTGTTGGAATAGTGTCGATTAAAATTCCGCCATACATTTGTTTTAAATCCAAGTATAATTCACCTCTAATAACACGTGCCTGCGCTACTAATCTTTTTTTGGCATTTTCATCCATTTTTATAGATCTTGCCGAGGTTATAATAGCAGAACATCTGTCGATAATTTTATAGCCCTGAATCCATTTTGAACCTGTAAAAGCTGCGGGATTATGACCTGTTCCATAAGGGGTATTCCAGGTTCTGTGCAATCCTAAATCGGTTGCGACCATAAAGAAAACATTGGCCCATAAATCGCTGTTGTCTCCAGATGGCACGTTGTAGTATCGCATTTGGTTGTAAAGTGCATTTACCCCAACTTCTAATCCGGCTGGGGAACTGTAGATATAATCTACTGAAATTTGATCTTTTACCTCTTCTTCCAGAAAATCTTCACAAGAAGTAAGTCCTAAAGAAAGCAGGGAAATCAAAACAAATAGAAAATTTATATTTTTCATGATCTTGTCGTATTTTTTTATTTATAAAATGCTTTTAGAAACCAACTTGTAAACCTATTACACAAGTAACCGGTTCTGGATATTCGCCTACGTTTTTCTCCGGACTATACGATTGGAAATCTGTAATCGTGATTAAATTACTTCCAGTTACATACAATCTCATATTGTTTAATCCCAATGATTTAAGAGTGTTTTCAGGGAATTTAAAACCTACTGAAACGTTTTGTAAACGAACGTATGAAGCATCCTGCAATCCTAATGTATAAATGTATGGCGGGTCGTTACCGTCTCTTGGTCTTGGCCAGTTTCCGCCCGGATTTTCAGGTGTCCAGTAATCTTGTTTCAAACCATTTTTAACTCCTCTTAAAGATCCTCCCTGAACGTAGCTATATAAAAACGGATTGTCTTTTGTGATGCCCTGAACGGTATAAATATCTGCTGAGAAATCAAATTGCTTGTATTCTAAGTTTATTGAGAAAGTCCCGAACCAATCCGGCATTTTTGATGTAATAACTCTGTCCTGATCCGGATTTGGATTGGCTCCATTTGACGGATCTGCATCGTATAATTTTATATCTCCGGGAAGTAATGTTGTTCCTGTAACTAATGGAATATTTTCGCCTTCCTGATAAATCCCAACGGCTTTGTATTGATAATAAACATCGATTGGTTTTCCAATGAACCATAGGTTTCCTACGGCATCATCTTCTTTTCCATCGCCGTTGGCATCTTTTCCATAAATACTTACAATACTGTTTTTGTTTTTGGTGAAAGTTGCTCCCAAATTCAGTTTAAAATCTTTCTTTTTGATTACGTCTCCGTTCAAGGAAATTTCTAAACCTTTATTGTTTACTTTACCTAAATTTGAAAGTTTGGTTGTGTAACCTGTATTGGCATTTAAAGTTTCATAAATCAATAAATCTGAAGTATCTGTATTATAAACCTCAACAGTTCCGTTTAATCTGTTTTTGAATAATCCAAAATCAGCAGCAAGGTTTAATTGCGTTGATGTTTCCCATTTTAAATCAGGATTAGAAAGCTGAGAACCCGGAACATAACCTGAAACTTTTACTCCGTTTATTATATAATCTCTCTGCGTTGCAGTTGCCATACTTTGATATGGATTTTGAGGCTGGTTCCCCACTTTTCCATAACTGGCTCTTAATTTTAAATTGCTGATTAAAGGAACATGTTCTTTCATGAAATTTTCATTTGAAACATTCCACGCCGCGTTTACAGCCGGAAAAAATCCCCATTTGTTGTTTTTACCAAATACTGATGATCCATCAGCTCTGCCTGAAACTGTAAAATAATATTTGCTGTCGAAATCATATTCTAATTTTCCTGCAAATGAAATTAAGGAGCGTTCGTTTCCTCCAATTAATGGAGTATTTAGAAAAGCACTTTCTAAACCATAAATTCCTAAAATATCACTCGGGATTCTGCTTGCTGTATTTACAAAATCATTGTATTCTGATGATGTTATTTCGTAAACTCCCGTTGCGCCGAAATGATTTTTTTCGGCCAGATTGAAGTTGTAATTCAAAATATTACTCAGCTGATATTCTACATTATCTTTATAAGTAATGCTTCCGCTTCCCTGACCAGAATTGGCAATTCCCGAAAGTGATTTTGACGAATTGAATGACATTCCTTTGTAATTCCAAGATCTGCGGCTTGCATTTAATTTATAGGTGAAACCTTTTAAAATATTGATATCTAAAAAGACATTCATAATGTCATTTCTATTTATTTCATTTGTATTGGTTTCATAAATATCAATCAACGGATTTGGTGTTTCCTGAATTCCTCCCGGTAAATGACGGAAAGTTCCATCGTCATTATAGATTTTTCCCAGCGGTGAAGTGTTAATGGCATTGTTCAAAATATTCCCAACATTCGGACGATTTGATTCTGAATACTGAAGCGAAAGATTCATTCCTATTTTCAGCCAGTCAGAAATTCTTTGGTCAACATTAATTCTCATCGCAACTTTATCAAAGTCGGTGTTTGGAATAACTCCCAATGTATTAATATAGTTTAAACTCGTAAAAATGCTTGATTTATCATTTCCAGATGAAACGCTTAAACTGTGGTTATTCGTCACTCCGGTTCTAACGATATATTTTTCCCAATCGATATATTCTCCTGATTTAACAGATTCTAATTCTAAAGGTGAAAAAACCTGTTCATCTGGTCTGTAAACTCCATTGTTGCTTGTTCTGTACGCTTCTCTTTTTAGCTGGGCAAATTCTTCTCCGCTATAGATATCAAAATTTCTGTTTATCGTTTGCACGCCAGAAAATCCATTATAAGCGATTCTTGCTTTTCCTGTTTTTCCTCTTTTTGTAGTAATTAAGATAACTCCGTTTGAGGCTCTTGCTCCGTAAATAGATTGTGCTGCTGCATCTTTTAAAATTTCTAAAGAAGCAATATCATTGGCATTAATATCGTTGATGTTTCCTATCACGATACCGTCTGCAATAACAATGGGTTCGTTACTTCCGTTAATAGATTTTTTTCCTCTAATTTGTATGGATGAAGAACTTCCAGGACCGCCATCTGCCAATGTTACCTGAACTCCGGCTGCTTTTCCTCTCAACATTTCTCCAACATCAGAAGTGGCCACTTTGGTCATGTCGCCCGGTTTTACCGATGCAACAGAACTGATTACGTCGCTTTTCTTTTTGGTGCCGTAACCCACAACGATAATTTCGTCTAATGCCTGAGAACTTGCTTTTAATACGACTTTTAAGTTTTTGTTATTTTCGGTTTCTACTGAAACCTCATCCATTCCGATAAAAGAAAAAACGAGCGTGCTTTTTGACGGCGCCGTTATGCTAAAATTACCGTCAAAATCAGTCTGCGTTCCTTTTGTTGTTCCTTTAACATGTACGTTTACACCTGGTAAAGGCAATCCGGAATTGTCGACTACTTTTCCTGAAACCGAACTTTCCTGTGCATTAATTGTGGTTGAAAGAATACACATAAAAAGTAATAAAACTAGTTTAAGATAGTTTCCTCCAAGAAAAAACATCTTTTCATGTTTGCTTTTTTTCATAAGTTATTTTTTTGGTTAGTTAGATAGAAATCAGTCATGATTTCATTGCAAATGTGATTAATAAATGACGGTTTGAGGGGAGGAAAACATTCGCTTTTGGGGGCGTCAATGTGCTTATTTATAGTTTTAAAGCTTTAAAAAATGATATTCGTAATAAAAACCTTAAAATTTTCAGGAAACATAATTTTGGAGATTTTAACCGCAAAGCACGCAAGGTTATAAACGCAAAAAGTGCGCAAAGCTTAAATTAAACTTTACGGACTTTAAAACCATGCTTAAAATTAGACGCGGATTTTACTGATTTGCTTTCGCAAAGACGCGGATTATAAACGGATTTTTAATTTAAAGTTTTAAATAGAAAATCCGTTTATAATCCGCGTTTTCGCTTTAGCGAATCTGTTTTATCTGTGTTCTATTAATCTTGCAATTAGTTTTTTAGCTGAGAACTTTTGTATTCAGTAGGTGACAAATTGTAAAACTTTTTAAATTCTTTGCTAAAATGTTTTCGGTCATTAAAACCAACCATATAGGTTACTTCTGATACGGAATAGCTGGTATTCATTAATAAACTGGCTGCTTTTTTTAATCTCATATTTTTTATAAAACCAGCGACTGAATAATTGGTCAGGGTTTGTACTTTTTTATAAAGTACGGTTCTGCTCATTCCAATTTCCCGAACTAAATCATTTACATCAAAATCTGTATTATCGATGTTGGCTTCGATTATCTGGGTTAATTTTTTTACGAATAAACCTTCGGGTGTGTTTATATTTTCTTGTTCCGAATCTGAAATAAATCTTTCGCCGTATTTCTGGCGCATTATTTCTTTGGCTGACAATAAATTGGCTATCGTTAGTTTTAATTCTTCAATGCTGAAAGGTTTTGAAATATAAGCATCTGCTCCTAAAGAAAGTCCTTCAATTTTATTTAAAGTTGAAGATTTTGCGGTTAACAATATTACCGGAATATGATTGGTATTTTGGTTTGTTTTTAAAATTTTGCACAATTCAAAACCATCCATTTCGGGCATCATAACATCGGTTACTATAAGATCTGGAATTTCTTTTTCCATGTATTCCAAAGCTTTTAAGCCATTTGTAAATTTGAGAACTTTGTAATCGCTGTGTAAAATATCATAAACAAAAGAGAGTACTTCTTCATTATCTTCAATTACGAGAACTGTTTTTTTTGTGCTGTTTTCTTGTTCTTCGAAATATTCTGCTTCATAAGTTTCAATTTCTGTTTCAACATCAGAAATCGGATTTGAATTTTCTTCTATTTTAATGGCGTTTTCAACAATCTGCGATTTTTTAAAATGATCTTTTCCTTTCTTTAAAGTAATGGTAAATATGGTATTGAAGTTTGCATCGGCTTCTGTCTGTACTTTGATTTCTCCATGATGGAGTTCTACAATACTTTTACTTAAAGCCAAACCAATTCCGCTTCCCATATTGGTACTTCCTCGATCGTCTAATTGAAAAAAGTTTTTGAAAATTTTCTTTTTTCTGTTTTCAGGAATCCCAATTCCGTTGTCTTTCACTTTAATTTCTATCGAATCTGATTCTTCTTTTTGTTCGACTGCCAAAGTAATTCGGCCATTTTTACTGGTAAATTTAAAGGCATTTGAAAGCAGGTTATAGATCACTTTTTCCATTTGATTTTTATCAAAATAAATCAAAGCGGTATTGATATTGAGAACAAATTTGTAATCGATTTTTTTCTCGACAGCAAATCCGCGGAAAGATTCATAAATATCAAAACAGAAAGAAACGATATCCTGCTGTTCGCAATAAATTTTCATGCTTCCTTTTTCGGCCTTTCTAAAGTCCATTAATTCATTGACCAATTTCAATAATCGGTCTGAATTGTTTTTTATAACTTTTAGCTTTTGCTCGAGGTTTGAATTCTTTTCGGCTCCGCTTAGCAATTCTTCAACTGGTCCGCTTATAAGTGTTAACGGCGTTCTGATTTCGTGCGAAACATTGGTAAAGAAATCCAGTTTCATTTTATACAATTCTTCCTGTCTTTCTTTTTCAACCTGTTCCAGATAAAAAGCTTGTTTTAATAATTCTCGATTTCTCAAAAATCTAAATAATAAAACAGAACCGGCAAGCAGTAATCCGAAATAGAAAATGAAAGCCCACCAGGTTTTCCACCACGGCGGCAGCATTATAATTTTTAAGGTTTTAATGGCTGGATTCCATTTTCCGCCGCCATCTGAAGTTTTGATTTTTAAAAGATAAGTTCCTGAATTTAAATTAGTCAGATTTATATAATGCTGTGAACCAATAATATGCCAGTCATCTTTATTAAAGGAACTTTCTAATTTATAAGCATATTCATTTTTTTCGGGAGAAACGAAATTCATGGCACTAAATTCTAAACCAATATATCCCTGATCATGATTTAGAGTAATTTCCTGAGTTTCACTTATATCTTCCTGAAGATTTACTTCTTTATTTCCGGGTCTGATTTCTTCGTTGTTTACAATAAGTTTCGTTAGAACTATTTCTGCATTATCCGGCGTTTTAATTAATTTGAACGGATTAAAATGAATTAAACCGTTTGAAGATCCGAAAACTAATTCGTTATTATTGAGTCTCAAACTGCTGTTATTTGAAAACTGTTTTACTTTTAAACCGTCTTTTGCAGAATAGGAAGTTATCTCAAAATCAGAAATATTGGGATTTGTTTTAAATTTCTTTGTTCTGATTTTATACAGCAAGTTGTTGTCGCTGACCCAGATATTTCCTTCTGAATCTTCTGAAATACTTTTGATGGTTTCATCTGTAAAACCTAAATTTCGGTTGATTTCGAAAAAATGTCCTAATTTTTCATTTAATAAATTAATCCCGCCGCTTTCAGAACCAACCCAAAATCTATTTTTAGAATCGGTAAACATAACTGTAAGACTGTTATTCGGCAGTCCGCTTACTTTTCCTGATTTATAGATTTTAGTAACGCGTTTTAATTTTTTATCAAAATAGTTTAAACCATATTGCGTGGCAATCCACAAACCATTTTCTCGGTTGGCTATATCTGTAATAAAATTATCGCTGAGTGCGTTTGAAGTGCCGTCGGCCATATAACTTTCTATGGTTCCGTCCGGCAGTATTTTTTTTAATCCGTTTCCGTTTGTTCCCACCCATAAATCTTCATGATCTAATAATAAAGAAGTTATAGGTCTGTCACGGTCTTTTGGATTTGGCGAAAGCGGAATTTTACTGAAGATTTTACTGTTTTTATTAAACTTATATAATCCATTAAAAGTACCGCAAAACAAATTCTGTTGATTCTGATTGACCAAAGCGGTAATCATATTTACACTTTTATCAAAATCTTTGGTATCAATTAAATAGGAAGAATTTTGGTTATTTCTGAAATCCAGAAAATTTAAACCGCCGCCATTTGTTCCGACCCATAAAGAACCGTCGGTTTCTTTTGCAACGGCATTTACCAAAGCGCTGTTTAGCCCGAAATTGGGTTTAATAACTTCTCTTACGTTTGTAAAATTGGTATTGGTTTTTTGGAAAAAATTTACGCCTCCGCCATTGGTTCCAATCCAGATATCATCGTGGCGGTCTTTTAAAAAACATTTAATATCATCGTCTGACAAACTGTAACTCGTTAACGGATTGTGCTGGTATTTGGTAAACTCCTTTTTGTCTTTTTTATAAGCGCACAAACCATTTTTTGTGGCAAACCAAATAGTATTGGCATCGACCGCAACAATATCATTTATCCAATTTGAAGATAAACTTTTGTTGCTATTAGGATTTTGCAGATAATTTATTACTAAATTTTTGGCTGTATCGTAGTGAAATACCCCATTGGCTTCGGTGGCAAACCATAAATCGCCGTTTTTTTCTTTGATTATTTTCCAAATTTTGGAATGAATCAGAACGTCATTTTCTTTTAATGTTTTAGGAAGTTCTTTTCGTGAACCATTTTTAGGATCAAAACATTCCAATCCTTTTGATGTTCCTACCAAAACGCCATAATTATGATCATAAAACAATGATAAAACCCTGCTTTTTCTAAAAGGCGAATTATGATCGTTTGAGATTTCTTCTAATAAATATTCTTTTTTGTTTAAGCGTTTGATTCCACCAAAAGTTCCAATCCAAATTCGGTTTTGATCGTCCTGAATGATTGATGAGATGTAGTTTCTGCCGCCTTTTACCTTCTGAACATCAACTCGTAAAAAATTATTTTCTTTTTTATTGAAGAGATTCAGTCCGTTATTCGTTCCTATCCAGAGTTCCTTTTGATTGTCTTCTAAAATTACATTGATGTGATTGTTGCTAATCGTATTTAGAATGTCTTTGTTGTAAACATATCTAAGGAAATTATATCCGTCGTAACTAATTAATCCGTTTGCAGTTCCTATCCAAATAAATCCTTTTTTTGTTTGATGAATACTGGAAATCATACTTTGCGAAAAACTCACATCGTAGTCTATATGATCGAAATATAAATCTGATCCCTGAGATTTGACATCAAACGGAATTGAAAAAAATAATATAAAGCTTAAAAGGTAAATTTTAATGTCCTTCATAAATTGATTTACTGAGATCAGTGATTAAATGTAATTGGTTTTATTTCATCTAAACTTAGAAAAAAATAAACGAAATGCACTGCAAGATAAATCTAATACAAAAAATGAGAGTGGCTGTTTTTTCTTTTGTAGGGGTGTATTTGTGTTTTTTTTTATTAAGTTGTTGGAAATTTTTATAGACAAAATATAACAAATTTTTTTTATCAATACTTAATCCGTATGAAAATTATTTGCGACACATTAATACCTGTAATCAAGTTGTTAACAAGAAATAAAATAATTATATGCACAAGATTACTACAATTTCATTACCTACAATTTCACTTTGATTATAGTATAATGGAAAAGATAAAGAAAAAAATAATAAAACAACATAGCATTCTAAACCAACGCCAAGATAGTTTTGAAACTATAAAGTAATTAAAGAATTTTCGAACTAAGAACCGGAGATTTTTTAGACATTCAAATTTTATATAAAAAAACTGCGCAAAGATTAAAAATATTTTGGCAGTTTTTGTTTTTTTTAGCATTAAGAAATAAAGCATTTAAAAGTCAGCTATTTTATTTTTTTGAATAGTAAATCACCAAAATCAGATTTTAGTACTAATTCTTTAGAATTTTTTATTTCAAAATACAATGCCGAATAAATTTTTAATTCTGTTACTTCCCATTTTTTATTTCCTTTTAATAAAGCTTCTTTAGTAGATAAAATGGGCGGTTGAACAGGTTTCTCTAAAACATCCGAAGGGTCTAGAAATACGTTCACCTTTAACAAATTATCTTCAAATGGTTCAACTTTAATTTTTGCTACAAAATAACCTAAATCATAACCTTCTCTAGCATTCATAAAAAAATCCGTATTACCATAAAAACCCCCAATTAGAGTTCTCTCTGTAACTTCTCCTTTTTCATTTTTGTCTTCCCATGAAATTCCTTCAAAATTACTTTCAATATCAATTTTTTTCAACATCAAAAAAAGGCTCTCATCTGGATTATCATTATTTTTACATTCATATTCTCCAATGAAATCATTTATCTGATCATTTTTGACTGATTGAATTTTATCTTTAACTACTGAAACTTTTGTTGTTTTAGCTTCTTTACAACTAATTATTGAAGATATAGATAAAAGGATTAAACTATATTTTAATATATTCATTTTTTTTATGCTTTTTATAATCTCGAGAAATCTTGTTTTCCTGAATACTTAATTTTAATAAGGTTTATTTATAGACAGGTATCCACTAAAAACAATTCCCTCTATTCTTTCTCCTTCTTTATCATAGTATCTCACATTAACTAAACTACCTTTTTTACCATTTATATATTGGTAATCATGAGAATCTGATATCAATTCAATTCTGGTTCCTTTGGGAATTTTGGCAATTAAAAAATCTTTGTTCCCAAAATTATCCTCACTTTCTAAATTGCTGTACAATTCTAATCCTTTTGGGGCTATAACAAATCTTTCTCCTTCTTCATGAGGATCAAACACTTGTATATTTTCAATTTCTTTAAGATTTACATATTTAATACCTTCTTTAAGTGAAATTTTGGCAAAATATTTTAAAACAACACCATCTTTAGCTACTTTTATATCCCTTAAATATTTAAATGGAATACTTGATGAGATTGTTTTAAAATTTTTTGTATTATGTGGTTCATATACTTTTAATGAATCTTGACCGACATAAACCTCACTAGCCATACTTTTAATATCATACAATGATTTGGGCATTTTTTCAATAGGAAAATTAGCTTTACTCAGCAAAATATCCATTGATAAAAGATCATATATGTATCCTTTTGATGGATTTTCAGAACTTTTAAAGTAGTTACTTATTTTTTTGCCATCAAATGACATATAATTGAATGTGTAATTCTTTCTATAAAAATTATAACGTTCTTCATACTGAATTGGATAATCTTAAATGACCTTAACTTTTAAAGTGTCAGTAATATAAACATTTGCATCCAAAAAGTTTTCCTTGTTAATATGATAACCTATTCTTCTATAGCTTGAAGTTCCGTCTCCTCCGAAACTTTCACTAAAAATAACTTTTTCAACCCTATTTAACTGATTTCTGTTGTAGTATAAATTCAGCGTATCTGTCTTATATTTTAAAACAGAGCTTTCTTTTTTGGTGTAAGCGCTAAAATATTCTCCTTTTTCAACTTCTCTTTTTTGGGCTTTTTTGGGCTCCTTTATTTCTTTAGTTTCTTTCCTTTGGCAAGAAAGGAAGCAAATTATTACTATCAGAATTATTTTTTTCATTAATTAAGTATTTTTTTACGAATATACTAAATTTGAATATGAATATGATCTTTGTGATCTGATACTGGAATCCAATTTCCTCCCCTTTTTCTTAAATTTTCGGTATCAATCCTATCTTGCTTATGTCCTGATCTATAAGTGTAAAACTCAGTGATATTGACCACTGTTTTCCAATTTAAAGTGACCACTTCGTTTCGGTTTAAAGTGACCATCTAATTTCGGTGCAAAGTGAGC
>NZ_JAVDTG010000014.1:0-117582 GCF_031455715.1 Flavobacterium sp. 2755
AATAATAATAATAATAATAATAATAATAATAATAATAATAATAATAATAATAATAATAATAATAATAATAATAATAATAATAATAATAATAATAACAATAACAATAACAATAACAATAACAATAACAATAACAATAACAATATCAATCATTAACAATCAACAATTAATAATCATCAATCAATCAATCAATCAATCAATCAATCAATCAATCAATCAATCATGAAAAATTTTACCATTTACCTCGTAATCCTCGTTTTCTTATTCGTAAGCAAAGTACTGGGACAGGAAACCTTTGAATCAAGAGCAAAGCAAATTGCTAACAAAATCGAAAAGATTACCAAAGAAGAAAAAGAAACCCTTAAACAAGAAATTGAAGCTGTAAATGTGCAATTATCAGAAGGGAAAATTACACAAGAACAGGCAGATAAACGCAAAAAAGAATTAGCAGAAGCCCGTGCTGTAATTATCGAAGAAAAAGTGACTTTGGCACAAAACGAACTGAACGATTTGGTTCAGCAAAAAGTCGACGGAAAAATCAAAGAAGATTCTTCTAAAGTCTACATGATTCGATGGAAATCTAACAGGCATGACAAAGATTCTATTCACGGCGAAAAAAGAACAACATCACAATTTGTATTTGCAATGGGTTTAAACAATACAATGGTTGACGGAAAACTGCAGGATTCAAATTATCGTTTTATGGGTTCGCATTTTTACGAATGGGGTTTTACTTATAACTCCAGATTAATGAAAAACGATAATCTGCTTCATGCAAAATACGGGCTTTCCTTAATGTATAATAATATTCGTCCAACAGATAACAGAAGTTTTGTGGTAAACGGCGATCAAACCAATTTGGTGGAAAACCCGGTTCATTTAACGGAATCTCGTTTTAGAAACGTGTATTTAGTAGCACCGGTTCATTTAGAATTTGATTTCACAAAAGCAGGAGAAAACAATGGTAAAAAATATTTCAAAACACATAAAAGTTTCCGTTTTGGAGTAGGAGGTTACGCTGGAATCAATGTGAAATCAAAACAAATTTTAAAATTTGAAGAAGACGATTTAAAATATAAAACCACAATTAAAGGCGATTATAATGTAAATAATTTTATTTACGGTTTAAGTTCTTACATTGGTTACAGAGAATTGAGTTTGTATTTTAAATACGATTTAAATCCCATATTTCAGGATAATTTAACCAAAGAAAACAATGTTTCTTTAGGATTGCGTCTTGATTTGAATTGAGAATAAAGTTTGAGTTTAGTTAGTAGAAAAAGTGCTTCGAAAGAGGCACTTTTTTTATTTTAATAACAAAAATTCAAAATGGATTTGTGTACTTTTACAAGCTATAATTTTTAAAAAATAAATTACGTTTTGATTTCACAAAGTACAATAGATTCTGTTTTTGAAACTGCTCGAGTTGAGGAGGTTATTGGTGATTTTGTCAATTTAAAGCGCGCAGGAAGTAACTACAAAGGCTTGAGTCCGTTCTCTGATGAGCGCTCGCCTTCGTTTATGGTTTCGCCTGCAAAAGGAATCTGGAAAGATTTTAGTTCCGGAAAAGGCGGGAATTCAGTTGCTTTTTTAATGGAACATTCCCATTTTACCTATCCCGAAGCCATTCGGTATTTAGCCAAAAAATACAACATTGAAATCGAAGAAACCGAACAGACAGATGCTGAAAAGGCAATGACAGATGTTCGTGAAAGTATGTATCTGGTTTCGGAATTTGCGGCAAAGTATTTTGAGGATGTTATGGTTAATTCTGAAGAAGGAAAAGCCATCGGTTTATCTTATTTTAAAGAAAGAGGGTTTACTGCTGAAACGATCAAAAAATTTAATTTAGGATATTCACCGGAAACCTGGGATGCGTTGACGAAAGAAGCACTTGGAAAAGGCTATAAGTTAGAATTTTTGGAAAGTACAGGTTTAACAATTGCGCGGGAAGACCGTCCTTTTGACCGTTTTAAAGGCCGTGTAATGTTCCCAATTCACAGTATGTCGGGACGTGTTTTAGGTTTTGGAGGGCGTATTTTAACTAACGATAAAAAAGCAGCAAAATACCTGAATTCACCCGAAAGTGATATTTACCATAAAAGTAAAGTCCTGTACGGAATTTATCAGGCCAAACAATCCATTGCCAAACAAAATAATTGTTATTTGGTAGAAGGTTATACCGATGTTATCCAGTTTAATCAAGCCGGAATTGAGAACGTTGTAGCTTCTTCAGGAACTGCATTAACGCCGGATCAAATCCGATTAGTGAATCGTTTGACCAAAAATATTACGGTACTTTTTGACGGCGATGCTGCCGGATTACGTGCTTCTATTCGAGGAATCGATTTGATTTTGGAAGAAGGCATGAATGTTAGGGTTTGTACTTTTCCTGACGGAGAAGATCCTGATAGTTTTGCCCGCAAAAATTCGCATGACGCATTAGTTGCTTATTTAGAAGAAAACAGTAAAGACTTTATACAGTTTAAGGCTTCGATCTTGATGAATGAAGCTAAAAACGACCCAATCAAAAAAGCAGATTTGATTCGTGATATGGTAACTAGTATTTCTAAAATACCAGACCGTATTCAGCGTGAAGTATATATTCAGGAATGTGCCCGAATTATGGACATTTCGGAGCAGGTTTTGGTTAGTACGCTGGCGCAGTTAATTCAAAAAGATCTTGCAGACGCTAATAAAAAACAAAAGCAGGAACAAAAACCTTTTGATGTTGTTAGAAACCAGCCTTCAAAAAATGTCAATTATTCTGGAGGAGATCCCGAAGATCCAAGAAATGGACCGCCAGATGATTATCCAGGTGATTTTGGGTATCCGGCAGAACAGGAGAAAGTAGATATTTTATACGGTTTCGAAAGAAAAATTATTGAGATATTATTGCTTTACGGAAGTGTAGAGGAAGATTTTGAAGATGTTTTCCTGAAAGCAGATGAAGAAGGAAATGTTAAAGAAGTTAGCGAAAAACGAAGATACAGAGTTTACGAAAAAGTCTATTTGAGTCTTCAGGAAGATGAAGTAGAATTGTCA
Source organism: Flavobacterium sp. 2755 (assembly GCF_031455715.1). Taxonomy (NCBI): domain Bacteria; kingdom Pseudomonadati; phylum Bacteroidota; class Flavobacteriia; order Flavobacteriales; family Flavobacteriaceae; genus Flavobacterium; species Flavobacterium sp. 2755. The sequence goes on from NZ_JAVDTG010000014.1 coordinate 3,043, forward strand.
AACTCGTTATTTCAAAATATTTACACTAATATTATTGAATTCTATAATCAAAATGAAGCTTTTAGTCTTGATAAATATTTGATGCATTTGCAGCCTGATTTTGCTCAGGAAGTGACTAATATTTTAATGGAAGATGAAAAAGTAAACATTCATAACTGGGAAGGACAGAATATTTTTCCGAAACATAAAAACGAAACCATCGAGCAAAATGTTTCTGATACTATATTTTCTATGAGATGGTTTTTGGTTTCGAAACTTATTCATGAATTAAAAAATTCACTTATTTCTGATCCGCAGGAAGATAATTCAGAATTGTTGATGATGGTAGTAGATTATTCTAAACTGCTCAATAATTTCTCTAAAAAGCTAGGAAGGGTAGTAGTTCCTTACCATGGTGGCTAAAAATCAAAAAGCTCTATAGTGATAAACAATATAGAGCTTTTTTTATGGTCGATGATTCTGGCCTAAGCGAATCAGGATACCATCAAATTAAATAATTTCTAAAGTCTTAGCCTTATTTACTAAGTCTACTAAATTAGTAACATTTAATTTAGTCAATAATCTTAGTTTGTAAGTACTGATCGTTTTCTCGTTCAGATTTAAGATTTTAGAAATCTCATTGTTTTTCTTACCATCACTTAAATAACGTAAAACCTCGATTTCACGGTTAGAAAGTTTTCTGTACAAACGTTCGCTCTTGCTTTGTTTAGCAATAAGGGCCATGTTTTTGCGAACTGTTTCGTTGATGATAATTTTCCCTTCGTGTACTTTAATAATAGAAAGACCTAAAGTTTCAAGTTTTTCTGTTTTGTGTACATACCCGGATACTCCTGCTTTAATAGCATTTGGAGCATACATTTGCTCAGCTAGGTCACTGAAAATTACAATTTTTGTCTTCGGGAAATTTTTCAAGATTGATTTAACTTCGAAGATACTTGAAAGTCCTTCTAATTCTAGATCTAAGATTAGAATGTCGATTTCCTTCGTTTGAAGAATATCTCTAACCATTGAAAAATTGCCTACGTTGGCAACAATTGAAATTTGATCGTGGTCTTTGAAATAAGACTTAACGCCAAAGTGAGTCACAGGATGATTGTCTGCAAGACATACTTTAATCATAATTTTACCTTTTTAGAATTGTTATCATGTTTTTGGAATTGTAAAATTAATAAATAAATTCTGTAATTAATTGTTGACAAATGTTAAAAATTTTATTTTAACGTTTTTGGGATTAAACAAACTGGTATTGCATCCATTTTATGCTTGTTGCTGGTGTTTAATCTTTTATAAATTTCAAAGACAGATTTTTCTCTCCCGTTGAAGTCATCTGCCGATTTTCCTGACTCCGCGGCGATCATCGCCCATTCCAGCTCGTCGTAACTTGCACCTAATTGATCTTCATCTGTTCTGTTATCTCCAAAAAGTCCATCTGTTGGAGCAGCTGTTAAAATTGAATTTGGAATAGTTAAAAATTCACCCAAAGCATAAACATCAGACTTCATTAAGTCAGCAATTGGGCTTAGGTCGACACCACCGTCACCATACTTTGTGTAGAATCCTACACCAAAATCTTCTACCTTATTCCCTGTCCCTGCTACTAAAAGCCCATGAATACCAGCTAGATAGTATAAAGAAGTCATTCTTAAACGCGCTCTTGTGTTGGCTAATGATAAATTAACTTTTGTTGAATCTTTTGAAGTTGGTACAGATGACTTAAACGCCTCAAAAGTGTCAGTTAAATCTGTTTTTATACTTGAAACGTTTGGAAAACGTTTTTTTAACTGATCAATATGTTCTCTTCCTCTTGATACCTGACTTTCAGCCTGATGAATCGGCATTTCTACACATAAAACTTGCAAACCGGTCTGCGCACATAGCGTAGAGGTCACTGCAGAGTCAACTCCGCCTGAGATTCCGATTACAAATCCGTTGACTTTTGCATTAGCAGCATAATTTTTTAACCATTCAACAATATGTGTATTTACTTTTTCTGTCTGAATTGTGCTTTTTTTAGCCATAATAGTTCAAGTTTTAAGATGGAGGGATGTATATTTGCAGAATTATTTTTTAAGTAGAAAAGTACTTAAAATCCAGCAACACAAATCTAAATAAAATAAAATGAAAATTTATCGCTTTGTAGTGGTTCTGTGCTTGTTTTTTTTGTCTTGTGACCAAAAAACAAAGGTTGAAAAAGAGGTCGAAGAAATTCCGGTAGATATAAAAGTAGAGCGTTTTGATAAAGCGTTTTTTGAAACTAAACCTGAGGATCTTGCCAAACTAAAAAAACAATATTCATACTTTTTTCCAGGAAATGATGACAACGTCTGGCTTCAAAAAATGAAAGAGCCAATTTGGAGAGAAGTTTACGAAGAGGTACAAAAAAAATACAGCAACTTTGAGCCTGTCCGCGAAGAATTCAATGAGCTTTTTAAACACATAAAATATTATTTCCCAAAAACTAAAACGCCAAAGGTTGTTACTGTAATAGGAGAAATGGATTATAATGCAAAAGCAATTTATGCAGACAGCCTTGTTGTAGTTGCTTTAGAATTGTATTTAGGTAAGGATCATAAATTTTATGAGTTTCCGACGTATTTAAAATATAATTTTGAAGAAAAACAGATTATGCCAGATGTAGTTTCGAGTTTTACTTACCGAAACATTCCGGCTTATCCGGATAAAAATTTAGTTTCTCAAATGATTTTTGAAGGAAAACAATTATATGCAAAAGATTTGCTTCTGCCTAATTATACAGATGCAGAAAAAATGGGTTACACACCCGAACAAATAAAATGGTGTGAAGAAAATGAAAGCTATATGTGGCGTTATTTTCTTGAAAGCGAAATGTTGTACAGTTTAGATCCTAAATTAACAACACGATTTATAGCACCGGCTCCATTTTCTAAATTCTATTTAGAAATAGATAACGATTCTCCGGGAAGAGTCGGAGCATGGATTGGCTGGCAGATTGTTCGTTCGTATATGAAAAACAACAATGTGTCGCTGTCAGAATTATTAAAAGTGAATGCAAAAGAAATTTTCGAAAAGTCAAAATATAAACCTAAGAAATAATGTCAAATACAATACAATCAGAAATTAAATTCAACGTCGAGTTAGACGAAAACCGTGTTCCCGAAAAATTAACGTGGAGCGCACAAGACGGCGGTGTTAGTGCCGAAGAAGCAAAAGCAATAATGTTGTCAATTTGGGACAGTAAAGCAAAGGAAACAATGCGTATTGACCTATGGACAAAAGATATGCCGGTAGATGAAATGAAAATTTTCTTTCACCAGACATTAGTTGCTATGGCTGATACTTTTAAACGTGCTACAGATGACGAAAAAATGTCAGATACAATGAAAGATTTCTGCGATTATTTTGCAGAGAAACTGGAACTGACAAAGTAGTTTTGAATTCCAATAAAAAAATCCCAAATTCCAATTTTACAGGTTGGAGTTTGGGATTTTTTATATTTTAAAATTTAATCTTTTTATTGGAACTTGGAATTTAAAAAATTGGAATTTATAATTTTAAATCGAATCTAAAAATCCACTATTGCTTTTAAAGACTTCCTGATTTACTTCGTCGATATAGGTTAAAAGTTCTTCTTTTCCAATCGATTCTGTAGATGAGGTTACAAAATAATGCGGCATTTCGGCCCAATTGTTAGCATACATTTGTTTTTTGTAAGCGGCAATATGAGAGTCAATTTTCACTTTACTGATTTTATCGGCTTTAGTGAAAATAATGCAAAACGGAATTTCGCTTTCTCCCATATAAGACATAAATTCAATATCAATTTTTTGAGCTTCGTGACGAATATCAATTAAAACAAAAGCACAGACTAACTGCTCTCTGTTTTCAAAATAATCCGTAATAAACTGCTGGAAAATTGATTTTGTTTTTTTTGAAACTTTAGCATAACCATAACCTGGTAAATCGACTAAAAACCAATTGTTGTTGATTTTAAAGTGATTTATCAGCTGTGTTTTTCCTGGTCTTCCAGATGTTTTTGCTAAATTTTTATGATTGGTAATCATGTTAATCAATGATGATTTACCAACGTTTGATCTGCCTATAAATGCGTATTCCGGCAGAAAATCTTTCGGGCATTTTGATGCATCAGAATTACTGATGAAAAATTCGGCGGTATTAATTTTCATATTCTTGTTTTTTAAAACCTCCTAAAATCGAAAGTTAGAGGCTATAATTTCTGCTCAGTAAGCCATTTTTCAAGAATTTCATTAAATTCCTGAGGATGTTCCATCATAGCTGCGTGTCCACATTTGTCAATCCAATACAAAGTTGAATTTGGCAATAATTTATCAAATTCTTCGGCAACATTTGGCGGCGTTACAGAGTCATTTTTACCCCAAATAATACAGGTTTCAACTGTCATTTTTGGTAAATCTTTAGCCATATTATGACGAATAGCGCTCTTTGCAATCGTTAAAGTTTTGATCAGTTTAATGCGATCGTTAGCCGTTGCATATACTTCATCAATAAGTTCAGGAGTAGCAATTTTTGGGTCATAAAATACATCTTCAGCTTTCTTCTTGATGTACTCATAATCACCTCTTCTTGGATAACTATCTCCCATTGCGCTTTCGTAAAGACCAGAACTTCCGGTAATTACAAGTCCGGCTACTTTTTCAGGATATAATTTTGTGTGGTACAATGCAATGTGCCCTCCCAATGAATTTCCTAATAAAATAACCTTGTCAAAACCTTTAAAAGTGATGAAATCCTTAACGTATTTAGCAAAGCTTTTTACATTCGTTTTTAAAATGCTTTGTGTGTATATTGGCAAATCCGGGATAACAACTTTATATCCTTTCGTTGGGAAATATTCTGCTACACCATCAAAGTTACTAAGGCCTCCCATTAACCCGTGTAAAATTACAATAGGGGTTCCTTCGCCAGCTTCAAAATAGCTGTATTTGCCTTCTTTTTTGTAGTTTTTGTCCATCTAGTTTAATGCCAATTTCAATTTCGACAAATATAGGGTTTAATAAATAAAAATGAATTTTTGCTGCCATTTTTTAACTACATAATTTTAGTCGAATATATAAGTGTTTAAAAATCAGCTTTTAGAGTGCGTTTTGTTATATTATGGAATTGTTAAAATCATTGCATTATAATTACTTTTTTAAGAGAAAGACTATTTATTTTTTTTAATTGTTAAAGGATTCGAATCTTAAACTGATTAATATCTAAAGTGTTGATTTGGTAATAATTAACTGAAGTGGTAGAAATGTGGTTAAACTTATTAACAAAGTGGTATTTAGTGGTAATATGTGGTAATTTTTTTTATATTTTTGCTGTATAACATGTTAAGTGGATTTTCTTGAACACAATTGTAGGAACATATGAGTGTAAAGTCGATGCTAAAGGGAGGTTAATGATACCTGCACCTTTGAAAAAGCAATTGGCTTCTTCTCTTCAGGACGGTTTTGTCTTGAAGCGCTCTGTTTTTCAACAATGTTTGGAATTGTACCCAATGGATGAGTGGAATTTGATGATGGCGAAAATTAACAAGTTGAATCGTTTTGTAAAAAAGAACAATGATTTCATTCGCAGATTTACTGCCGGCGTAAAAGTGGTAGAGATTGATGCATTAGGAAGATTGTTAGTGCCAAAAGATTTGGTGGCTTTTTCTGGTATTGCTAAAGATGTTGTTTTTTCATCTGCGGTTAATATTGTGGAGATTTGGGATAAAGATTTATACGAAAAATCAATAAGCGGCGAAGATATGGATTTTGCAGATTTAGCCGAAGAAGTAATGGGAAATATTAATGACGACGACAATGGAATATCATAATCCGGTTTTACTTCATCCAACAGTTGATGGTTTAAATATTAAGCCAGACGGCATTTACGTAGATGTAACGTTTGGCGGCGGTGGTCACTCAAAAGAAATTTTGAGACGTTTAGGGCCAAACGGAAAGTTATTCGCTTTTGATCAGGATGAAGATGCTTTAGCAAATGCCCTGCCGGACGAAAGGTTTACTTTAATTAATGAGAATTTCAGATTTATAAAAAGATTTCTTCGTTTTCATGGTGTTAAATCGGTTGACGGGATTTTGGCAGATTTAGGAGTTTCATCACATCAGTTTGATGTTCCGGAAAGAGGTTTTTCAACCCGATTTGATGCCGAGCTTGATATGCGGATGAGTCAGAAAAATGATTTAAATGCTTACCGAGTGGTTAACGAATATGAAGAACAGGATTTACGTCGTGTTTTTTTTGATTATGGGGAGTTGAAAAACGCACCGGTTTTAGCAAGAACAATTGTAGAAGCGAGAAGAGATTACCCAATCAAAACGACAGACGAATTAAAAGACGTTTTGAAGAAATTTTTACCTGAAAAAGTTCGAAACAAAATATTGGCCCAGATTTATCAAGCTATTCGAATTGAAGTAAATCAGGAAATGGACGTTCTAAAAGAATTTATTGAGCAATCGTTAGAGATTCTTAACCCAGGCGGAAGACTTTCAGTAATCTCATACCATTCTTTAGAAGACAGGCTGGTAAAAAGATTTATTAAAAACGGAATGTTTGAAGGAGAGCCTGAGAGAGATTTTTTCGGAAATTTTTCAGTACCGTTTAAAACAATAGGAAAACTGATTGTTCCTGATGATGAAGAAATCAAAATCAATAACAGAGCAAGAAGTGCAAAATTGAGGATTGCCGAAAAGATATAATATATATAGGTAGAAAAAATGAAAGGTGGAGTATTCAGCATATTAAAAGCAAGATTTCTAATAAACGATGACGCAGTAAAAAACTGGCGATTCATAGTTTTTATAATTCTGCTGGCCATTTTGATGATTGCAAATACACAGCGATACGAACAAAAGGTTTTTGAAATCGCAAAATTGAATAATGAAGTAAAAGAATTGAGATCTGAATTTGTAGATCGACGTTCAGAATTGATGAAGTTAAAAATGGAATCGACGATATCAGATAAAATGCTCGAAAAGCAAATTTATCCATCAACAGTTCCTCCAACAAAAATAGAAGTTAAAAAAGAAGAAGAAAAAAGTTTCTTTAAAAGAATATGGCAGTAGACGATAAACATATATCCTACAGAATTTACCTCGTAGCAGTTTTCATCTTTTTGATGGCAATTGCTATTGTTGTTAAATTGACCAATATTCAATGGGTAGAAGGAGATCATTATAGACAACTGGCAAAACAGCGTACCGTTAGAAATTTTGTAATTCCGGCAAACAAAGGAAATATTTATTCTGCTGACGGAAGTTTACTGGCAACCTCAATCCCGAATTATGAAATTCGTTTTGATGCCAAAGCGCCAAAAACAGAAACTTTTGAAAAACATGTAAAAGCATTATCAGATTCTTTAGAAACGATCCTGGATAGGCCATCAGGTTATTATGAAAAAGAATTAAGAAAAGCGAGAGCAAACAAAAACCGATATTATTTAATTGCCCGCAATTTAAGTTATACCGAATATGTGAAAATTAAAGGTTTTCCATTATTCAATTTAGGTGCTTTTAAAGGCGGAATTATTGTAGAACAAGAAACGGTTAGAAAACATCCGATAGGAAAAATTGCTGAAAGAACAATTGGTTACGACCGTATTGATCCGGCAACCGGAATTGAAGTTGGAAAAGGGATTGAATGGGCTTTTAAAAGTTATTTAAACGGAAAAGACGGGAAAATCCTAAAACAAAAAATTGCAAAAGGACAGTGGAAACCCATTCGTGATTTAAACGAAGTAGACCCAATTGACGGTTATGATGTTATTTCGACAATAGATGTTTTCATTCAGGATATTGCGCATCATGCTTTGTTAAAACAACTGGAAGACTACGAAGCAGATCATGGTTGTGTGGTAGTTATGGAAACCGAAACAGGCCATGTAAAAGCAATTTCAAATTTAGGAAGAGCAGAAGATGGGTCGTATTATGAAACAACAAATTATGCAATTGCAGAATCTCATGAACCGGGATCGACTTTTAAACTAGTTGATTTAATGGCAATTTTAGAAGACAAAGTAGCCGATACAAGTACAGTTTTCGATAGTCACGGAGGTCAGGTTAAATATTACGGGCGAGCTGTTAATGATTCGCACAAAGGTGGTTATGGAAAAGTTTCATTAGCACGCGGATTTGAGCTTTCGTCAAATACGGTTATGGTTCAGGCGGTTTATGAAAATTACAAAAGTAATCCGTCTAAGTTTGTGAATCATATTAATAGTTACGGATTAAATAAGACATTAGGATTGCATTTTAAAGGAGAAGGTAGACCGTATATTCCACAGCCAGGTGACAAACATTGGTCAGGAACTACACTTCCGTGGATGGCTTTTGGATATAATGTTTCGGTTACGCCAATGCAGACTTTGGCATATTATAATTCAGTTGCCAATAATGGTGTAATGGTAAAACCGCAATTTGTTTCTGAAATTAAAGAGTGGAACAAAACCATCAAAAAGTTTGATGTTGAAGTAATAAATCCAAGAGTTTGTTCGCCGGAAACTATTAAAAAACTGAAAGCAGTATTGCTGAATGTGGTTAAAAAAGGAACAGGTTCTAAATTGTATTCGAAAGATTTTTCGATGGCAGGAAAAACAGGAACGGCTCAGATGAATTATGGAGGAAAAGAAGGAAAATCAGCATTGTATTATGCATCATCTTTCGTAGGATATTTTCCGGCAGAGCATCCAAAATATTCTTGTATTGTGGTAGTTCACAAACCAAATACATCAAAAAACAATTATTACGGAGCAGACGTTGCAGGGCCGGTATTTAAAAGAATTGCCCAAAAAATATTTACAGACGCGCCGTCAACAAATAAAATTAAACAACTGGATTCTAAAATTGCAAAACAGGAAATCAGTTATGACAAGTTTGATAAAGAATCAAATAAAAAATTAAATCAAATTCCGAATTTAAAAGGAATGCCAGGGATGGACGCCGTTGCTCTACTTGAAAATTTAGGTTTAAAAGTAAAAGTAAACGGATTTGGAAAAGTTAAGAATCAATCGATTCAGGCGGGACAAAGCATAATTAAAAACACAACTATAGTATTAGAATTATCGTGAAAATACTAAAAGACATATTATATAAAGTAGCTATCGAATCTGTAACAGGTTCGACAGAAATTGGTATCCACAAAATTGAATTTGATTCACGAAAAGTAGAGTCAAATGATATTTTTGTTGCCATTCGCGGTTCATTATCTGACGGACACGATTATATCGAAAAAGCGATTCAGTTAGGTGCAAAAGCTATTATTTGTGATACACTTCCTCAAAATATTGAGAAAGAAGTAACCTATATTCAGGTAAAAGATACCAATACAGCATTGGCTTTTATTGCGGCTAATTATTTTGAAGATCCATCTTCAAAACTAAAATTAGTAGGCGTAACCGGAACAAACGGAAAAACAACAATTGCATCATTATTATTTCAATTGTTTCAAAAAGCAGGATTTAAAGTTGGTTTATTATCAACCGTAAAAATCATGGTAGATGATACAGAATATCCTGCAACGCATACAACACCAGATTCAATTACAATCAATCATTATTTAAATGAAATGATCGAAGCTGGAGTTACGCATTGTTTTATGGAAGTAAGTTCACACGGAATTCATCAAAAACGTACAGAAGCTTTGCATTTTGTAGGTGGGATTTTTACGAACCTTTCGCACGATCATTTAGATTATCACGCAACATTTGCTGAATACAGAGACGTAAAAAAATCATTTTTTGATTCTCTGCCAAAAACAGCTTTCGCATTATCAAACATCGATGATAAAAACGGAACTGTAATGCTGCAAAATACGGTTGCAAGAAAATTTACATATGCCCTAAAATCGTATGCTGATTTTAAAGCAACAATTTTAGAAAGCCAGTTATCTGGTTTATTGTTAAAAGTAAACGACAATGAAGTTTGGGTAAAACTAATTGGAACTTTTAATGCATACAATGTTTTGGCTATTTACGGAACTGCAGTTGAATTGGGAATGGATAGTTTGGAAGCATTGCGCTTACTGTCTGATTTAGAAAGTGTTTCAGGCCGTTTTCAATACATTGTTACCGATTCAAAAATAACTGCAATTGTAGATTACGCACACACGCCGGATGCTTTAGAAAATGTTCTAAAAACGGTTGATGATATCCGTACAAAAAACGAACAATTGATTACAGTTGTAGGCTGCGGCGGAAACAGAGATAAAACAAAAAGACCAATTATGGCGAAAATTGCGACAGATCTTAGTGATAAAGCAATTTTAACATCAGACAATCCAAGAAACGAAGATCCAGAAGTGATTTTAGATGAAATGGAACAAGGTGTTGAAGCTCATAATTATAAAAAGATATTGAGAATTACGGATAGAAAACAAGCCATTAAAACTGCTTGTCAATTGGCTCAGCCAAATGATATTATTCTGATTGCCGGAAAAGGGCATGAAACCTATCAGGAAATAAATGGTGTTCGCCATCATTTTGACGATATGGAAACTGTGAAAGAAATTTTAGACCAACTAAATAAATAATAAAATTTTTAAGTTCAAATACCGCCAGAATTGGAATTTGGAGTTTCAAATTGGAATTTAAAAAATAGAAAAATATGCTATACTATTTATTTGAATATTTTGACAAAACACTTGATTTACCAGGAACAGGAGTATTCCAGTATATCACATTTAGATCGGCTTTAGCATTTTTGCTTTCATTGCTTTTGTCAACTATTTATGGTAAAAGGGTGATTAACTTTTTGCGTCGCCAGCAAGTTGGAGAAACAGTTCGAGAACTTGGTTTAGCAGGTCAAAACGAGAAAGCAGGTACGCCAACAATGGGAGGATTAATCATCATCCTGGCTACATTAATTCCGGTTTTTCTATTTGCAAGATTGCACAACATTTATATCGTATTGCTTATTGTAACTACGTTATGGATGGGAACTATTGGTTTTGTTGACGATTATATCAAAATATTCAAAAAAGACAAACAAGGACTAAAAGGAATTTTCAAAGTAATTGGTCAGGTTGGTCTTGGGATAATTGTTGGAGCAGTTCTATATTTTAATCCAGCCGTGACGGTAAGAACAGATACAGGACGTACAGATGTTTTTAAATCAAATGTGAGTACAACGGTAGTTTTGCCGGCGCCAATTGAAGAAAAATCGACAGCAACCACTATTCCTTTCGTAAAAAATAATGAGTTTGATTATGCCGAAGTTTTGTCATTTATGGGTGATGGATATGAAAAATGGGCTTGGTTAGTATTTATTCCAGTTGTAATTTTTATCATCACAGCAGTTTCAAACGGAGCCAATTTAACAGATGGAATCGATGGTCTAGCGGCCGGAACCTCCGCAGTCTCGGTACTCGCACTCGGAATATTTACGTTTGTTTCGGGAAATATCATTTTCTCAAACTATCTCAATATAATGTACATACCCAATTCGGGGGAAATGACCGTCTTTATATCGGCCTTTGTTGGAGCTTTAATTGGATTTCTTTGGTACAATTCATTTCCGGCGTCCGTATTTATGGGAGATACAGGAAGTTTGACCATTGGAGGAATCATTGCCGTTTTAGCCATTGCAGTTCGTAAAGAAATATTGATTGTTTTATTCTGTGGAATTTTCCTTGCCGAAAGTGCTTCAGTAATTATTCAGGTGACTTATTTTAAATATACTAAAAAACGTTTTGGCGAAGGCCGAAGAATTTTCCTGATGTCGCCGTTACATCATCATTATCAGAAAAAAGGATATCACGAAAGTAAAATTGTGACCCGTTTCTGGATTGTTGCCGTAATGTTAGCCATTTTATCAATTGTTACCCTAAAATTAAGATAGATGAGATTAGTGGTATTAGGTGGAGGAGAAAGCGGTGTTGGAACCGCGATCCTGGGTAAAAAAAAGGGATACGATGTTTTTGTATCGGATTTTGGAAAGATAAAAGAAAGCTATAAAGAAGTTCTTATCATTAATAAAATTGCCTGGGAAGAAGAACAGCATACCGAAGATTTGATTCTGAATGCTGATTTGGTAATGAAAAGTCCGGGAATTCCAGATAAATCTCCAATAGTTAAAAAGTTGATTGAAAAAGGGGTTAAAGTGATTTCAGAAATCGAATTTGCCGCTCCTTATACAGAAGCAATGACAGTTGGAATTACCGGAAGTAATGGTAAAACCACCACCACAATGCTCACGTATCATTTGCTTAAATCGGCTGGGCTCAATGTAGGTTTGGGAGGAAATATAGGAAAGAGTTTTGCCTGGCAGGTAGCCGAAAATAAATACGACGCATACGTTCTTGAATTAAGCAGTTTTCAGTTAGACGGAATAATAGAATATAGGCCGGATATAGCGATAATAACAAACATCAGCCCGGATCATTTAGATCGATACGAATATAAATATCAAAATTATATCAATTCGAAGTTCCGAATAACAATGAACCAAACCGAAAGCGATTATCTCATTTACGATGCAGATGACGAGGCAAGCGCAGAATGGTTAAAAAATAACAAAACAAAAGCAAAATTAATTCCTTTTTCTCTGACAAAAAGTTTTGACGAAGGAGCTTCTATAAATAACAACAAAATGGAAATAAAGATCAACCAAGAAGAGTTTACAATGGAAACAGAATACATTGCGTTAGAAGGAAAACATAATATGAAAAACGCAATGGCAGCAAGCTCTGTAGCAAAATTGATGCAAATTAGAAACGCAACAATACGCGAAAGTTTATCTAATTTTCAAGGTGTTGAACACCGTTTAGAGAAAGTATTAAAAATCCAGAATGTACAATACATCAACGATTCAAAAGCAACAAACGTAAACGCTACTTTCTTTGCATTAGACAGCATGAATGTACCAACTGTTTGGATTGTTGGAGGAGTTGATAAAGGAAATGATTACAACGAATTAATGCCATTGGTTCGTGAAAAAGTAAAAGCCATTATATGCCTTGGAGTTGATAACCATAAAATTATTAATGCTTTTGGTGATGTTGTTGATATTATGGTTGAAGTGAATAATATGAGCGACGCTGTAAAAACAGCTCAAAAATTAACTGAAAAAGGCGATGCCGTTTTATTGTCTCCAGCCTGCGCAAGTTTCGATTTATTCGAAAACTACGAAGATCGTGGAAAACAATTCAAACAAGCGGTACATAACTTGTAGAAAATAGTTTAAAGTTTCATGTTTCAGGTTTCAAGTTCGAAGCTGAAACAGGAAACCTGAAACAAAAGAAACCTGAAACAAAACAACAATGAAAGAACTAGTAAACAAACTAAAAGGAGATAGGGTAATATGGTCATTCGTGGCCCTATTGGCATTGTTTTCGTTTATGCCTGTTTTTAGTGCGAGTAGTAATCTGGCGTATATCGGTCATGGAACCGGAAACACATTGGGTTATCTGGTAAAACATTTGGCACACGTTTGTATCGGTTTTTTGATTATTTACTGGGTTCACAAAGTACCGTATCATTATTTTAGAGCAATTTCAAAAATTGCACTTCCGGTGGTTTGGTTGTTGTTATTATACACATTGTTGAAAGGAACTGTAATTGCAGGAGCAAATGCAAGTCGTTGGATTCAGGTACCGTTCATTGGAATCACGTTTCAAACATCAACATTAGCGGCAAGCGTATTATTTATTTACGTAGCCCGTTATTTGTCGAAAACCAAAGAAGAAAATGAGCCGTTTCAAACCTCATTTGTTCAGCTTTGGGTTCCGGTATTTATCACTTTGGCATTAATATTACCAGCCAACTTTTCGACCACAGCGTTGATTTTTGCCATGGTAATGATGCTGACATTTATTGGTAAATATCCATTAAAATATATTGCCTTTATCATTGGCTCAGGAATTGCGATGTTAGCCTTTTTCTTATTGGTAGCAAAAGCATTTCCAGAATCAAGATTCTTTAGCAGGGTATCAACATGGGAAAGTCGTATTATGAACTTTACCACAGATAAGCCAGACGAAGATGATTATCAAATTGAAAAAGCAAAAATTGCAATCGCATCTGGAAGATTAGGCGGATTAGGGCCGGGAAAAAGCGTTCAGAAGAATTTTTTACCACAATCATCTTCGGATTTTATTTACGCGATTGTAGTAGAAGAATATGGTTTAGTAGGCGGAGTTTCGATATTGGTGCTGTATTTATTGTTATTGTTCCGATTTGTGATTGCGTCACATAAAGCCAATACATTATTCGGAAAACTAGTCGTCGTCGGTCTCGGATTTCCGATGATATTTCAGGCCATGATTAATATGGCTGTTGCAGTAGAATTACTGCCGGTAACAGGACAGACGCTTCCGTTGATAAGTTCTGGAGGAAGTTCCATCTGGATGACTTGTTTCTCACTTGGAATAATTATTAGCGTAACTAAGAAAGAGGAAGAAATCGCCGAAGAACAAGAAGAAAAAGAAAGAAGAAAAGAAGCGCTTCAACGATTAATAGATAAAGAATTGGCAGAAGAAGATCTGCCGGTTGATGAAAGAGAAGAAATTTACGAAGAAGAAGCGATGTATTCTATTCAGGATAATTCAAAAAATCCGATGAATGCAGTTTTAAACAAATAATAAAGGATAAATAGTTTAACGATAACTATTACGAGATATGACAAAGTATAAATTCATATTAAGCGGAGGCGGAACAGGAGGGCATATTTATCCTGCAATTGCTATTGCAAATGAATTAAAATTACAATTCCCTGATGCTGAATTTCTTTTTGTAGGTGCCAAAGATAAAATGGAAATGCAAAAAGTACCTCAGGCAGGTTACGAAATAAAAGGTCTTTGGATTGCCGGATTGCAAAGAAAATTAACCTTGCAGAATATGATGTTTCCTCTAAAATTAGCAACAAGTTTGTTAGAATCAAGAAGAATCATCAAACAATTTAAACCAAATGTAGTAATAGGAACTGGAGGTTTTGCCAGCGGACCATTATTACAAGCAGCAGGATCGGCAGGGATTCCAACTGTAATTCAGGAACAGAATTCTTTTCCGGGAATTACAAACAAGCTGCTAAGCAAAAAAGCAAATGCAATTTGTGTGGCCTATGAAAATTTAGAGCGATTTTTTCCAAAAGATAAAATCGTTTTGACAGGGAATCCGGTTCGTCAGGATTTAATTGATATTGATGATAAACGCGACGAAGCAATTGCTTTTTATGGTTTAGATCCAAATAAAAAAACATTGCTGGTTCTGGGCGGAAGTTTAGGCGCAAGAAGAATCAATCAGTTAATTGAAAAAGAATTGCAAAATTTTCTTTCGCAAGATGTTCAGATCATCTGGCAGTGCGGAAAATTATATTTTGAAGATTATAAAAAACACAATCAGCAAAACGTAAGAGTAGTTGATTTTATTGAAAGAATGGATTTTGTTTACGCTGCCGCAGATGTAATTATTTCAAGAGCAGGCGCGTCATCAGTTTCAGAATTATGCATTGTGGGGAAACCGGTAATTTTTATTCCGTCTCCAAATGTTGCTGAAGATCATCAAACAAAAAACGCACAGGCGATTGTCGAGGCTAAAGGTGCCATTTTGTTGAAAGAAACTGAACTAGACAGCGAGTTTAGCATTGTTTTTGAAGCGCTGCTGAAAGATGATGGAAAACAAAAACAATTAAGCGCAAATATTAAAAAACTGGCAAAACCAGATGCGACAAAAGTAATTGTAGAAGAAATTAAAAAGTTGTTATAATATAACTTTTTACAAAAATTATGAAACATTCAGCGAATTGCGCAATGTTATTTTTAGGCAATTTGGTCAAATAAGAAGAAGAAAAATACAAAGACTTAATTATTAGTTTTTTATGAAATTAAAAGCAGTAAACGAGTTTTGAAAAATAGAATTTAAAGAGTAAAGTTTTATGGCTTAAAGCCTAAAACATAATGCTTAAAGTAAAAATTGAAATGAATTTAAATCAAATACAAAACGTTTATTTTATTGGCATCGGAGGAATCGGAATGAGTGCCTTGGCCCGCTATTTTAAATATATCGGGAAACAAGTTTCAGGTTACGATAAAACACCGTCAATGCTGACAAGTGAATTAATTGAAAGTGGTATTGATATTCATTTTGAAGACAATATTAGTTTAATTCCGTCTGATTATTATGTGGAGAATACGCTGGTAATTTTTACACCTGCAGTTCCAAAAACACATTCAGAATGGAATTATTTTATCGAAAGAAATTACGAAATTAAAAAGCGTGCCGAGGTTTTAGGGATTATCACCAAAGACACTTTTAGTTTTGCAGTTGCCGGAACACACGGTAAAACAACAACGTCAAGTATTTTAGGACATATTTTATATGAAAGCGGCGCAGATGTTACGGCATTTGTGGGCGGCATTGTAGAGAATTATAATTCTAATTTAATTGGAACCGGAAAAACGGTAACCGTTGTAGAAGCTGACGAATTTGATCGTTCGTTCCTGCATTTACATCCAAATATTGCCTGCGTGACTTCAATGGATGCAGATCATTTGGATATTTACGGAACAAGTGATGCTATTGAGGCTTCGTTTGTGGAGTTTGCTTCTAAAGTTGAAGATAAAAGCAAATTGTTTATAACCAAAGAATTGCCTCTTGACGGAGTTCAATGTGCTATAAATGAAGATGCTGTATACAAAGCATACAATGTTCGAATTGAAGACGGAAGTTATGTTTTTGATGTGCAGACACCATCAGAAATTATAAAAGACCTTCATTTTGGACTGCCAGGAAAACACAATCTTATGAATGGGTTAATGGCTATTGCGATGGCAAAAACTTATGGTACCCCAACCGATGCTATCGCAAAAGCTATTGCCTCGTTTAACGGAATCAGAAGACGTTTTTCGTATCAGATTAAATCTGAAAAATTAGTTTATATAGATGATTATGCACATCATCCAACAGAAATAAATGCTGTTCATCAAGCAGTTAGGGAATTGTATCCGGGACGTAAAGTTTTGGCAATTTTCCAGCCGCATTTGTTCAGCAGAACAAGAGATTTTGCTGACGGATTTGCCGAAAGCTTATCTCAGTTTGACGAAGTGTTTTTAATGGATATTTATCCGGCACGCGAATTACCGATGGAAGGGATTACATCGCCGTGGCTGTTGGAGAAAATGACCAATTCGAACAAAAAAATTGTTGCAAAAGAAGATCTATTAGCGCAGATCAAAGCCAGTGATGCGCCAATAATTGTAACAATAGGAGCTGGTGATATTGGTGAAATGGTACCGTCAATTAAAAAAATGCTAAATGAAAATATTTAATTGGACAAATATTCGATTAGTACTCATTTTAGGGCTTGTTCTTTTTTTATATTCTTTCGCACAACACCGAAACGGAGATAGAAAATTGAAAAAATCTATGGTCGTTTTTGTAGGAGAAAATACGCTTTTTGTAAAACCGGAAACGGTTAATAAATTGTTGATAGAAAATAAAAGGGACGCTTCCAGTATTAGAAAAGATGAAGTAGATTTGAATAAGATAGAAAAAAACCTTGATACGCAAGACATGATTGAAAAGTCAGATGTTTTTGTAAGTATCGACGGTGTTCTAAAAGCGGTAGTAAAACAGAAGACACCAATAGCGCGAGTTTATGATGGTGATCGCTCTTTTTATATTGACTATGAGGGAAATAAAATGCCCTTGTCAGATAATTTTACGGCGCGAGTTCCTCTTGTTTCAGGGGCAATAAATGAAAAAAATAACGAAGATTTAGCTGCTTTATTTCGCACAATTTACGACGATGCGTTTTTGAAAAAAAACATCATTGCGATACAAATTATGCCTAATGGCAGCCTAAAAATGTTTAACCGAAACTATGATTACTTCATAGATTTTGGTCGTACAATGAATGTTGATAAAAAATTTAGAAACTATAAAGCGTTTTTTCAAAAAGCAGTTTTAGATAGTTCGTTATATAAATACAGCAAGATTGACCTTAGGTTTACGGAACAAGTAGTTTGCACAAAATAATAGAAGATGGAAAAAGATAATATTGCAGTAGGTCTAGATATTGGAACGACAAAAATAGTTGCCATGATAGGCAAGAAGAACGAATATGGTAAACTTGAAATTTTGGGTATTGGGAAATCCAAAAGTTTAGGTGTTGCAAGAGGTGTTGTTAACAACATTACGCAGACTATTCAATCGATTCAGCAAGCAATACTTGAAGCAGAAAATAATTCAGGTTACAAAATAAAAGATGTTGTGGTGGGTATCGCCGGACAGCACATCAGAAGTATTCAGCATACAGATTACATCAGCCGTAATAATCCGGAAGAAGTAATTGGCGAAAAAGATATTCAGCTTTTAATCGATCAGGTAAATAAACTGGCAATGTTACCGGGAGAAGAAATTATTCACGTTCTGCCGCAGGAATTTAAAATCGACGGACAGTCTGAAATAAAAGAGCCAATCGGGATGTACGGCGGAAGATTAGAATCTAGTTTTCACGTTGTAGTAGGACAGGCTTCTTCAATCAGAAATGTTGGAAGATGTATTCAGAGTTCAGGAATCGAATTATCAGGATTGACATTAGAACCATTAGCTTCGGCAGATGCCGTTTTAAGTCAGGAAGAAAAAGAAGCTGGAGTTGCGCTTATCGATATTGGTGGCGGAACTACAGATTTAGCCATTTTTAAAGACGGAATTATTCGCCATACCGCTGTAATCCCTTTTGGAGGAAATGTAATTACAGATGATATTAAAGAAGGCTGTTCGATTATCGAAAAACAAGCAGAGCTTTTAAAAATAAAATTCGGATCAGCATGGCCGGGAGAAAATAAAGACAACGAAATTGTTTCTATTCCAGGTTTAAGAGGAAGAGAGCCAAAAGAGATTTCGCTTAAAAACTTATCTAAAATTATTCACGCCCGTGTTGTGGAAATTGTAGAACAGGTTTTCGCAGAAATAAAAGCTTACGGACACGAAGATCCCCGCAAAAAATTAATTGCAGGAATCGTTCTTACAGGTGGTGGAGCTCAGCTAAAACATATTAAACAATTAGTAGAGTATATTACTGGGATGGATACCAGAATTGGATATCCAAACGAGCATTTAGCTGGAAACTCAAGCGAAGAAATTTCTAGTCCGTTATTTGCAACCGCTGTTGGATTAGTAATGAACAGCATTGAAAACAGCACACAAAGCGCAATTAGAATGGAAGTTGTAAATGAACAGCCAAAAGTTGTTTATAGAAATGTTCCTCCGCCGGTGCAGCGATACGAAGTTGAAGAAAACTACGTTGAACAAGTAGAAACTTTTGAAGAACCAAGAGAAGTGAAAACGACAAAGGTTGCTGCAGAATCTACAGAAACAAAAATAAGACGATCATTTTTTGATAGATATGTCGATAAAATCAAAGATTTTTTAGACAACGCTGAGTAAATATAAGCCGAATAAAAAGAGAAAAGGATTACTTTTTGCCCCAAGTCAAGAAGTAAAAAATGTACTAAATAAGAATTTCAAAAAACCAAAAAGATGATGAGCAACTCAGAATTTGGAAGTATTTCATTTGATTTACCGAAAAACCAATCAAATGTAATCAAAGTAATAGGTGTAGGTGGAGGTGGTAGTAACGCGATTAACCACATGTTTAAACAAGGGATTAAAGGTGTAGATTTTATCGTATGTAATACCGATTCACAAGCATTGCAAAATAGTTCAGTACCTAACAAAATTCAGTTAGGTATGAATTTAACAGAAGGTTTAGGAGCAGGAGCAAATCCTGATGTAGGACAACAGTCTGCTATTGAAAGTATCGCTGACATTGAAAAAATGTTAGACCGTGGTACTAAAATGGTATTTATTACCGCAGGTATGGGTGGAGGAACCGGAACAGGTGCTGCACCAGTTATCGCACAATTAGCAAAAGAAAGAGAGATCCTTACAGTAGGTATCGTGACAATTCCGTTTCAGTTTGAAGGGAAAGTACGCCAGGAGCAAGCTTTATTGGGAATCGAAAAATTACGTAAACAAGTTGACTCTTTAATCGTAATTAACAATAATAAATTAAGAGAAGTTTACGGAAATCTTGGTTTCAAAGCAGGATTCTCAAAAGCAGATGAAGTTTTAGCAACAGCCTCTAGAGGTATTGCTGAAGTAATTACGCACCACTATACTCAAAATATCGATTTACGCGATGCTAAAACAGTTTTGGCAAACAGCGGAACGGCTATTATGGGATCTGCTGTGGCAGAAGGAGAAAACAGAGCAAAAGATGCTATCGTATCTGCCTTGGATTCACCTTTATTAAATGACAATAAAATTACAGGAGCCAAAAACGTATTGTTGCTTATCGTTTCTGGATCTAACGAAATAACGCTTGACGAAATCGGAGAAATCAATGATCACATTCAGGCAGAAGCAGGTTATAATGCTAATATTATCATGGGAGTTGGTGAAGACGAAACCCTTGGTGAAGCTATTGCAGTAACTATTATTGCTACTGGTTTTGATGTTGAACAACAAAACGAAATCGTTAATACGGAGCCTAAAAAAATCATTCACACGTTAGAAGATGAGCAAAGAAGTGTTCACAATTTAACAAACAGACCGCTTACTTCTTTTGATTTAAATGCAGAGACACCTATTGCAAAAACAGAAGATAAAGTAGTTTTTGATTTAATGGAAGATACGGTTGCTCCCGTAATTCAAACTCCAGTTGCGCCGGTAACAACGCCAACAATTAATCAGGAAGAATTGGTAGTGATGTCTGAGTTTATTAAAAACCTTGATGTGACTTTTGAAATCGTTTCACCAATTACTGATATTGATTTTAAAATTTCAACTCCGGCAGCAGTTGTTCAGGAAGTGAAACCTGTACAGCAGCAAAGAACTTTTGAAAGAGAAGAACAAACTACTTTTTCATTTGATTTACCGCTTTTCAAGTCTGAGCCAGAAGTGAAAAGAGAGCCGGCAGCAGAGCAGGAAAATAAAATCATGTTTGAGTTAACAAACGAAACTCGTAACATTAAAGTAAACGATCCAGTTTCATTTGTTCCGGTAACAGAACTTTCTGATAACGGAATTATCAAATATTCGTTAGAAGAATATATGGAAGTTGAAAATGAATTAACAGCTTCTAAACCAGTTGAAAAAGTGATTGAAGATACAGTTCCTGAGGAATTGAACATTACTTTGAAACCAAGAGTTGATTTTGCAAGTCAGCCTGATTTTACAACAACTTCAGAAGTTTCTCCATTAGAATTAACAATTGAAGAAACACTTCGTTTAAGAGCTGAAGAAAGAAGAAAGAAACTAAAAGAATTTAATTATAAATTCCACAATAACGTTTCAAGAATCGATGAGTTGGAAAAAGAGCCGGCTTACAAAAGATTAGGAATCGATTTATCGAATTCTCAATCAAACAATACAAATTCCAGAATTTCGGTTGGAACAGATAGTAACAACGATTTGCAATTGCGTTCAAACAATTCATTTTTGCACGACAACGTAGATTAATTTTACAATCATAATATTAGGATAGCCCGAAAATTGGATTTAATTTTCGGGTTATTTTTTTTATCTTCGCACAGAATTTAGAAATTTGACTTTTAAATTAGTATTTTAAAGACAATATTGTCACCCTGAGCGAAGTCGAAGGGCTTTTTGTCGGAAAGGGCTTCGACTTCGCTCAGCCTGACAAATTAGAAATACTAGTTAAAATAAAAAAAACACCTAATTAATAGATCAATTTATAAGCATTAGCTTATTCAAATAAAAAAAATAAAAGATGAGTTTACAAACACAAATCATGGAAGAGATTAAAACTGCCATGAAAGCAAAAGATACAGTAGCATTAGAATCTTTAAGAGCAATTAAATCTGAATTATTATTAGCTTCAACAGCTTCTGGATCTAAAGAAGAATTATCAGAAGACGATGAAATTAAATTACTTCAAAGATTAGTTAAAACTCGTAAAGAAAGCGCAAGAATTTTTACAGAACAAAACCGTCCAGATTTAGCAGAACCAGAATTGGCTCAGGTTGCTGTAATCGAGAAATTTTTACCAGCGCAGTTAAGCGAAGAAGAAGTAGAAGCTGTAGTTGCAAAAATTATCGCTGAAACTGGAGCTTCAGGAATTGCTTCAATGGGTAAAGTTATGGGATTAGCTTCTGCTCAATTAGGCGGAACTGCTGAAGGAAAAACTATTTCTACAATTGTGAAAAAATTACTTTCGTAAAAAATTTTAGATTTTAGAGTTCAGATTTTAGATTGAATCGGAATTCTAAAGTCATAAATCTAAAATAAAATGACCGCGTAGTTCAACTGGATAGAATATCAGATTTCGGCTCTGAGGGTTGGGGGTTCGAACCCCTCCGCGGTCACTATAAATGCTAATTTATTGGTGTTTACAAAGGTTTTGTGCAACCAGCGTGCAACTAAGTTGTAAACGGTTTCATAAAACCTTTTTTTTAGTTTAATTCAGTTAACTAAAGATTAAGAGAAAAGGTAATACGTGCGAACAGATAGTTGCATATTTGTTTCTTCTTTTTTACGGGTACAAAAACTCAATTTTGATTTCGTCTATCACTGCCAAAAATTATTAATTACACTACCTGTACGCGCGCGCGTATTGTTTTGATTTTGAAAAAAAAATTGATTAATCAAATTTTTTCAAATTGAATCGGACGAAATGAACGATATAAAAAGGATTTCACTTGTGAACAGATACCTATAAATTACACGCGAACAGATAGGCACGAACTTTTAGGTATTTTGGCATAGAGAAGAAAAGTAAAACAATACGCGCGCGTAATGGTCTCCTTTTATCTCGCGCGAACAGATAGGGAAATATTTGCTAAATGGTATCAGTGCAAATCCTGATTCTACATAAACAACGATACTACTTTTAACTAATTTAGATTGATAAAGTGCCTTTTAATGCTTAATTTTGATATGTTTACTGCTTGCCTGTGGTTGGACTGTTTGAATAAAAAAAGGCGTTCCTTATGGTTCGCCTTTCTCATTTAGTAACTATTGATTGCAGTTAACTTATCATCGTCAAAATGATAATAAGTTTTACCGTAAATATAAATCCGAGATATTCCGTTGTAACTTTGAAAAGTAGAAGTGTCGTCAGGTTGTCCAAGTATTTTTACAACATCATAGTTAGTCATTCCTAATGTTACTTGTTTTTTGGGTTGCTTTGTATAAAATTTAGATTGTACTTTGTAGATATTGCAATCAATTTCGACCTCTGCATAATCTTCATGTAATTTGATTAAGTCTAAGGTTGCACCGTGTCCGTAATATTTAAAAAGTTTTCCGTTTTCATCATAAACCTCTGTTTCATTTGCAACTTTTAATTTTTCTTGTGCTAAAACATTAATGGAAATTAAAAACAATATGATAATTAGAAAATTTTTCATCGTCAATGATTTAGTTTGAAATTTGTAAAGCGAGTTCTTCGTTGAAATTAATTTTATCAGGTTATGTATATTACTTAATAAATTTTGATAATTCAGCTTTCTTTAAATCGTACTGCTCTTTTGTTATTAGTTCTAGTTCATATTTATCTTTTGCTTTTTTTAGCTCTGACAAAGCTTGGTCGCTTGTCATTCCATAAGACACAATCTCTTGGTTTGCAATCGCATTTTCAAAATCAATATTGAAGTTGTTGATTCCAATTGAACTTTTTGTTTTTAACCATATTGTAAATCCTGCTTTTTTTGTCCCTAATATTTTAAATTTAATAATCTCGGTTTTTTGTCCACTAAGTGATATAGTAGCAGGAACAAGAGGCATCATTATTCCATCTCCCGTTGAGATAAAAGCAAAGACATTATTCTTAGTAGGAATTCCGATTGTTAATATGTCACCAACTTTATAGCTTGATCCATCTTTTGCAATATATTCAGTTATGTCATTGTCAAATTTAGGACGTTCTTTTGAATTTGTAATATTTTCATAAGTAGCTTTTACGCTTTCTTGACAAAAACTGTTTACTGCTGATAATAAAATAAAGCTTAGTAATATTTTTTTCATTTTCATTTTTCCTTTAAAATTTATAATCTTCAAATCTAGTCTTTTCTATTTAAACTTAAATACGGTTTTCCATACTTTCTTAATCTAGAGGAAAGTCTAGCTGTGGAAAACTAAATTTTCCTTTTGGTTTTACTTGTTTTAAAACGAGTTTTTCTTTAAAGTCAATTTTATGAAAATTACAATATTCTTTGAAAAATACTTCGCCTCGGCTGTAAGCGTCTTCAATGGTAGTATTATTAAAAATGCTTTTACTAATATCAGTATCAAATACATTGCTCAAATTTGAAATAGGTACAATTTCCTGTTTTAATATTGTCATGTATCTTAAATCAAATTCAATAGCTCCAGCTTCAACACTATCAAAATTTTTGTCACTAACTGATTTAATCAAATCGGCTTTTAAGTTTTTAATGACTTCTAAATCTCTTTTAATTTCTAATTCAGTGGCTTGTCCTGAAATGTCACATAGTATTAATAGCAATTGTTTGGTAATAATTCTATTGTTGACTAATTCATTAAACTTTATTAATGATTTTTCGTAGGCTTTTATTTTCTTCTTTAAAAAAGCATTTTGTTGTTGTTGTTTTAACGATAACGACTTAAAAAGTATGCTCTTTATAGAAGTGTTATAAAGAGTTTCATTCTTAACTTGTTTTCGTCGTGCGCGCTGTAATCCTGTACATAATAAATTAAATTTTTGAATGATTGCAAAAACGAGTAAATTGTTCTTTCGTGCTCCATTTTGATTAATTGGGTTTATGTAATTATAATCTTCAATTGTTATGCGTTCTTCAATTAAGCAAAAGAGTTCTTTGAAGTTATTTTGATTATTAACTTTTTTTAAAGCATCATATTTCGCTTTGTTAAAGTCGCCTCTTTTTTTAAAACTCATTTGCTCTGTTATTGTGTAATTACGTTCCTTAATTAATATTAAAGCTGGATTGTATTTAAATTTAATAACTCTTAAATACACTGATTTTACATTAAAAATGTATTGACTATTTGCACGAATGTGTTGCAATATTTTATAAACCGTATCACGATTTGTTTTTCTTCTATTTAAACATTGTAAAGTACTTAACATTGCGTGTAGTCTACGGAGAAACTGCAGGTAAGTTGTTTGATAGTCATTTAAATTAAATCCCGCGCTTGTATACGGGAACTTATCGTTATAAAACTTAAAACCATTTGCTTCACCTTTTACCTCGCCTTTTTTGGTTGGTTCAGTTCTGTCTATTAAGGTTAAACCTTGTGGTATACTGCTAATGTATTCGTAAGGTATTCGCTTGTCAGATAATCCAAAACTTTCTTTATAGGCTGGTCTGTTTAGTTCTTTATAACCAAAATCGCAATTTGGTTCAATTTTTAATATTGTTGGTTTTACTTTGTCATCAATAAAAAGTACTGCATCGTGTAACCTCGTTGCGCGTTGCAAATTGTTTATAAAAATAAAATTCTTAATTGCGTTGCTTTCTTGTTCTGTCATAAACGAATAAAACTTAATCGTAGGATGATGAGTTAATTCTAAAATGATCGCACATTGTTCCGCTGTATAACCACAAGACAAAAAGAACTCTGTTGTTTGCTCTTTGCTTTTATAGTTGCCACTGTTGCACATTTTATTGAATAAAATCTTTGCTTCACCACGCGTTATACTTTTTGCTTTCATTAGGTTGTTGTAAACCAAGTCTTTTAAGTTTGATCCTGTTTCAATATCTAAGAAAGTAGGGAATGCGCTTTTAATATCACACTCAATTAATTTAAAAGGTGTGAGGCTTCTTAATTGTCTTGAGGTTTGCGGTAATGAGCTAAACTCTCTATTGTCATTTATATTGCAGTTAAAGTGTGTGACGGATAGTTTTAGTTCTTTACATACTAAAAGCAAAATACTGTAATACCATTGACTAACTAAAGTAAATCCGTTTATAGTTTTCTTTTTTATTGACTTTTCAATGTCATTATATTTTTTGTCTAAATAAATAGGATCGTATTTGTATTCTTGAGTTGGTAATTTTCTTCCTGTTTCTATGTAATGATTTAAATAGTCGATGTGTTGATGATGTCCGAAATGTTCAGAATTAAAAAACCAGGCACATTGTATAATTAGCCAGCAATGTTTAAATAAAAAAGCATCATTTAATTTATAATATTTAACATCAATTTCATGTATGGCTGTGTATTGAGTTAGATTATTCGCATCTAAAAAGCCTTTTACCATTTCAATTGTATAGTAACTATCTTTTATTTTATCCTTGAAAATTTCAGAATAAAAATAAGCCATTGCCAAAAGTGTAATTTCTGAAAACGGAATACCGCTACCGTTTTTATTGTCGCCTTTAATATTATTTAAGGCATCAAAAAAAACGGCTTGAGTATTATTTGAAATACGGTGCTGTATGTCATATTTTAAATTAGAAGTATTGAAAAAATCTAACTTAATCCATTCAGAAATATAGGTTCTTGGCACGGCTTGTTTTGTAGCCGTGTCCATTGCCTAAACTTTGTATTTTAAAAGTAATTCTATGCTCGTTGTTAAATAAGTTGCTCGGTGTTTGGTTTTTTTACACAAACCTTTGAAGACTTCGAAAAGTAAACCCTCTTTTTCAAATTGCCTTTTAAAACGAGTTAAATTCTTTTGTGGAATTCCTGTTTTAGCCGTTACCATTGAATTTGTTGCAACGTGCTTTTTTAGGTAGTTAAAATAGTAAGTTTTTTGATTAGCATAGCTTTTGTCCGTGGCGTTGTTTAAGTTGCTTAAACCGCTCGCCTGTGATTGATTACTATTATTCATAAGATTATGAATTAATAGGTTTAACGGCTTCTAATACTTCACTACGTTTGTATAAAACGCGGTTTCCGATTCCGTAGGATTTTAGTTTGCCCGATTTCGTATGTTTCCATAAACTTGTAAAATTTATTCCTAAAATTTCGCAAGCTTCTCTTCGATTAAGAAACTCTTTAACGATTGGTAATTGTTCAACCATTTGTGGTTGTAAAAGTGGTGCAATTGCTTCGGCTAGTTCTTGAATAGAAATGCCATTTAAAAAAATTTGATTCATTGTGAATTCATTTAAAGTGAATCACAATGATATTGAGTGTTTTAAGGGGTTTTCAATGGGTATAAATAGTATTTTTATGGTATAAAAATGGTATGTATAGTTCTTTGAATTTTACATAAGCTATAATTTTAAAAAACTGTTTTCAAGTGCGAATAGAATAGGTTTTTCTACCTCGTCATATCTTTCTGATTTTGCGAATTTCTTTATTTCAATTCCTATTCTTGTTTTTATCAAAAGTTTGTATTCTTCTTGTTTTAAATTAAAAATAAAACTCTTTTTATCAGCATCTTTTTTTAAGAAATGAAGGATGTTTACATATTTTACAGTAGTTTTTTGTGAAGGTCTGTAATTTTCAACGAGAAATTCAAAAAATTGATTTCCTTTTGTGTTGGTCGGTTGTCCCAAATAAGTATCTTCTGTTTTAAGAGTGCTTTCTAAAATAGAAACATTGTCTTTTGAATTTTTTTCATTTTCTGTTAAATCTATCGCCTTACGAATCATTTCATCCTTTAATTGTAATGTTTTAGTTTCGTAAACAATGTTAAAAAGATCATCGAATTGATTTTGAATTTCTTTTTGTTTTTTGGTTTGATTATTCTCGGATAGTAATCCAGCAAAAGCAACTACGGTTAGCTCTATGCGATCACTATCTGTCAATTGGTTTTTACTTTTTGTTCGAATATAATCGAATGAATCATTTGAAGCTTTATAAATGTTTGCTAGTTCTCCATACTGAATTATTATGCCTTTAGTGTAGGCTTCAAATAATTGATTATAATGATCATCATTTATTGATTTTGTTTTGATTGAATGCAAATCCATTTCAAAAGAGTATTCTATTCCTTGAATTGCCATTTCCTCAGCATTTTTTATTATTTCAAAGGTTTCTTTCTTGTTGATTAAATAGTTTTTGCTCGTGGCATCTTGCCGACGCTGATTTAAATCACTTAGCATTTTTATTTTACTTAACTCTATTTTTTTATTTAGAGCTTTTTCTAACTCTTTGAACTCTTTTTTTAATGGACTTTTATAAACATCAATTCCGATTTTATTTTTCAATACATCAATCCAATCATTAAAAATGAAAACATAATAGTCTCTAATTTTAATAGCGATTTGTATGTTATCATCAATTCGCTCATTGTAAGTTATTGTCTTTCCGAATTTTTTAATTTCTTCCAAATTGTTTTTTACAACATCTGTCTTGATGTTAATTACAGTAATTAGCGATATGCTGTTAGTGTCTTTGTAGGTATTTATTGCTTTGTATAATTGAGTAACATCATTTATAAGGGAAAATAAATATTTATTATACGTGCTTAATAAATTTTGAGTTTCGTTTAGGCTTTTATTGTTTTTTAAATTATCATTTTGCTGATTTAAAACGGAAACAGTTGCATTGTGATAAAAAAGTGGATTCTCAATACCATCAACACGTTTATTTATAACGTTGCTAAAAAAGTGATGTCTGTAAGATTTAAGATATTTTTCAATATTTATTTCTTCTATTTCTTCGCTATCAGATTGATGTTCAGTTAATTTTTTTGCTAGAAAAGAGTTGTAAGCCTTACAGATTTCAATACCTTTATTCGGATTTACATTTAAGTATAATCTCATTTTAATTTCTTTAGCTAAAAAAGAACTTTGAATAGTGTTATTTTGTTCAATCTGCTTTTCAATAAAATTTTTGGTTTGTTCAATTTTATTAAAAAGAGCTCCTAATTCTTTGTGCTGATTTTCTAGGAATTTTAAACGTGCCAATTCATAATATTCAGGTACTAAATCAGGACAATGAAAAGGGAATCTTAAATTATCATCTTTGAGATAAATTTTTCTGTAAAAATCATTCTCAGTGTAAAGTTTGTTTTCGGGTTTGCTTGCATAAAATTTTCCCTCGTTGCACTCCAAGTGGTATGAACTTTTGGTGTTGTAAAGATCATTAATGTGTTCTTCACTCAATCCGAAACTTTGTAAATTTTCTCTAGTTAATTCTAAAATCATTTTGCCTGTGATTTATGTACAACGTCCAAAATGGGCGTTTTTTCTTTAGGGGTTAATTTACTAAAATATTCTAACATTTGGTAAGCGTTGTCGTATGTTGTTTTCCCGATGTAGGATAAAAACATTCGCTCAGAACCGTGAGCGGTTATGTTCATTAAAACGGGGGTTGGTATTCTGCCATAAAAGTTAGTAGCAAATGAACGACGACAAACGTGCGAGCTAATAACTTTATACTTTGGGAACGTTCCTTTTGTGGTCGCTTGATTATTTTTTAATTTCTCACGTCCTTTTGTCGGTTCTGTTAGTTTAGCTTCTTCGCACACGTCTTTTATGTATTCGTTAAATCTCACTAATGAAATTTTATAAGGCAAACCACTTTCTATTATTTCTATCGCTTCCGGTAATAACGGTATTGCAACCAGCTTTCCTGTTTTTTGTTGCTTTAGTTCAATTATTTTCATTCCGTTTAGCTCTTTTATATTTTTATCAGTAATGTTTAATAAATCGCCTCCACGTTGCCCAATCAAGCAACCCAATAACAGCCATTTGCGCGCATTAATAAGAGATTCTCTTAAAAGGGTTGCATTTTTTATTAGTTCCTGCTCCGATTCATTTAAAAAAATAATGTCTTCGGGTTCTCTACTTTCAGAAACTCCCTTAATATTTTTTACTTGTGTTGAGATTTCAATGTCATTTTTTGACGCGTCAATACAGATTGTAGTTATGTTGGCAATATTCTTTCCTACGTAGTTTATCGAATAATCTTTGCTAAAAAGCCAATTTTTATATTTTTCGACAAATTGTAAATTAATATCTCGTATGATAATTTTTTTATTCTTTAAAACCTCAGCTTCATACTTTTCAATTGTTCTTTTAAAGAGCTTTAAGTTTTGTACGCGTCCTTTACTTAAACCAAGTTCCTTTTTTGCATTTGGTTTGTAAGGAGCATCATCAATATATTTTTGTATGTAGTTGGTTAAAATGTCTAATTCAATAACGGGTATTTTGTTATTAAATAAATCGATCTGTAATTGTAACCAATCATTTGTAAAATCTATTCCAGCACTCACACCATTATTATAGGCATCATTTATAAAAACGGCAAGTTTTTCAAGTTTTATTTTTAACGTTTTTAATTCTTGTCCTCTTTGAATTGGTATTGCTTTTTCTTCATTCCAATCTTTAGCATCAATTATAAAACCTGTTTTCTTTATTAAACGTGTTTCTCGATTAATTGAGTAACGAACAAAAATATTTGAGTTGTCGTTTTTCGAGCGAAGTATAAATTTGAGCGTTGCCATAAATTGATATTTGAATAATCAAATTTAATTAAATTAAAAATGTTGTGCAACCAATGTGCAACCAAAAGTGTATTACTATGAATTATTGCGATTCACTATGAAATATTAAACTTGACAGTTCCTTATTTTACAGTGTATTTTAAAATATTTGATTTTGTTAGTATTTATGGGTTTTGTCCCCTCCGCGGTCACTAGATAAAAAAAGCCTGCAAAATAATATATTTTGCAGGCTTTTTTTTTATTGGTTCGAGAAAAACTTTGTAATATTGAAAGTTGAGATCGATACATCAAATTACTTTGGTCAAATAATAAATAAATAATAGTATGATGACACTAATTGCAATATTTTTTCCGTCCCTTTCTTTTTTATTGAGAGGTAAAATTTTTACTGCCATTATCTGTTTAATTCTGCAGATAACTTTGATTGGCTGGATTCCTGCTGCAATTTGGGCTGTGATTTCTTTACAAAATTCAAGAGCAGATAAACGTAATGAGAAATTGATAAAAGCGACGAGAGCCAGGTAAACAAACTTTTACTTTTAAAGTTTTTCTTTTAAACGGAACGTAAAAATCTTAAGCTTAGTTATTTCTCAGATCGTTTTTTTCTAAAATTTTTAATCAAAACAATAACTGAAAACACAAAAACAATACTATACACAATTGCCAGTGCCGGTTTTTCAAATTTTAGTGTTTCAAAGTCGAATTGCTTATAGAGCGCTGCACCTAAAATGATTGCAACAATAGTAAAAGTAAATACTGGTACATTGTTTTTGTTTTCAATGTTTTTGATATTTTGGTTTTATAAGGTTAATTATTTAATAGTTTCTCCCGCATTTCCTGTTTTCACTTCTCCAGCTCGTTTATAACTGGCTAAAATGACTCCTGTTGTAGTTACAGTACTTTCTGTTAAAGTAAATCCTGATGGATGCGCAGTATTGTCAAAAAGCTTTTTTCCTTTACCAAGCAATAAAGGATGAATTTTCAATTTAAGTTCATCTACCAAATCATTTTTCAATAATAAATGAACAAGTTCACTGCTTCCCCAAACCTGAATATCCAAACCTTCTAAAGCTTTAAGTTTCTTTATATCGGCCAGACTTTTGATGAAATTAGAATTTTTCCAATCTGATTTTTTTCTGGTTTTAGAGAAAACATATTTATTACCTTCATTAATTCCCGGCCAAAATTCTGTGTTTTTAGGCCAGTAATCTTCCCAGATTTCAAAAGTTTTTCTCCCTAAAAGATAATCTGCAGGTTTTATTTCATTTGCTACAGCTTTACTATAAACTTCATCGCCAAATGGTGCTGTCCAGCCGCCAAATTTAAATCCGTCTGATTTATCCTCTTTTGGTCCGCCCGGAGCCTGCATAACCCCATCTAACGAAATCATTGACAAAACAATTATTTTTCTCATAATGTATTGATTTTGTGGATATGTAAATTTAACGAACATTTTTTTAAGGGCAATAAACCTAAAGGCACTAAAATAAAAAAAGGTTTTAGTTCTTTTTTGAGACTAAAACCTTTATAATCGATTTAATTTCCGGAAACCTATTTTGTATTCTGTAAAAAATTATCGATGTAATTTACTACCAGTGGAATATTTTGATGCTGAGGAGCATGCCCTGTTTGTGGCAGAACAATTAACTGTGATGTTGGAAGCTGTTTGGTCAGCGGATACCAATTTTCTACAGCAAAACTAGTGTCGTGATCTCCGGAAATAATTAATATGGGTGTTTTGGTTGTTTTCAGTTTATCTCTATAATTGTCTTTGTCTTCGGCAGCGCCTTCGCCTCCGGCAAAATAAAGCTGAAAAACATCCATAGTCGATGGAATTTTAGAGACATCAATTCTTTGAGCAATTCGGTCGTGAGAAGCTTTTGCGGCTTTTCTGCTTTCTTCAGATTCTGGTTCGAAGAAAAGTATAACTTCATCTTCAAAATCATTTATCGGTTTTAAAGCATGATCCAGAAAAGATTGTTCCAGCGGTACAACTCTTTTTCCTATCGGGCCAGTTCCTAATAAAATTGTATGTGTAGCCAATTCTGGATATTGGTGTGTTGCGGCTTGTGTAACCAATCCACCATACGACCAACCCATTAAAATGGCGCTTTTGATTTTTAGAAAATCAGCCAGATCTTTTACATCTTTGGCTACTTCTTTAATATCTGTTGGAAGTGTTCCTGTTGAATAACCAATTCCCGAATAATCAAAAGTAACAACCTGATGTTTTTCTGCCAGCAGATCTAAAAATAACGGATCCCAAGTGTCAAGGATTCCTCTAAAACGGTTAATTAAAATAATTGGAGTTCCCTCGCCAATTGATCTGTAAGCGATTGTTCGACCAGAAAGTTCTGCAAATTTTGTTTCTGAATTTGATGCGTTTATTTTTGTGCTCATTGGTTTAAATTTTGGTTAATAATGAATTACTAAAACAATTTTAATGCCTTTGAAAGTTTTATTTACAAATCAAACCTTTACAGGATTTGAGCAATTATACCTCTATTTTTATTTCGCTAAAAAATGATGTTTTTACGAAATATAGAAAATATTAGATCTCGATTGTATCGCCAATTTTAGGCAAATAAAGATTAAGATTTGCATTTTTAAAATCATTTAAAGCTTTTTCATGATCCATTTTGATGAAGCCAAAAGTGTCATAATGAACGCCCAATATTTTGTCAACTTCAACCAGTTTTGAAGCTTCAATCGCTTCTTCAATTCCCATTGTTAATCCGTCGCCAATTGGGAAAATAGCAAAATCAAGTTTAGTAAATTTCGGAATCAGTTTCATGTCTAAAGTCAATGCTGTGTCGCCGCTATAATAGAAATTTCCATCGACAGTTGTAAGGACAAAACCAGTTGCAATTCCGCCATAAGTTCCATCCATAAAACTGCTCGGATGCTGTGCAATCACGCATTTTACAGTTCCAAAATCAAAACTGAATTTTCCGCCCGGATTAATTGGGTGTGCGTTTTCGATTCCGTTTTTTAAGAGCCAGTTGTAAATTTCAAAATTTCCCAGAACTTTCGCTCCGGTGTTTTTTGCAATTCTTTCCACATCCAGAATATGATCGTAATGCGCATGCGAAATAAAAATATAATCAGCCTTTATTTCATCCACATTAATGTGTTTTGCTAATTCGTTTGGCGTAATAAAAGGGTCGAAGAGAAGATGCTTTCCATTTGCAAAAACAGAAAAACAAGAATGTCCGTAATAAGTTAATTTCATGATATATAGATTTTAGAATTGATAACAGTTAAGTTGATTAATATCCAAAAAATATACCAGCAGAATTTACCTTAAATATGCCATTATTCTTCGAATACTTTTTCGGTATCAACAGGATTGTTTTCCCGATACAATTTTTGCCCAATTTTACCCTTATCACCTAATGCGCGCCCTTTTATAAGCCATGCAGTTCCAAATGCAAAAAGAGCCAGCGCTTCAAGGGCGAGAGTAGAATAAGTAAAAAGTTTTAAACTCTCTGAAACAGGAACCAAAACAATAGAAATCAAAATAATATAACCACAGGTTCTGTAAATATTATTTTCGTTTAAAATGCTTTTAGGTGTTTCGATATATTTTTCCTGAGTAATTGTAAAAACATTAATAACAAGCAAAGCCAATATCAAAAACAGCACCGCAGCAAAACCATAATGGAGCCAGCCGAGCCATTTCTCTGTCAATGGAATAATGGTATAGATTTTTTGTGAAATGCTTTCGGGATTTGTAGGAACCAGCGCCACACCAATTGCCATAATTCCGGCAATATTGGTCAGTAAATTATCATTTTTGAAAATTGATTTATTTCCGTGTCCTTTATACCGAATCAAAAATAAACCTACAGCACATAAAGTTCCGGTAAAAATTTCCCTTAAATTGGTATAGTAATAATCGCTGACAGAAGGCTGGATTTTGGTTTGAAAAAAAGAAATTAAAGAAAATCCAACCAAAAATACAGGCAGCAAAAATCCCAGATAACCAATTGCCCGCCTGATTCTTCGGTACGTGAAAATATCATAATTTTCAATCTTTATTTCTTTGGTATCTATTATCATAATTTGTAAACAAAAATCAATCAACTATTATTTTCAGATCTGGTTCCATCAAATCCTGCCGGCCACACTCCATATCTGTTTTTAAATTCTAAAGGAGTTTCCGGCTGCCCCATATTTCCGTAAAATTTATTTACTTCCTGCTCTTTTACCAGCCTTTCCCATGTTTCATCATCCATTGGTTTTTTTTGAAAAGAAGCTAGTTTTTCTGATTCCGGATAATGTTTTCTTTCAATATTTCTGTTAATTCTGATTTTTTGTTCAGATGTCAGCCTGGCTGCAATTTGTTTCCATATTTCACCAATAGGATTTTTAATTGCTAGTTCAGTCAGATTTTGAATTTCTTCTTCACTTAAATTCTTAGGAAAATCATCTGGATTAAAATCTTTCATATAACAAAATTGAATTGTTTAAATCTTTTGCAATTGGAAATAAAAAGTAAATTACTTTCTCGAAAACAAATTCTCTACAACCCAGGCCGGGCCAATTAATAAAAACTGAAGATCTTTTAAAAATGAAGGTTTTTTACCTTCAATATTGTGTCCATAGAACTGCCCAATCCAGGCAATTACAAAAACACCAATAGAGAATGCCCATAATGGAAAAACCTGCTCAATGTAATAATTAACAACTAAACAAATTGCTGAAAAAATGGCAATTTTTAAAGCCATTGCAATCGAAAGTCTAATGTAAAAAACAAGGACAAAAAGCAAAACCACAAAAGCCCAATTTTCAATAATTGGTGCATTTAGTTTTAAAGTATTCGCAATAATTCTACTAGGAATACTCATTAACAAACCAACAATAGAAAAGTAAATTGCCGGAACGCAAATATAATGTATGGCTTTGTTTTTTGGGTTTTGGTGACTTACGGCATATTCTGCAAACCATTGATCAAGTGTTCTCATTTTGTGGTTTTAAGGTTAGTTAACGTAAATCTAGTAAAAAAAATCGAAGCTTTTATTACATCTTAAATCCAACAATAAAAATCGTTATGAGTAACCAAAATAAAGTAGGGAATAAGCCAAGAGCAATCCAAATGAATTTATATTTTATGTTTAAATTGAAATCTTTTTTCAAAATAAAAATTAGAAACATAAAAGATAAAACCAAAGAAATAATTTGAAAAGTATAACATGAAATCCAGCCAACGTGATAAAGCCATCTCCATTTATCAACATATCTAAATTGCTGTGTGCTTTTAGACATTATAAAAGCTGATACAAAAAGCAATATTATAGAAATTGAAAAAGGCTTTAATTTATTCATTTATATTATTTGGTCACATTATACTCAAAAACATTATCCCATAATTCATCGATTGTAACAAGCGCCTTATTTAGTGGGATAACTTCCCATTTTCCGTTAGTTTCTATTCCTAAACCAATGCTTTTTAGTTTTAATAAAGCATCGTTTACATCAAAATCTAATTCAGTATTTAATTGAGAAGCAAACCACGATTCAATTTGAAAATCCAGTTCTTGCGCAGTTAACGGATTTTGACTTTTATTTAAAAAGGTATAAGCCAAAATAGTTTCTTTTAAAGCTTCTTCTTCAGATGAGTTTAAAAGAGAATAAAATGCACCGCTGTTGTTCCCAACATTTTTAAAATACAAACTGTCTGAAAGCATTTTAGAATATCTGATTTTCTTGTTTATGAAATTATTGTACTGGCGAAAGCAGTAAGCAGATAAAATTCCTAAAGCAATTAAACCTTGATTTAAGGAAGTTTTGCTGTTTAATAAATCGATAGTTTCTCCGGTTTCATAAGCATTGTACATGTTTATTAAAGCCGGAATTACTTTGGCACTTAATAATGAAATACCTCCAAAAACTCCCGGAACCCAAAGCAGCAATTTGTCTTTTAAAGACATTTTAGGAATTGCATTTGGAAAAATCGTTTCGAGATCGTTTTTAGGAACGCGCTTAAATATCTTTAAAGCAATAGATCCCGGATCAATTGGCATTTTTCCCAACTTGACTTTTTTCTGAGTCAAATAATCGGCGTCGCTGTAATTCAGGTAAATAAGAACACGATCATAATATTCAATTTCAACTTCTTTTTTCCAGAAATAATATTTTTTTACCGTTTCTTTTGCTTTATGATGACCACGAACATACAATTCGTAATCCTTAAAAGCATGAAAATCAATGGCAAGGTTTAAGCCTATTAAATCAGATTCTGTAAAAGCTTCTTTTAAAGTTTCCTGATCGATTCTGTAATAATTACCGCGGTCTAAAACAGTAAGCAGCGTTTCTTTAAAAACAGAAAAATTGCTTTTGCCAATAAAAACTTCGCGTTCTTTTTCGCTCAAATCCGGATCGTAAAGCGCGTAGTTTTGTTTTAAATTTCGGTTAAGATTAAAAGATTCATAATGATAATAATGCTCGATAATATCGAATAACTTTTTAAAATCATCAACTTTTTGTTTGTCATCGGCGAAAGCTGCAATTTGCTGTTCGAGTAAAAATTCTTTATTAAACGGAATATAATGTTCTCGAGTCATATCGATTCAGGGCTTTAATTTGTTTTTTGGCGTGGAAGCGCAAAGGTACAAAGGTTGTAAATAATTCAATGATTGATTATTACTAAAAGATTTATAAAATTAGAATGCTTTGATATGCAATTTTACAGATGCTTTGCAGGGTTTGTCTATTTTGATAAAAACAAAAGCCGCAAAGATATTTCTTTACGGCTTAGTTTCTTAGGGGAATACATTAGATTATGCGAGGATCAGCTGCATAACTAATATTGTATCTATTACATGAATAGATGTTGGCAGCCCATTTACATATAATCTGATACAGAAAATCCGGATTCTTCTGCTCAAAGCTTTTGTTTGCTCCTGGAGAAAAAAGCTGGGCCGCTCTTTTTGGTAATTTGATCCTTATTGTGTAATACTTAATGTATTTTATTTACTGTTTATTTCTTTTTTTAATCTATTGGCCTGACTCTCTCTCACGATCTTATATTCGTTGTCAAGTCTTTTGTATTCGGCCTTTATTAGGTCGCAAATAATGCCTACACGATCCCCTCGAATCGATTTACGAATATAATCGTAAGAATAACCATGTTTTTCTTTAATAATCTTTAACACATCTTGATTGTAACTTGGCTTAGATTTTATATTTTTGCTCATTGCTTAATTTGTATTAAAAGTAAGACAAATATAGTAAGATATTTCTTAAGAATGAGTATAAATTAGATTATTTCTATAAATAAAAATGAAGGATTATGACAGAAAATACTATAAATAGGATCAAACAGTATTTAGATTACAAAGGTGTTAGAGTGGGCGCCTTTGAAAAAGTGGTGGGTATGTCTAACGGTTCTTTTGCGAGCCAGTTAAAGCATAATAAAACGATAGGTGTAGATAAATTAGAAAATATCTTAAAAAAATATACTGATATTGATATAGAATGGCTTTTAACCGGTGAAGGAGACATGATTAAACTGAATGTTTTGCACGAAAAAGGAGAGGTTTATAAAAAAACGGAAAAGCTTACAGAACACGAAATTAACTACAAAGATCTGGCAGAAGCCAGAAAGGAAACAATTGAAAGTCTGAAAAAGATTATTCAGCATCAGGATGAACAGATTGCAGCTTTGAAACAAAGTAGCAATTAGTAGTATTAAGTACTAAAAAAGAAAAAGTGAGATTTCTAATCGTTACCAGCGATACGAAATCTCACTTTCTTGTTCCAAAAAAATTGACAAAATTTACAAGTTTCCTTGCGGAAGACTATATTCTAAAAGAAAAAATTATTCCTTGCAATTTTACTACTTATTAAAATTCTGGCAATACGTATTTATACCTGTTTTTCTGTTTTTTTGAGAGTCAAAGTTACAAAGGTTCAGAGGAACAAAGGTTTCTCTAATTGAGTTCGGATTTTTTTAACTCGATTATCTGCTGAATATATTCTATTAAGTTTTCTCTTTCTATTGAAAATAAGGCATTTTCAGTTTCTGTACGAAGGTATAAATCTGCAATAGTTTCGGCATCCATATTTTTGTTTAGGTAATGATCCTGGGCAAATTGTATAAGATTTTCTAAAAAAAGCTCTTTTTGTCTTCCTTTTTCCAGCGTTTCTTCGTCGCCATTTTTTATCTTTTCAATTTCAGATTCCGGTAAATCAATAGTGAGGTACGTTATATCTACGGGAACTTTTGAAAGCATTTCGGGAGTAGTTTTTCCGGAACCATTGCAGTAGGCGCAGGGAGCCGGAACCCATTTTAATAATTTGTTTAAACGCCTGATATCATCCCAATCAACAAAACCTTTCCCAAGACATCTGGGACATTGTAAATCTGATTTTTTAAATAGGAAATTAAAAATGGACATTTTCTAACAAATTATATTAACATTTCTTAGTACGCTAAGGTAATTATTTATGTAAGAAAATTATTTTGAATGTGGATTTTTTTTGAAGAATAAAGATTTCCTGAAATGAATTTATACTTTTTGAACTTTTGAAACAGCTGCTTTGTATGTAAAATTGAATTTTAAACATGGATATTAGATAACCCATAAGTAAAAAATGTAGAAAACTGTTTTGGGCTTAATGTTATAAATTTGAATAAAGATTTTATAGAGACTATAACATAAAGTATACAATACAGATGGAAAATATACACACAACCAAAATCCAGAATTTCTTTAGAGTTCTATTAGGACTTTTTATGATTACGGCAGCGATAGGACATTTTACTTTTCAAAGAGCCGATTTTCAGGCACAAGTTCCAAATTGGGTTCCGCTTGACAAGGATCTTGTTGTAGTTCTTTCCGGAGTTGTTGAAATAGCTTTAGGACTTAGTATGTTATTTCTAACAAGATATAAAGTATTTACAGGCATTGCATTGGCTGTGTTTTATATATTGGTTTTTCCGGGTAATATCGCCCAATATTTAAACCAAACTCCCGCCTTCGGACTCGATACAGATCAAGCCCGTTTAATAAGATTGTTTTTTCAACCTGTTTTGATTTTCCTGGCTTTGTGGTCGACTGGGGCGATTGGGTATTTTAGGAGAAAGGTTTGAGAAGATTTTTAAGAATTAAAATTTTCTAATTCGATTGCTTCGTCAAAGTGCTTTTTAAAAGTATCATATAAATTTTTCTGTTTAAATTTAATTATAGTGTAAGAGCTGTCAAAAGCAATGATTTCAATTGTAGAATTGGGAATTTGAAAGTTTCCATTTTTCCAAATCAGATCATTTCCATCTGCAAAAGGCAGATTGTTTTCATCGAAAGATATTTGTTCGTTTTCTGAAAAACCAGATAGAACTCCCCAAATTAATTGTGTGTTAGAATTCAGGATCTCATTAAATTCCTTACTTGTTAAAACATAAAAATCTTTTTCGTGATGTATTGGAAGTGTTTTATCTGATATAAATTGGAAGTCACTTATTAACCATTTAAAGGATTCTATTTCTGGTAAAATTGGTTTTAACAACTCTTTTAAATTGGTTTGAAAATCTAGTTTATCTGTATGTTGAATTATCCAATTCATTTGTTAATTATTTAGCCTGAAAAGGTAACATATAAGAGCTTCTTACGATTCTGTTATTTTGTTTTGCCGGAGTCCATTTCATAGCTTTTAGTGCCTTGGTAAATTCTTTTGTTAATTCAGGGCTGTTGCTTCTTAGAACTTTAATATCGCTTAAACGTCCGTTTTTTTCAATTATAAACTGAGCAAAAACTTTTTGAGAACCTTGCTGTTCGAGTATTTCTTTACTGATTTTAATTTTCTTTTCAAGAAAAGCAAAAACAGCTTTTTCACCACCCGGATATTCAGGATTTACTTCCACTTTTCCGGCAATAAATACTTCTTTGTCATAATCAATTACGACCTGATCTATTTTTTCATAGTCGTCAACGGTTCTTGTTTCTTCGCGATTAACTTGGTTTTCGGTTTGGGAAAATGAAATTGTTGTGATTAGGAATGTGAATAATAGGATTAGGTTTTTCATTTTTTTAGATTTTGGGGTTGTTTTTTGGTAATGCTAATGTAAGGAATTTGGGTTTTTTGTGGTAGGTTTTTTGGATTAAAAAAGCTGCAAGAGTTTTTAGGTCTGCAGCTTTTGTGTGTTTACTTTATATTTTTTAATATATTTTCTTGATGTTACATACATACGTTTTGATCATATAGTAAGATAGATATACTTTGTGTTCACGAGCGAGACGCTTGCGCCAGCAGGTGAAATTATATTGCTAAGTCGTTTTTATGCGTTCAAACAATAATTCAAAATCTGTTCTTTTCATATCTCTAATAATGTAAACTAAAGAAAGTTTAGCAATCCTAGATTTAGTATTAATAATTTCTTCTTTTATTGATAAGGGACTATCAGAGCAATAAACAAAAACAAAAGCAAATTTTTTGCCTGATTTGAATAATTGAATAAATTCATCTTCTGAAATATCATTTAGATTACCATCAATATTCAAAGTTAAAGAATTGCCATTATAGTGTTTATCACATATACTTTTGTAATAAGATTTTAATCCTGCATTATTCTCTTCATCTTTAAAGTAGGTTAAATAACGAGCAGCATTGTTAATTTGACTTATTAATGCTCTTGTGTCTTGACCTAATCCTTTTTTAACATGATAAAAGTAGATCTTATTACCAGTAACTTTGATAATGTCTGCCATTTCAATTAGATTCAAATATGCTCGATCACCAACTATGAAATCTTGACGATTTTTATAACTTTCATTATACAATCCTTCTGATTCCTGAGTCCAAGATTCAAGATTATTAGTAGTGTTATTTTCAAAATCAAAATTTACGAAGAAGGAGTTTAAATGTTCTTCTAAACTATGCCTGTAAAGATACCATGAGCTATCTAACTTAAAATATTTTTTGCCGTCATATTCTACTTCACCACAGAACCATTGGTCAAGGCTTACACCAACGCTAAAATCTTCATTTTCATTTGCTCTGTAATGACCAAAAGTATTTTGTAAAGATTCTACAAAAGTATCTTCGGTTGCAACATTTATTAATTCCTTCTCTACAAGTTCATTCATGATATTTATATAGCCAAAAGAAGAGCAGAATTGAATATCCTTGAAAATTCCATCCTTATTATAAAATCGTACCTCAGTTGATCGTAAATACTCAAAGACATTTGGGCTGTAGAAATCAATTGTTTCATTATTGATATAACAGCTGTATGCATAGCTTAATAAATTTTCATTTAAGCTATCTTTTATTGGATTTAATTCAGATGTGGGTAATCTGTAAAACTGATTAAATTCGACGCCATCGGTTTCAAGTACTTCCTGAATTTTTATTATTCTTTCAACTAATTCTTCATAAGTAAAATTTGAAGAAACTTCAAGAGATGAACTTCCTGTAATTGATAGCTTTTTTGTAGAAGTTCGTTTTTGTATAATACCTAACTTTTCAAAATCATCTTCTTCTATAGAGGCGAGCATTGTCTTATATATCTTGCCAAAATCATCTTCGAAAGCAAGATTGTAATTTTCTCTAAAATAACGTTGAGAGCCAATTTCAGTTCCAAACAAACCTCTTTCTTCTATTTGTTTAATTTCAGTTGAGTTTTTGTTTACCAATCGAGATAATACTTCCAATCCAAAGAAAGTATCGATGTATTCTTCTAGAAGAAAATGTCCGTAATATCCTTTAGAAATAACAAAAATAGAATTATCACTATAAATAAAAAGAACGAATGAAGAGTATTGGATTTTAATCTTGTCTAAATCTTGTTCATTTTGTACAATATCAGATAAAAAATCCTGCCAGTGAGGTGGTTTTGCTTCAGTTGTAAAAATGTATAATTTTGCAAACCATGTATCTACATTAGAAGTTTCGGAAAGTTCAATTTCTGAAAATTTGTTTCCAGTTTTTAAATTATAAGTATGAACGATATCTTCAATTAATTTTTCATTATCATTTCTGTCTTGAATAATTGAATCTTGAATTTTATAAAGTTTTGCATTAACTGTTTTTGCCATAGTTATAAATTAAAATTTGTTATTTGCTAAATAAAATCAAAGATTACAATTTTAGTGCTTCAAGTTTTACGGAAATCCATAATCTTAATAAATTTATTATCAGACAATTATATTAATAAAAAACTGCTTGATATCAGGTAGTTTTACGTGATTTCTAAAAACAAAAAAGCCCAACCTAAAAAAGTTGAGCTTTTCAAAAATTATCTAATAGAAAGATTGACAAATTATCTAATAGAAAGATTATCTATTAAAATCTGGTACTTCCGCCCAACAGGAATAATTTCCCCATTAGACATAGTAAGGTTTTTAAACGTAACAGCAGAAATTTTATTTACGTTTACAATAAAAGAGCGATGAACTTGAACAAAACTTGAATTGTCAATTTCTGAGGCAATGCTCGACAGCGAACCATAAACAATATGTGGTAAATTAAGTTTCGTACAGTAAAGTTTCATGTAGTTGCCAAGACTTTCGATATAAATAATATCACAAAGCGGCATATCAATTGTTTGTCCGTTTAAGCGGTAAGAAAGGTTTTTTGTACTGTTATTATTTTCTTTTTTCAGATTGTTACCGGAGAAATAGGTTTTGGCTTTTTCGATTGCTTTCGCAAATTTATCGGGCGAAATGGGTTTTAGTAAATAATCGATCGCATCGTTTTGGTAAGCCGAAAGCGCAAAATCAGAATAAGCGGTTGTGACAATTGTAAGCGGTCGATTAGGCTGAAGTTCCATTAATTCCACACCCGAAATTACAGGCATATTAATGTCCAGAAAAATAATATCATATTGATTGGCATTAAGTAGTTTTAGCGCTTCCATGCCACTAAAAGCACTTCCGGAATGTTCCAGTTCGTCAAACTTCGAAATATGCGAAGCAAGCGCTTTATGCGCCGGCGATTCGTCATCGACTATAAGACAGCGGTAGGTAAGTGCCATATACTTAATTTTACAACAAACATATTTTTCTCTTTTTCGCAGCTTAAATCATGTCTTAAGCGATAAACTTCCAATCGTCTTTTTAGATTTTCAATTCCAATTCTGGTTCCCGAAAGCCGCGATCCGGATTCCAGATAATTGTTCTTAATAGTAAAAATCAAATTTCGTGATTTTACTTTTAAATCTAATGAAATAAAAGGCGTTGGAGTTT
This sequence comes from Flavobacterium sp. 2755, assembly GCF_031455715.1. Taxonomy (NCBI): domain Bacteria; kingdom Pseudomonadati; phylum Bacteroidota; class Flavobacteriia; order Flavobacteriales; family Flavobacteriaceae; genus Flavobacterium; species Flavobacterium sp. 2755. Next base: position 46,577 of record NZ_JAVDTG010000014.1, read on the forward strand.
CGGCCGAAAATTTAACCGCATTTTCTACCAAAGGTAAAAAGAACAAAGGCGGAATTTCGATTTCGTCAAAAGGACCTTCAAAATTCTGGGTAATATTCAAACGATCGTTTCTAAAAGAATAATATTCAATGTATTTTTTAACGAAAGCAATTTCTTCTGCAACTAAAACATAATCTTTTTTGGTGGCTTCTATCTGGTAACGCAGTAAATCTGAAAGATTCAGAATCCTGTCTGGAACTTTGTCCGGTTCAGATAATGCTTCTCCGTAAAGGTTATTCATGGCATTCAATAAAAAATGCGGATTAAGCTGCTGTTTTAAAAATGAAAGTTCAGACTTGAAATTCATAATATCCTTATCAGCATCCATGATTTTTTTAGTAATCACAACATGAATAAAATAAAAAAACATTCCGTTGATAAGCAGCGATAATATCTGCAATGTTTTAAAATTTCCGAAACCAACTAAAGGAAAAAACCAATTAATGAAAAAGTAAAAAGAAGTCCAATACGTTAAAAACAGCAAAAAGAATATTTTGACCTTTTTTTTGAATAATAATCGTTTAATTATAAATAGATTAAAAACAGTAATCCAGAGAATACAAGGAAAATATCCTATTGCAATTTTAGTGATCATATAACAAAAGTCATGACCAGCTAAACGAAGTTCATCATACACACAGGCAAAAATTACCATAAGTATGAAGGTATGCACGATGAGGTTCCTTAGGAAAAAGTTTTGGTAAATTTTGAGGATTTTCATGAAGGCAAAAATAGTTTAATATTATAGTTCATAGCTATTTGAGGATACTATTTTATACAAACGCCATTCGTATAAATGATACGCCGTTAGTATAAATATCCTATTATAATAGGTAACTCTAAAGTATTTTTGACTTCGAATTTAATTATCCTCTAAAACCAAAAACGACATGGGTTATATTTTGTCACAGCATTTTTTATTTAAAGGGAAATTTAAAAACCGTAGAATTTCCATAAGCACAAAATCAAATTCTGAAAGTTTTTACTTAAATTTAAACACCTCAAATTTAAAAGGCGTTTATGAGCTGAGTCAGCCGGAATTTAAATCCGCCGCTACCTACGATTATTGCTTTACGCCAGAATTAGAATATCCTATATCTTTTTCAACGAAATTTATCCCACAGTTTAAAAATTAAATAAATAATTATGGTTGTTGAAATTTTTAAAACAAACGTCTGCAAAGAATCAGACAAAAACTATGTAACCGCCGTTATCCAGACTCAGTTTCCGGATTATAAAATCAATTTTGACCTTGAAGACTGCGACAAAATATTACGCGTAGAAGGTGTAGAATTGCATTGTGATAACATTATCGATTATGTTAATTGCCTTGGTTACACTTGTATTCGTTTAGATTAACATTTCATTAAACAAAACAGGTAGAAATACGCAGCTGAAATATGTCAGTTTATAAATAGTTTTGCATAATAATTCATTGCTAAAAATTTAAAAAATCAAATGATAAGTTTTATACTTTCGGTTTTCGTTTTTCTTTTAAAACAGTTTTGTTAGTATAACTGTTTGGTTTATTATTAATACTTTTCAATTAGAGAAGGTTAATTCTATTTGGGCATTATTTTCTACATTTGTGCCTTATGAAAAAAGCTTTCCAACTCTTCGATTTTACTCAAAAGGTCAATTATAAAAATGAAATTTTAGCCGGATTTACTGTCGCCATGACAATGATTCCAGAATCTTTGTCGTTTGCAATTTTGGCTGGTTTTCCGCCTTTGGTTGGCTTATACGCTGCTTTTATTGCCGGATTAGTGACAGCTATTTTTGGCGGAAGGCCCGGAATGATTTCGGGCGGAGCGGGAGCAACGGTAATCGTTTTGATCGCTTTAATGAAATCTCATGGAATTGAATATGTTTTTGCAGCCGTCGCGCTTGGCGGTGTCGTGCAAATTTGCATTGGACTTTTTAAACTCGGAAAATTTATTCGTTTAGTGCCACAGCCTGTTATGTTTGGTTTTGTAAACGGTTTGGCTGTTGTGATTTTTATGTCGCAGTTAGAACAATTTAAAACTGTAATTAACGGACAGGTTTCCTGGCTTCAGGGAACGCCTTTGTATATTATGCTGGGTTTGGTGGCGCTTACGGTTGCCATTGTTTTGGTTTTTCCTAAAATAACAAAAACAGTTCCTGCATCTTTGGTTGCTATTATGATTGTTTTTGCTTTGGTCATTGTGTTTAATATTGAAACCAAAACAGTCGAAGATATTGCATCGGTTCAAGGCGGATTTCCTCCTTTCCACATTCCAAATATTCCAATTTCTTTTGAAACTTTAAAAATAATATTTCCGTATTCTGTTATTGTAGCGGCTGTTGGTTTGACCGAAGGTTTACTTACGCTGAATTTAGTCGACGAAATTACTGGAACGCGCGGAAACAGTAATCGTGAATGTATTGCACAAGGAAGTTCGAATATCTTAAACGGTTTTTTCTACGGAATGGGAGGCTGCCCAATGATCGCACAGACTTTAGTAAATCTTGGTGCAGGTTCAAGAGCAAGACTTTCAGGGATTATTGCATCTTTGACAATTTTAATAATCATACTTTTTGGAGCGCCTGTAATAGGCAAATTACCAATGGCGGCTTTAGTCGGCGTTATGATGATGGTGGCGATTACTACTTTTGAATGGGCAAGTTTCAGGATTATCAACAAAATGCCAAAACACGATATTTTCGTTGGAATTTTAGTTGCCTTAATTACAATTGTATTGCACAATTTGGCTTTGGCGGTTTTAATTGGCGTAATCATTTCGGCTTTGGTTTTTGCCTGGGAAAGTGCCAAAAGAATTCGTGCGAGACATTTTATTGATGAAAACGGAGTAAAACATTATGAAATTTACGGCCCATTATTCTTTGGTTCTATAACTGCTTTTTTAGAAAAGTTTGATATACAAAACGATCCAAATCATGTAATTATTGATTTTAAAGAAAGCCGTGTTTCTGATATGTCGGCAATAGAAGCGTTAAACAATCTGACTAAAAAATACAATCAGGAAAATAAAACCATAGAATTACAGCATTTAAGCCCAGACTGCAGACAATTACTTAAAAATGCCGATGCCGTTATTAATGTCAATGTAATTGAAGATCCTACGTATAAAGTGGTGTCTTAATAATTGTGAATTGTTAATTATTGATTGTTAATTAATTTATCCGCCACAATTTTCTGTAGAGACGCACAGCAGTGTGTCTCACGCACGTAACCACAATGTTTGATATACGAGACGTAGACGCACTGCTATGCGCCTCTACAGATATGCATTGTGTAAATCATTATCTAATTATCAAAAATTATCTAAAGATTGTCAGGCTGAGCGAAGTCGAAGCCCACGTGCTAATTGGAGCGCCCTTCGACTTCGCTCAGGGTGACACACGATTCGTTAATTATCATATTTTCTAATTTGTTTGATTTTCGTAACTTTGCAAAATGAAACTAACAGAAACCTTAGAAGATTTTTACACGATAAAAGTAAACGGAATGCCCGAAAATCTTAAAAAAGAAATCGGACATTTTAATGTTTTTAAATTGGATGATTTTGTTGGAAGTATCTGTAAACCATTTCCGTATACTCGGAAAGACTTTTATAAAATCAGTTTGATCATCGGCAAAAACAAAGTGCACTATGCAGATAAGATCGCGGTTATTGAAGATCAGGCTTTATTTTTTGCTAATCCGCAAATTCCGTATAACTGGGAACAGGTTGATGAAAACCAAACCGGTTTTTTCTGCATTTTTACCGATGCCTTTTTTAGTCAATATGGTAATTTAAAAGAATATCCATTGTTTCAACCCGGAGGAAATCCGATTGTTCCGATTTCGATAGAATTGGCCGAATCTTTAAAAACGGTTTATTTAAGAATGTTTGACGAAATCAATTCTGATTACGCTTTTAAATATGATGTGCTCCGAAACTTGGTTTTCGAAATTATTCATCTCGCACTCAAAACCCAAACCGTAACTACTTCATTATATAGTAAATCAAACGCCACAATCCGAATTTCTTCATTGTTTCTAGAATTACTGGAACGCCAGTTTCCGATTGAATCGATTACACAACAGGTTAATTTTCGTTCACCTTCAGAATATGCAAGTCAGTTAAATGTGCATGTGAATCATTTGAATAAAGCATTAAAAGAAACTACCGGAAAAACAACTTCGCAGATTATTTCGGAAAGAATTGTTCAGGAAGCGATGATACTGCTCAAACAAACCAATTGGAATATTAATGAAATTGCATGGTGCTTAGGCTTCGAAGAATTGTCACATTTTATCAATTTCTTCAAAAAAAATGTTCAGGTTTCACCTAAAAACTATCGTTTAGCCGAAATTGTTTGATTTTCGTAACTTCTTGCTTGATTAGTTTAATGTTTCAGAAGCATTTCGCCAATACCTTTGTCCTGTAATTAAAACGTAAAAATTTAAAATCATGGGACATAACAAAGTTTGGTTTATCACAGGTGCTTCAAAAGGGCTTGGATTAGAATTAGCTAAAAAATTATTAGCAGAAGGTTTCAAAGTTGCTGCAACATCAAGAAGTCAGGAAGCTTTAGTGAAAGTATTAGGAAATCCATCAGATAATTTTCTTCCTCTGGAAATGGATTTAGTTAATGAGAAAAGCGTTAAAAATGCAATTGAATTAGCTGTCAGCCATTTTAAAACAATTGATGTTTTAGTAAACAATGCAGGTTATGGTTTATTAGGAACATTAGAAGAATTAACTGATGCAGAATCAAGAAAAAATTACGAAGTAAATGTTTTCGGATTATTGAATGTGATCAGAAATACAATGCCGTATATGCGTGCTGCAAGATCGGGACATATTTTTAATATTTCTTCTGTTGGAGGTTATTACGGAGAATTTCCGGGCTGGGGAATTTACTGTTCTACAAAGTTCGCTGTTGCTGGTTTAACAGAATCTTTATCTGCAGAAATTAAGCCTTTTGGAGTTCACGCTACTATCGTTTATCCAGGCTATTTTAGAACAGATTTCTTAAAAGACAGTTCTTTATTATTGCCGGAAAATCCAATTGCAGAATACAAAAACGTTAGAGAATCTGAAAGCGCTCACAAAGACGATATCAACGGAAATCAGCCAGGAGATCCTGTAAAATTAGCAGAAGCATTAATTAAAGCAAGTCAGGACCAAAACCCACCGTTACATTTGTTTTTAGGAGAGGATGCCTACAATATGGCAAATCAAAAAATAGCAAGTGTTCAGGGTGAATTGGAAAAATGGAAATCAGTTTCTGTATCAACTGGTTTTTAAAAAAGATTTTAGCCCAGCATTTTTTGTCGGTGTAGAAGTCCCCAGTAATGCAATTCATTTAGAACATTTTCTAAAGATTTTCCATGTTCTGTAATAGAGTATTCAATAGTTGGCGGGAAAGTATCGTAAACTGTCCTTTTTATCAGTTGATTGCTTTCGAGGCTTTTCAGCTCTTTGGATAACGTTTTATCAGTTATTCCCGTAACAGCTTTCGATATTTCATTGAAGCGTTTATTTTCTGCTGAAAGAGAAAACAGGATTAATAATTTCCATCTTCCTTCCAGTGCTTCTAAAGCATCTTTGATTGAAAGTGCTGTTTTTGGACAGCCGCCTTTAATTAGCATTTTAGTTTATTTTATAATTATACCACTTCCACTTTGGATAGCACTATCCAAAGTGGAAGTACTGTAAATAAGGAAGTAAATATAAATATTTTTGAGATCTTAATTTATAATTTATCTCAAAATGGAAAAACAACCACATTCAAAAACGGTTCTTATTATGCTTTGGACGTCACAGATTATCTTATCTGTATGTTTCATTTGGGGAGCATCAATGAAATTATTTCTTTCAATAAAAGAATTATCCATGATGTGGCCTTGGGCAGGTGAAGTTCCTGTTGCATTGGTAAAAGGAACGGGAATAATTGATTTACTGGCCGGAATAGGGATTATAATTCCATCATTTATTCAAAAACCTAAACTTGTATGGTTAACGTCTATTGGAACAATTGCTCTTATGTTTAGTGCAAGTATTTTTCATATCTGCAGAGGAGAAGCTTCTCAAATTGGCATTAATGTCTTTCTGGCTATTTTGGCGGCTTTTGTTGTCTGGGGGAGAAAATAATCAAAAAAAGCCTCATAGGATTTCTATGAGGCTTTTCTGTTGTGGTTATAATTAGTTTTTCAGCATGTTTTTTACTTCACTGAATTTTCCATCAATTTGGCCAATTTGCAAACCTAAAATATGTGCGATTAAAGGATAAACCGAAACGTTTTGAAATGTTTGTACTGTTTTGTCAATTTTAAAAGCAGGACCTTTTCCATAAAAAATAGCATGCATATCTTTCTCATCATTGTCATAGCCATGTGTGCCGCCATTTATGTGTGTACTTTCTTTACCAACTAAACTCCATCCCTTATCTGCTTCAATAACAAAATCATGTACACGCGGATTTGTTCCGTAATGTAATCTCTTCGGAACTTCGGTTGATTTCCAAAACTTGATATGCGGTACTTTTTTTAGAGCGTTTGCAATCGAATCCTGAAAACCCGATTTTGCCTGAAGGCTCATAATTGGATTAATTACATCTTTGTAACCCAGCCATTTCGGTTTTAGATAATCCAGAACAGCTACCTTTTTATCATTGCTGATATCGGCCATTCCGTGATCTGATACGATAATTAAATTGATTTGTTTTCCGATGGCTAATTGATCTAGTTTTTTAGACAATTCTCCCATAATAGAATCCATTTTGATAACCATTTTTTTGTTTTCAGGAGAAAGCGGACCAAAATTATGTCCGGTATGATCTGGTTCGTCAAAGTATAAAGTAACCAAATGCGGACGTTGTTTCTCCGGAAGCTGTAACCATTTTAAAACGGTATCGATTCTCGCTCCATACGGAATTTTATTATCGTAATTTTTATAATAACTTGGATTTCTTTTGTCAATATCAGAACCTGGCCAGAAGAATGATGCCGCTTTTACACCTTGCTGCTCAGCTACATTCCAAATGGGATTTCCACCATAAAAACGAGAATCATTTTTTGCTTTGGATGACAATGAAAAAGATTCATTTAGTGATGCATCATAAAAAACATTATTAATGATTCCGTGATGATCGGGATAAAGTCCCGTTACAATAGAATAATGATTGGGGAAAGTTTTACTTGGGTAAGAAGGTTTCATTGATTTTGCATGAACGCCTTCTTTTGCAATTTGCTTTAAATTTTGAAGATTAAATTGCTTTTGATAATCCCAGCGGAATCCATCCATAGAGACTAAAACTACATAAGCGTCTTTATTAGATTGGGCTTGTAAAACAAAAGAAAGTGAAAGAAAAATTAAAGATACGAATGAGGTAAAATGCTTTTTCATTATTGAATTTTATTGAATTCACAAATTTACCTATAACCGACTTTAAGAGCAAAAACAGAATGTTAAACAATTATAAATTTAAAAAGAGGTTTACCACGAATTACACGAATTTTCACGAATGCTTTGTGTAAAAAAAGTTTGCCACAGATTAAAAGGATTCTCACAGATTATAATCTTTTTAATCCTTTTAATCTGTGGCTAAAAAAAATAATTCGTAAAAATTCGTTTAATTCGTGGCAAACAAAAACAAAAAAAACGCCAGATAAATATCTGGCGTTTTAAGTTTTAAGAAAAGAACGATTACATCATTCCTGGCATACCGCCACCCATTGGCATTCCGCCAGCGCTTTCTTCTTTAATATCAATTAATGCACATTCTGTAGTTAAGATCATTCCAGAAACAGATGCAGCGTTTTCAAGAGCTACACGAGTTACTTTTTTAGGATCGATAATTCCAGCTGTAAGCATATCTACATATTCGTCAGTTTTAGCGTTGTATCCAAAATCACCTGAACCTTCAGAAACTTTAGCAACAACAACAGAACCTTCAAGACCTGCATTTTCAACAATAGTTCTTAATGGAGATTCAACTGCACGAGAAACAATCTGGATTCCAGTTGCTTCGTCAGCGTTATCTGCTTTAAGCTCAGCTAAAACAGCTTTTGCTCTTAATAAAGCAACACCACCACCAGCAACAATTCCTTCTTCAACAGCAGCGCGAGTTGCGTGTAATGCATCATCAACTCTGTCTTTTTTCTCTTTCATTTCAACTTCAGAAGCTGCACCAACATAAAGAACCGCAACACCTCCAGCTAATTTAGCCAAACGCTCTTGTAGTTTTTCTTTATCATAATCAGATGTTGTAGTTTCCATCTGACCTTTAATTTGATTTACTCTATTTTTGATAATGTCAGCTTCACCAGCGCCACTTACGATAGTTGTATTGTCTTTATCGATAGAAACTCTTTTTGCGTTTCCTAACATTTCGATAGTTGTATTTTCAAGTGTATAACCTCTTTCTTCAGAAATTACAGTTCCACCAGTTAAGATTGCGATATCTTCTAACATTGCTTTTCTTCTGTCTCCAAAACCAGGAGCTTTTACAGCAGCAATTTTAAGAGCACCTCTTAATTTGTTTACTACTAAAGTAGAAAGAGCTTCTCCGTCAACATCTTCAGCGATAATTAATAATGGTTTTCCTGATTGTGCAACTGGCTCTAAAACAGGTAGTAATTCTTTTAAAGAAGATACTTTTTTGTCGTATAATAAGATGTATGGAGAGTCTAATTCAACTTCCATTTTCTCTGGATTAGTTACGAAGTAAGGAGAAAGGTATCCTCTGTCAAACTGCATTCCTTCAACAACGTCAACAAAAGTATCAGTTCCTTTAGCTTCTTCAACAGTAATAACTCCTTCTTTTCCAACTTTTGCGAAAGCAGTAGCGATTAATTCGCCAATAACTTCGTCATTGTTTGCAGAGATAGAAGCAATTTGTTTGATTTTATCAGAATCACTTCCAACAACTTTAGCTTGTTTTGCTAAGTCAGCAACGATAGCCTCAACAGCTTTATCGATACCACGTTTCAAGTCCATTGGATTTGCACCTGCGGCAACGTTTTTAAGACCTTCTTTTACGATTGCCTGAGCTAAAACTGTAGCAGTTGTAGTTCCGTCACCCGCTAAATCATTGGTTTTAGAAGCAACTTCTTTAACCATTTGTGCGCCCATATTTTCTAATGGGTCTTTTAATTCGATTTCTTTTGCAACCGAAACACCATCTTTAGTAACAGTTGGTCCACCAAATGATTTTCCAATAATTACGTTACGACCTTTTGGTCCAAGCGTTACTTTTACAGCATTTGCTAATGCATCAACACCACGTTTTAATCCGTCACGTGCTTCAATATCAAATTTTATATCTTTTGCCATTTTTTTATTTGCTTTAGGCAGTAGGCTTTAAGCTTTACGCTTTCTACTGCTGGATTAATTTTTGTTTTAGTTTGTAAATTTTGCTTTTTATGCTGTTGATTTTTTCTATTTGACTTTCGGCAATTTCATTATTAAAGTATTGCAGGTCTTTAGCTAAAATCAATAGATATTCTCTTTCACTGGCAGAACCCAAAGCTATGTTGAGAAATTGATTGAATTCTTTGTCGCTGTTTCTTCCACAACCTTCGCTAATGTTAGTTGGAATTGATGAAGAAGCTCTTCTTATCTGACTTGTTAATCCATAAAGTTCTTCTTTTGGAAAAATAGAAGTTATTTTATAAATCTCTAAGGTAAAAGAATGGCTTAGCTGCCAAATATCATACTTTTTAAAATCTCTCATTTTTTTGAGGCTTTACGCTTTAGGCAATAGGCTTTACGCTTTTATTGAAGCCTATAGCTTACGGCTTAAAGCTTACAGCAATTAAATTATTGCAAGAATATCATCCTCACGCATGATCAAATAATCAGTTCCTTCTAATTTCAATTCTGTTCCGGCATATTTACCGTACAAAACTGTATCACCAACTTTTACAGTCATAGTATGATCTTTAGATCCGTTTCCAACTGCTACTACAGTACCTTTTTGTGGTTTTTCTTTGGCAGTATCTGGAATAAAAATACCTGAAGCAGTTTTAGTCTCAGCTGCAACAGGTTCAATAAGTACGCGGTCTGAAAGCGGTTTAATGTTTAAAGCCATGATTTTATATTATATTAAGTTATACGTTTTTTAATGTTCAATAAACTTTCAGAAATTGTGCCATGCTCTGTAAACTGACATTATTTCCTAAAAAAAATGCCAGCTTTGACAGGCTGGCATTTTAATTTATATCAAAATTATTATTTTGCTGCAGGAGCTGCCGGAGCAGGAGTTTGTTGAGCTGGAGCAGCTGGCGTAGACGCAGGCGCTTCTGTTTTATCAATAATTTTAGATCCTGTATCACCTAAAGCTCCAGTGAAGCTTAAGCTTGAAAGTAAGATTAAAGCAATCAAAATAGTAGCTAGTGTCCAAGTACTTTTATCTAAAAAGTCAGTTGTTTTTTGTACACCGCCTAACATTTGAGTTCCGCTGATAGTTGAAGATAATCCTCCACCTTTAGGGTTTTGTACCATAATTACTACGATCAATAGAAAGCAAACTATTGTGATTAAAACTAAGAAAATTGAAAATGTGCTCATTGTATTAAATGTTATTGTTATTTTGTTGTAAAATCTTTATATCCGAAATGCGGTCTGCAAAGAAACTAATTTTTTCTGGATATTTCAAAATTAATATTTCATATGCTTGTATGGCCTTTGTATATTTTTTTTGTTCCAAATAAACACGGGCCAAAGTCTCTGTCATTAAGTATGAATTCTCCTCTTCATTAATATTAAACTGAATAGGAGGAGTAGCCATTGTTGGTTTTATTGGAGAAATTTTTGGGTTTGTTTCAATAAAACGGTCAATTATTTCTGCTTTTTTCTTCTTTTCTTCCTCAACAGAAACTATTTCAGTCACTTCAGTTGTTTTTTTTTCATCGGTTTCTGCATCTTTTGGAGCATCTGAACTTCTGTCAATAGGTTCTGCTTTAGCTAATTGTAACCACTCCTGAAAAGAATGTTTTTCACGTACAAAATCTATAGGTTTGCCTATTTCTAAATTCTCCTCTGCTTCTTTTACAGATTCAGAAACTTCAATTTCCGGAACTTCAAATTCTAACAGTTCTGCTTCAGCTTTTGGTTCTTCAGCAATTATTGGTTCTTCAAAAGTTACGGTTGATGCTTCTTTAATAGAAACGATTATAGATTCCTCGATTGGATCAACATGAACTTCTTCAATTTCATCATCTTCTACGACTTCATCAAAGAAAGTTATTTTTGTAACAGGTTTTTCGATAATAGCATCAGCTGTTTTTTCTTCAACTTCTGGTACTTCTTTAAAGGTATTTAGTATTTCTTCTTCGCTTGGAGTTAAAATAGTTTGTTCTGTTTCAACTTCAATAGTTTCTTCTTCTGTTTCTGTTACTTCTTTAAAAGTATCCAATATCGCTTCCTCGCTTGGAGTTAGAACAGATTCATTAACAATTGCTTCAACAGTTATATTTTCAATTTCAGCTGGCTCATTAAAAGAACTTTCAGCTTTTTCTTCTTCAAATGCTGAGATTGGTTCTTCTATAAGTTCCGGCTCAATGGTTTTTTCTTCAACTTCAGTTACTTCTTTAAAAGAGTTGAATATTTCTTCTTCATTAATAATAGCAATTGGTTTTTCGGTAACTAAATCTTCAGTTGTTTCATCAGTTACTTCTTTAAAAGTGCTAAGTATTTCTTCTTCTGTAGGAATTACAATTGATGGCTCTGCAATATGTTCAATTGTTTGTTCCTGAACTTTTACAGGTTCTTCAAAAGTATTAGATTCAATTTCTTCTGTTTGTGCTAAAGGTGATTCTTCAATAACAACTTCGGGTTTATTTTCTGCAATTTTAGAAGGCTCTTCAAAAACAACAGTTGTCGCTTCTTTAATCGATTTTAAAATTGATTGCTCGATTGGATCAATTCGAATTTCCGGAATTTTTACAACCGGTTCAAAAGTAACGACTTCGCTGTCAAATACTTTTATTTCTAAAAGTTCTCTTAACTTTTGATCGTAAAAATCATTCTGAATAGAAGTAAAAGTTTCAGAAGTTATAAAATCAAACAAAACCGAACGATCTGCCGTATGTGCCGCCGTTACTTTTAATGCATAATTATACTTAAAACTGTTTTGATTGTAAAGTCCTTTTAATCGAAGCGCTCTGGCACTTTGAAAATATGGAAATTCATTCAAAACACTTCCTAATGCTTCTGCCTGATTTTCTGTAATAGCATCAGGTTTGTTCATTAAGTATGTATAATCAGTAACGTTCATTTTTTATTGTTTAATCGTTTTTTGTGTTTATTCGTTTAACCGTTTATTTGTTTAATTGCTTTAAAATCGATTAATCGTTTAATCGATTCAACAAATAAACATTTTACCATTTTGCCAATGATTCATTAAAGATATCCTGTGTGATCCTTTCGTAAATCGTTTTAATAGCTGTATTTAAAGTAGATCCTGTTGGAAGATCTCTTCCTTCAAAATCATAGTAAAACTCAAAAGGTTTCTCAAAATCGTCAGTTTCTTTCTTTTTATTGGTAAACCTTACATTAATACGTATGGTTAAACGGTTTTGTGCCGCTTGCTGATCCGCTGTTGCGGTCATTGGCGTAATTCTGTAGTCTACAATTTCTCCTTCATATATTAAATCCCCGCCATTACTAACCAAGTTTAAATTGGTTTGATTCATAATTAAATCCTGTAATGCCAGTGTAAAATCTCTATCAATTCCAGGTTCAATCAAATCAGCATTATTATGGAAAAAGTTAACCTGAAAAGTTTTAGCATCAATTTGCCCTGTTGAACCAGTAAAATTGTAAAATCCACAACCGCTAAAAGTTGTCGCAATTAAAAGAATTAGAAGATATTTTAAGTGTTTCATTTTATTTTATAAGATTACTCCGCCAGTTTGCTAACGTTTGGGTCAAAGATATTCAATTCGTTTAAAACATTTTTGAGTTTTAACTTCTTTACAGGAAATTACAAGTCGAATTGTTTAATTTTTCGGTACAAAGTTCTTTCAGAAATCCCTAATTCATCTGCAGCCGCTTTTCGTTTTCCTTTGTTTTTTTCTAATGATTTTTTGATCATTTCGATTTCTTTTTGTTCTAAACGCAGAATTTCTTCTTCCTCAATAGTTTCGGCAAATAAATAATTATCATCGGGAATCTGCTGATAGTTTTCTTCGCGGGTGTTTGGCGTCATAACAGCTGTTCTTGGTTCTTCTTCAAAATCAATTTCGCTGTCATTTTCCTGTGATCCGTATATCTTCTGAATCAAATTCGGATTAATATCCTGCATTTTTGAAGTGCCGTTTTTCATCAATTCCAAAGTCAGCTTTTTCAGATCGTTTAAGTCGCTTCTCATATCAAAAAGCACTTTGTACAGAATATCTCTTTCAGTACTAAAATCGCTGTCTTTCTTAGTGTCGTTTATTACAGATGGTAAATTGCTTCCTTCTGATGGAAGATATGAGGATAAAGTTGAAGCCGAAATATCGCGATTGGTTTCTAAAACCGAAATCTGTTCAGCTACATTTCGAAGCTGACGAATGTTTCCGTTCCATCTAAATTTTTGAAGTACGTTTACCGCATCATCATCTAATTTTAACGGAGGCATTTTGTATTTATGGGCAAAATCGGCTACAAATTTTCTGAACAATAAATGAATATCGTCATTTCGCTCACGCAAAGGAGGTAATGTAATTTCGACTGTTGTTAAACGATAGTATAAATCCTCACGAAATTTTCCTTTTTCGATTGCATTAAACAAGTTTACGTTTGTTGCTGCTACAATACGAACATTGGTTTTTTGAACCTGTGACGAACCTACTTTTATAAATTCACCATTTTCAAGAACACGCAGTAATCTCACCTGAGTTGTTAATGGCAATTCACCCACTTCATCAAGAAAGATAGTTCCGCCGTCAGCAACTTCAAAATAACCTTCACGTGTACTTGTAGCGCCTGTAAAAGCTCCTTTTTCGTGTCCAAAAAGTTCACTGTCAATAGTTCCCTCCGGAATCGCTCCACAGTTTACTGCAATATATTTACCATGCTTTCTGTGTGAAAGCGAATGTATAATTCTAGGAATGTTTTCTTTACCAACACCACTTTCCCCAGTTACCATAACCGAAATATCAGTTGGAGCAACCTGAATGGCTTTTTCTATGGCACGATTTAATTTTGGATCATTACCAATAATCTCAAATCGTTGTTTTATTGCTTGAACTGTTTCCATGTATATTTTGTTTCAAGTTTTTGTTTGTTTCAGGTTTCAAGTTTGCACTTTTGCCTTTAACGTTTAAACTCCGGCTTATATTTTTTTTCTTTTGCCACGAATTTCACGAATTTTCACGAATTTTTTGAAAAGAGCTTAATGAATAACTCTTTTATGTTGTAATGACTTTTTATTAAAGTTAATAATAATTCCTAAATCACTATCTGCCAGTTTTAAATAATTAATTGTTTGAGCTGTATGTTCATCAATAATTTCTTTAGATGCTTTGACCTCTAAAATAATTTCATCATAAACAACAAAATCAGCATAGAATTTATGTGCTAAGACAATGTCTTTATATTGAATGCTGTATTCCTTTTCGCGTTCAAACGGAATATTGTGCTTTCTAAATTCATATTCTAAAGCATCTTTATAAACAATTTCAAGAAGCCCTCCACCAAGGATTCTATGAATTTCCATACAAATGCCTACAATTTTAAAATATTCTTCTTTTCTGTATAATTCCATAATTTACTTTTTCAAGCAAATTTATTGAATCATGAAATAAATGAAAGAAAATTCGTGTAAATTTGTGTAATTCGTGGCAAACTAACTTAATTCATTTCACTCAAACCAATAGCTTCACCTTTTAATGTTCCGCTCGTGCAGCTTGTGATTTTCACGTTTACAAAATCACCAATTTTATAATTCTCTTTAGGGAAAACAACCGTAATACTTTGAGAGTTTCTTCCTGAAAATTCATCTTTTGATTTTTTAGAAACTTTTTCTACTAAAACTTCAACTGTTTTTCCAACAAATTCCTCACTTCTAAACCAAGCATGTTTTTGCTGTAAATCGACAATTTCCTGAAGTCTTCTGGCTTTCGTTTCTTCCTCGACATCATCTTTCATTTTTCGTCCGGCCAAAGTTCCTGGTCGTTCAGAATACGAATACATATAACCAAAATTATATTTTACATATTCCATTAAACTCATCGTATCTTGATGATCTTGCTCCGTTTCTGTTGGGAAACCGGCAATCATATCCTGCGAAATCGAAGCATCCGGAACAATTGCTCTAATTTTATCAATCAAAGCCATATATTCTTCACGAGAGTGCAAACGATTCATTTCTTTCAAAATTCGGTTACTTCCAGATTGAACCGGCAAGTGAATGTGTTTACAAATATTTGGATATTTTGCAATAACATGCAGAATACTTTCATGCATATCCTGCGGATTTGAAGTCGAAAATCTGATACGCATTTTAGGGAATCCAACAGCAACCATTTCCAACAATTGATCAAAATCAACTGCAGTCGCTTTTTGCATATCTGAAGCGTTCACGAAATCTTTTTTCAAACCGCCGCCGTACCAAAGGTAACTGTCAACATTTTGACCTAAAAGTGTAATTTCCTTAAAACCTTTGCTCCATAAATCCTGAATTTCGGTCATAATACTTTGAGGTTCACGGCTGCGTTCGCGTCCGCGTGTAAAAGGCACAACGCAAAATGTACACATATTATCGCAGCCACGAGTAATAGAAACCAAAGCAGTAATTCCGTTACTCATCAAACGAACCGGCGAAATATCTCCGTAAGTTTCTTCTTTCGATAAAATTACATTAATGGCGTCACGGCCTTCTTCAACTTCCGCCAATAAATTCGGAAGATCTTTGTAAGCATCAGGGCCAACAACAAGGTCAACTATTTTTTCTTCTTCTAAAAACTGACTTTTCAAACGCTCTGCCATACAGCCCAAAACGCCTACTTTCATTTTCGGGTTCGTACGTTTTACCGCATTGTATTTTTCAAGACGCTTACGAATAGTTTGTTCTGCTTTATCACGAATTGAGCACGTGTTAACCAAAACCAAATCAGCTTCTTCTAAAACCGAAGTTGTATTATACCCGCCTTCAGATAAAATGGAAGCTACGACTTCACTGTCCGAAAAATTCATCGCACAACCGTAACTTTCTATAAATAG
This sequence comes from Flavobacterium sp. 2755, assembly GCF_031455715.1. Classification (NCBI taxonomy): domain Bacteria; kingdom Pseudomonadati; phylum Bacteroidota; class Flavobacteriia; order Flavobacteriales; family Flavobacteriaceae; genus Flavobacterium; species Flavobacterium sp. 2755. Next base: position 62,800 of record NZ_JAVDTG010000014.1, read on the forward strand.
TTTTTTAGTATTCTCAGGTTTATTTTCTAAAACAAGACTTTCGCCCTGTTTACTTTCTTCAATAATCTTTTCCATTGTAAAATTTCAAAGTGCAAAGATAGCGTAAATACAGTCAATATGACAAGATGGCAGAGGAGAAATTTTAGATTTTAGATTTTAGATTGCAGATTATTTGTGCTTTTATGAAATTTTTGGGAATCTAAAATATTTAAATAGCACTGAATTTTCAGCTTACATTAAATCTTTGCGAACTTTGCGTAAACCTTTGTGAACTTTGCGGTTAAATTTTTAGTTTTAGCGCTTAGATTTTATATTAATAGAAATGAATTAAGATTCATGAGAAAGCTAAAATCTAAAATCAACAATCTAAAATAAAAGAATTTGACGGTCATAATCCTATAAAAGTTATACCTATATATATATTACAGAATATTACAGATAAATCTGCAATTTTAAGTTTCATAATATCAAAATACCTCAAAAATTCAATCGCGAGGTTAATATTTAAAAAAAATAAATACTTTTGTTGCAGAAAATAAGAGCAATGGCAAAGAATTTAGTAATAGTGGAATCACCTGCAAAGGCGAAAACGATCGAGAAATTTCTTGGGAGCGATTTTCAGGTGGAGTCAAGTTATGGTCACATAGCCGACTTACCATCAAAGGAAATAGGGGTAGATGTAGAGAATGGTTTTAAACCTAAATATGAAGTTTCTCCGGATAAAAAAGCCTTGGTAAGTAAACTTAAGACACTATCTAAAAATGCCGAAATGGTTTGGTTGGCAAGTGATGAGGACCGCGAAGGAGAAGCTATTTCATGGCACTTGGCGGAAGAACTGAAACTGGATACGAAAAAAACAAAGCGAATTGTTTTTCATGAAATCACCAAATCTGCGATTCTTAAAGCAATCGACAATCCAAGGGAAATTGATTATAATTTAGTAAACGCACAACAGGCACGTCGTGTCCTGGATCGTTTAGTAGGTTACGAATTATCTCCGGTTTTGTGGAGAAAAATCAAAGGAGGACTTTCTGCTGGCCGTGTACAATCTGTTTCTGTACGTTTGATTGTGGAGAGAGAACGCGAAATTCAAAGTTTCAATGCTGTTGCAACCTATTCAATTGTTGCCGAATTTGTAAACGAAGCAGGAAAAGCTTTCAAGGCAAAACTTCCGAAAAATTTTAATACTAAAAAAGAAGCCGAAGATTTCTTAAATCAAAACATCGGTTCTAAATATACGGTAGCTGATTTAGAAACTAAACCTACCAAAAAATCGCCAACAGCACCTTTTACGACTTCTACACTTCAACAGGAAGCAGCAAGAAAATTGTATTTGCCAGTTGGTATCACAATGCAGTTAGCACAGCGTTTGTACGAAGCGGGACTTATTACTTATATGAGAACTGACTCGGTGAATCTTTCAAAAGATGCAATGGATGCGGCTGAAGCTGAAATCATAAAATCATACGGAAAAGAGTTTTCGAAACCGAGAACTTTTGCAACCAAAAGTAAAGGAGCACAAGAAGCGCACGAAGCAATTCGTCCAACTGATATGTCTCGTCATACTGTAAATATTGATCGTGATCAGGCTCGTTTATATGATTTGATCTGGAAAAGAACATTAGCTTCGCAAATGAGCGATGCACAATTAGAAAGAACAAACGTGAAAATTGAAGCTGATAATCACAGCGAAATTTTTGCAGCTTCGGGAGAAGTTTTACTTTTTGAAGGTTTCTTAAAAGTATATCTTGAAGGTCACGATGATGATGAGGAAGAACAAGAAGGAATGCTTCCGGCATTAAAAGTAAACGAAAAGTTAGCTAACAATTATATTACAGCTACAGAACGATATTCAAGACCGCCTTCAAGATATACTGAGGCATCTTTAGTGAAAAAACTAGAGGAACTTGGAATCGGGCGTCCGTCTACGTATGCACCAACAATCTCTACAATTATCAACAGAAATTATGTTGAAAAAGGGACGCTTGAAGGTCAGGAACGTAAATATACGCAGCTTACTTTGCAAAACAGTAAAGTAGGAGAGAAGGTTTTAAAAGAAAATACAGGTTCAGATAAAGGAAAATTGGTTCCGACAGATATTGGAACTATCGTAACAGATTTCTTAGTTAAGAATTTCGGAAATATTTTAGATTATAATTTTACTGCAAAAGTAGAACAGGATTTTGATGAAATTGCCGAAGGAAATATTGACTGGGCAATTATGATGCAGGATTTCTACAATAAATTTCACCCAAATGTAAAAGAAGTTGAGGCAAATGCTGAACGTGAAAGCGGTGAAAGAATTCTTGGTAAAGATGCTGACGGAAGACAGGTTTCTGTTCGTTTAGGAAAATTTGGACCAATGGCTCAAATTGGGGAAGCAGACGACGAAGATAAAAAGTTTGCCAGCTTAATGGCAGATCAAAATATTGGAAATATCACCCTTGAAGAAGCTTTGAATTTATTCTTACTTCCTAAAACTTTAGGAGATTATAAAGGAGAAGAAGTAGAAGTGAGCAACGGTCGTTATGGTCCTTATGTTCGTCACGGAAGTGTGTTTATTTCATTACCTCGAGGAGAAGATCCTTTGAGTGTTACCAAAGAAAGAGCACAGGAATTAATTGATGAAAAAGCTCTTGCAGATGCTCCAATTGCAGTTTACAAAGGAGAAGCTGTTCAAAAAGGTGTGGGACGTTTTGGTCCTTTCATTAAATGGAATGGTCTTTTTGTAAATGTGAGTAAAAAATACAATTTTGATAATTTATCACAGGCTGATGTTGAGGAATTAATTGAAGATAAATTACAAAAAAACATAGATAAAGTTCTTCACAATTGGGAAGACGAAGGAATTTTGGTTGAAAAAGCGCGCTGGGGACGCTCGGTTATTACAAAAGGTAAAATCAAAATTGAGCTAAGCAAAGATGTTGATGCTACAAAGTTAACATTGGCCGAAGTTCAGGAAATGATTGAGAAAAAAGCACCGGCTAAAAAAACCGCTGCTAAGAAAACAACAGCAGCAAAAAAAGCACCAGCAAAAAAAACAGCAGCAAAAAAGAAATAAAGAATGGAATTTGATTTTCTAGAGCCTTTAAATGATGGAATTTTAAAATTCATTAGTTCATTGTCTTCACAAGAACTGGGAAGTAAAATTGTTCTGCATACTCAGGATCAATTTCCGGATATTAGTAAAATTAACATTGCAATTGTAGGTGTTTTAGAAGACCGACGCAATATTAACATGGTTAATGAAGTTAATCTTACTACAGTTCGTAAAAAGCTTTATGGAATGTTTCCCGGAAATTGGGATGCGTCAATTGCTGATTTAGGAGATATCCTTGCCGGAGATTCTGTAGAGGATACTTATTTTGCAGTTAAGAAGGTAACTTCTGCATTAATTAAAAATAAAGTCATTCCTATAGTTCTAGGAGGTTCGCAGGATTTGACATACGCTTTATATCGCGCATACGATGATTTAGAGCAAATGGTAAATATGGTTGCCGTAGATAACAGATTTGATTTTGGAAAAGAAGATGAAACAGTTTCGGCTAATTCATACTTAACAAAAATCATAATTGATGAGCCTAATAATCTGTTCAATTACTGTAATATAGGATTTCAAACGTACTATAATTCGCAGGAAGAAATTGATTTAATTGAAAAATTGTTTTTTGATGCTTACCGTTTAGGTGAAATCTCAAACAAAATAGCGCTGGCAGAACCTGTTTTTAGAGATGCTGATTTAGTTAGTATCGATTTGAATTCGGTAAAGTCTTCAGCTTCAGGAAATTCTATTACATTTGAACCAAATGGTTTCAACGGAAAAGAGATTTGTTCTTTGGCAAGATATGCGGGAATTAGTGACAAGGTATCTTCTTTTGGAGTATTTAATCATAATAGTACAGCTGCAGAAGCGCCTATTATTGCTCAGATTGTTTGGTATTTTATTGAAGGATATCACTATCGTTCAAAAGAATACCCATTTGGAAGCAGAACAAATTATTTAAAATATATTGTTCCTTTAGAAGAGGAAGAACTGGTTTTTTATAAAAGTGATAAAACAGAGCGTTGGTGGATCGAGATTCCATTTGAAACAAACGGCAGCAATAAACTAAAAAGAAATACGTTATTACCGTGTTCTTATGAAGAATATTTGAGCGCTTGTAATCAAGAATTGCCAGAAAGATGGTGGAAAGCACAGAGAAAAAACGCTTTGTAGAAGAAAATTTTAATGAAAATCTTAATTTTTTCAAGTTTTTCAAAATATAGTTAAAAAATTTAGTAAGATAAGGTTTATATATTATAAAATTTAACGTTTTACGTCGATTTTTTTAATCAGTTTGTCGATGAAATATTTTTTTTTTATTTTATTTAACATTATTTTTGAACGGTAAAATAAATTTCGCAAGTAGTATTGTTTTTTAGATAAATAATAAATACGTTTACGGACTTTTAATAATGAATAGATAATCCCAAATTTATATGAAGAAGTTTATTGCATTTGCAGCAATGTTAACACTAGTAATCGGCTGTGGTAAGTCAGGTGACAAAGGTGAATTAGTTGGTGTTACAGGAGGGAAATGGCATCCCGAGAAGCCTTATGGAATGACATTAGTTCCTGGTGGATCTTTTATCATGGGTAAATCAGATGCTGATTTAGCTAACGTAGAAGATGCTCCTACTAAAACAGTAACAGTTAGATCATTTTATATGGACGAAACTGAGATTACTAACAGTGAGTACCGTCAATTCGTAGAATGGGTAAAAGATTCTACAATGAGAGTACGTCTTGCTATTTTGGCTGATGAAACTGGTCAAAAAAGTACTGGTGGTAAAGGTGCTAAAGGAGGAAGTATCGCTGATTATGCATTTAATGATTCTGAGCCGGATAAAATGACAGCTTACGATAAATATATGTATGATAACTACTATAGTGTAGGAACAAAAGATGATCCGTATGCTGGTAGAAAATTAAACAAAAAAGTTAAGTTAATTAGAGATACTAAAGCTTATCCAGATGAGTATTATGCTGAAGTAATGGATTCTATGTATTTACCAATTGAAGAATCATACAATGGTTTAAGAACAATTGATGTAAATAAATTGAAATTCCGTTATTCTTGGATGGACATTCAGGCTGCTGCAAAAGCTAAAGTTGGAAAAAGAAAAGACTTCGTTAAAACTGAACAAGTTAGTGTATACCCTGATACTACAGTTTGGATTAAAGATTTCGCATATTCATATAATGAGCCAATGCATAATGATTATTTCTGGCATAAAGCTTATGGAGATTATCCAGTAGTGGGTGTAACTTGGAAACAAGCTAAAGCATTCTGTGCTTGGAGAACTTTAAACAAAAACAGCTACATTAAATCTAAGAAAAAAGGACGTGACCTAGTTAACGCATTCAGACTTCCAACAGAAGCAGAATGGGAGTATGCTGCAAGAGGTGGTCTTGAGTCTGGTACTTATCCTTGGGGAGGTCCTTACACTAAGAGTGACAGAGGATGTTTCATGGCAAACTTTAAGCCTAACAGAGGAGATTATGCTGCTGATGAAGCTTTATATACTGTTGAAGCAAAATCTTACGAACAAAACGGATACGGATTATATAACATGGCAGGAAACGTTTCAGAGTGGACAGATTCAGCTTATAATCCAAACGCATACGAGTATGTTTCTACAATGAACCCTAACGTAATTGACGGAAAGAACCAAAGAAAAGTGGTTCGTGGAGGATCTTGGAAAGACGTTGCTTACTTCCTACAAGTAAGTACTCGTGATCACGAATATGCTGATTCTGCAAGAAGTTATATCGGTTTCAGAACTGTACAAGATTACATGGGAACTCAAGTAACTGGAAACGGAACTGGTAAAAAGAAATAGTAATTTATAATTCAATCAATACAATAACCAAATCGAATCTATTTTAAAATTAAAACCTAAAAAAAAATTATTATGGCATTATTAAGTAAAAAAGCAATGAATTTCGCTTATGGTATGGGAGCGGCAGTAGTAATCGTTGGAGCATTATTCAAAATTACTCACTTTGAAATTGGACCATTAACAGGAACAGTTATGCTTTCAGTTGGTTTGTTAACTGAGGCGTTAATCTTCGCGTTATCTGCTTTTGAACCAGTTGAAGACGAGTTAGATTGGACTCTTGTTTACCCAGAATTAGCTAACGGACAAGCTAGAAAAAAAGCGGATAAACCAGAAACTACTGATGCCCAAGGATTATTATCTCAAAAATTAGATGCAATGTTAAAAGAAGCTAAAGTTGACGGTGAGTTAATGGCAAGCTTAGGAAACAGCATCAAAAACTTCGAAGGAGCTGCTAAAGCAATCTCTCCAACAGTTGACTCTATTGCAGGACAAAAGAAATATTCTGAAGAATTATCTGTGGCTGCTGCTCAAATGGAATCATTAAACAGTTTATACAAAGTACAATTAGAAAGTGCAGCAAGAAATGCTGAAGCTAATAAAGAAATCGCTGATAACGCATCTAAATTAAAAGAGCAAATGGCGTCTATGACTGCAAACATTGCTTCTTTAAATAGTGTTTATGGTGGTATGCTTTCTGCAATGAGTAACAAAGGATAATTAGTTTTTAACTATTATATTAAAATTATTAATAAGAACTAATTAGAAAAAAATGGCAGGAGGAAAATTAACCCCTAGACAGAAGATGATTAACCTGATGTATCTGGTTTTCATCGCGATGTTAGCAATGAACGTATCAAAAGAAGTAATTTCTGCTTTTGGTTTGATGAACGAAAAATTTGAAGCTGCAAACACTACTTCAGTTACAACGAACGAAGGTTTATTACAATCTTTAGATCAAAAAGCTGCTGAAGCAAAAGGAGAGTTCATTACTGCAGCAGAAACTGCTCACAAAGTTGAAGGAATCTCAAAAGAATTTTACGATTATATAGGTACTTTAAAAGCTCAGTCTATCAAAGGATTTGAGGTTGAAAAAGAAACTGGAAAACTACCATACGAAGCTATGGATAGAGGTGATAACATCGACGACTGGTTTACAGGAGACGGTTACACTAAAAAAGGTAACGAAATTATCGCTAAAATCGAAAAATACAAAGCAGACTTAAAAGCTGCTTTAGGAACAGATAAAAAGTACGCTAACATTATTGCAGAAGTTGAAAAGAAATTTGACGTTTCTGAAGTAAAAAACAAAGAAGGTATAAAAGAAAAATACTTAGCTTACCACTTTAAAGGTTTCCCTGCAATTGCATCTGCTGCTAAACTTTCAGCTTGGCAGAATGACGTTAAAAAAGCAGAAACTGATGTTTACAACAGTGCTTTAGGAAAAGCTGCAGTTGCTGCTGCTTCTTATAGCAACTACCAAGCAATCGTTGTTTTAGATAAAAATGCTTATTTCCAAGGAGAAAAAGTTACAGGTAAAGTAGTTTTAGGTCGTTATGACGAAAACACTAAACCAACTTCATTCCAAGGTCCTGGACAAATTGTTAATGGACAAGCTGTTATCTCTTTAACTGCTGGTGGTGTAGGTGAACAAAACATTAATGGTCAATTTACTTTCTTAGAAGACGGTAAAAATATTCCATTGAAATTTAAAGGAACTTACGTTGTAGTTCCAAGACCAAACTCAGCTACGATTTCTGCTGATAAAATGAATGTAGTGTATAGAGGAGTTGTTAACCCAATCTCTGTATCATTTGCAGGAGTTGATGCTAACAAAATCTCTGCTAGCGCTCCAGGATTATCTTCAGCTGGTAAACCAGGTAAATATAACATGAGCCCAGGTTCAGGTACAGAAGCTACAATTTCTGTAACAGGGACATTACCAAACGGAGATAAAGTTACTGATAAGAAATCATTCAGAATTAAAGGTATTCCTGGACCAACAGGAACAATTAGAGGTGAAATGGGTGTTGTTAAAGGACCTAGATCTAACTTAGAAATTGCTACTATTGGTGCTAAATTACTTGATTTTGATTTTGAAGTTGGTTTAGATGTTGTTGGATTTAACATGAAAATTGCTGGACAACCTACAGTTGTTGTTACTGGTAATAGATTAAATGCACAATGTAAGCAAGTACTTTCAAGAGCAGGTAAAGGAGATCAAGTTACTATTTCTGAAATTAAAACTAAACTTGTTGGAGCTGGTAGTTATTTATTACCAAGAACTGCTCCGGTAATTTATGAAATACAATAATTAAGTACTGAAATCTTCAGTCAATATCTTATAATAATACCACGATGAAAGTAAGAAATTTTTTAATAGCTATTGTTCTAATCGCTGGAGGTTTTGCTTCTAATGCGCAATCAAATTTGCTAAATGCAAAAACGCCTGCCCAAATTGGGCTTAAAACTCCTGCGCAACTTATCTCTGATAATGATAAGCCTTTAGCTTACGGTTATGTTGATGATAGAGATATCTTGATGGGTAAAACAACTTGGGAGATTATTGACTTAAATGAAAAGATCAACTTCCCTATGTATTTTCCAGTAGATACTGCTAATATTGGTTCTGATAGACGTTCATTATATGATGTTTTGACGAAAGCTGTTAGAAAAGGCCAAATAACTGAGGTTTATTCCGATAGTTATTTCAATACTAAAAAATCTATGAAAGACATCGAAGGTGCTTTATCTCGTATTGACACAACAGATGCTGGTAGAGAACTTATCAACCAATATCCAGATGACTATAAAGCACGTGTTGTGAAGAAAAAAGTAGTTACTGGTACTGGTAAAAAGAAAGTTGTTACTTATGTAGACGAAACAGTTGGGCCAACAAGAACAGTTCCTGCTGAATATATCTTAAAGCAAGATCTTACTGCTGCAGATGTTACTCAGTATAAAATTAAAGGATACTGGTATTTTGATAAACGTCAAAGTGAATTAAAATATCGTTTACTTGGAATTTGTCCTGTAACTCCAGACGTTTACACAATGAACAGTGACGAGAAGGATTATATCGAATTATTTTGGGTTTTCTTCCCAAATGCGCGAGCAGTTCTTCATGAAGCAAAAGCTTTCAATGATAGCAACTCAGCTCTGCCAATTTCATTCGATCAGATTTTAAATTCAAGACGTTTTAATGCGATTGTCTATAAAGAAGAAAACTTGTACCAAGATCGTGAGATCAAAGAATACATGAAAGATAACGCTCAAAATCAGTTATTGGAATCTGAAAGAGTAAAAGAGAAGATTCGTAACTTCGAACAAGATATGTGGAACTACTAAGTTCTAAAATTAAATAATAAGAGAAACTCTTGCTACTAACGTAGCAAGAGTTTTTTTTTTGATCAGATCTCAACACTTTTAATACTTTCTTATATAAATTTTAGTAAGCTTTAGATTTTTCAAAAAAACCGAATAGTAAAGAAAGATATTACAAAAGGATGATTTTGTTTTGTAATACTCAGATTTATAGTGGTTTGTGAACTATTTATTGTATGTTAGCTAAACGTTAATTAAATTTAATTTTTAAATTTGTAATTATAATTTCTACAATTTGATATTATTGTAAGAAAAATAACAATATTACACATCAAACTGCGTTTAGGTTTATTATAAAAAATATTATGATGAAAGTGAAAAGTTTTTTAATGGTTATTGTTTTTATCGCTGGCGGCATTATTTCTAATGCTCAATCTAATTTACTAAATGCTAAAACGGCAGATCAAATTGGGCTTAAAACAGCTGCGCAGCTTATCTCAGATAATGATAAGCCTTTAGCTTATGGCTATGTAGATGATCGTGATGTTTTAATGGGAAAAACAACTTGGGAAATTATTGATTTAAATGAAAAAATAAATTTTCCTTTATACTTTCCTGTAGATACTGTTAATATTGGTTCAGACAGACGTTCACTTTATGATGTTTTGACCAAAGGAATCAGACAAGGAAAAATAACTGAAGTTTATACAGACAGTTATTTCAATACTAAAAAATCTATGAAAGACATAGAAGGTTCATTAACTCGTGTTGATACAACAGATGCAGGTAGGGAACTTATAAATCAATATCCGGATGATTTTAAAACACGTGTTGTAAAGAAAAAAGTTGTAACGGGTACTGGTAAAAAGAAAGTGGTAAATTATGTTGACCAAACTATAGGTCCAACAAGAACAGTTCCTGCTGAATATATTTTAAGACAAGATCTTACAGCTGCAGATGTTTCTCAATACAAAGTAAAAGGATATTGGTATTTCGATAAACGTCAGAGTGAATTGAAATATCGCTTACTTGGTATTTGCCCTGTAACGCCAGATGTTTATACGATGAATAGTGATGAAAAAGACTACATTGAGTTATTCTGGGTTTTCTTCCCAAATGCACGAACAGTACTTCATGAAGCAAAAGCTTTTAACGACAGTAATTCAGCACTTCCAATTTCATTTGACCAAATACTCAATTCTAGACGTTTTAACGCAATTGTTTACAAAGAGGAGAATATGTATGGAGATCGAGAGATTAAGGATTACATGAAGGATAATGCGCAAAACCAGTTGTTAGAATCAGAAAGGGTAAAAGAGAAGATTCGTAACTTCGAAGAAGATATGTGGAACTACTAAGATCAAAACCAATTATAAGAAAAACTCTTACTACCTTTGCAGTAAGAGTTTTTTTATTTTATCTATACATTCACAATGCTTGATTATTTAATCGTGGGATCTGGGCTGGCTGGGATTTCTTTTGCAGAAGTTGCCCTTAAAAACAATAAGTCTATTTTAGTTGTTGATGACAAATCTCAAAATTCTTCCCGAATTGCGGGAGGTTTGTATAATCCGGTTATTTTGAAACGTTTCAGTGAAGTCTGGAATGCTAAGGAACATTTGGTCTTAATGAATGAGTTCTATGAACAGGTAGAAGACAAGCTGCAAGAAAAATTCAACTTTAAAATGCCTATTCTTCGAAAGTTTTTTTCAATTGAAGAACAGAATAATTGGTTTGCGGCTTCTGATAAAATTAACTTAGCTCCCTTTTTATCTACAAAACTAATTACTAAAAAATACCAAAGTATCGATTCACCTTATGATTATGGTGAAGTTTTGCATACAGGTTACGTTAAAACCGGACAATTATTAGAAAGCTACAGAGAGTATTTAAAGAAGAATAATTTGCTTCTGGAAGAATCTTTCCATAGCTCTTTTTTAGATTTTCATGATTCAGGAATTCAGTATAAAAACATTAAAGCCCGTCATATCATATTTGCAGAAGGTTTTGGACTACATAAAAATCCGTATTTTAATTATCTGCCTTTGGATGGAACAAAAGGTGAGCTGTTTTTAATAAATGCACCTAATTTAAAATTAGATGTAATTGTTAATACAAGTGTTTTTATTCTGCCAATTGGGGGTAATTTGTATAAAGTTGGTGCAACTTATAATTGGCATGACAAAACAGATCTTCCAACCGAAGAAGGGAAACAAGAACTTTTGGATCGTATTAAAGAGATTATTACCTGCGATTTTGAAATTGTAAAACATTTTGCAGGAGTTAGACCTACAGTTGCAGATAGAAGACCTTTAGTTGGTACTCATGAAGTCTACAAATCTATTCATCTTCTTAACGGATTAGGAACCCGAGGTGTAATGCTGGGACCGGCTTTGGCGAAAATGTTGTATGATAATATTGAAAACGGAATTCCATTAGACCGGGAAGCAGACATAAAACGCTTCCATAAAAGATATTTAAAATCCCTTATCCCTGACCAGCCTTAGGATCGTAAGAAACAAACATATTGATATATAGATTTCGGGAAAGTCGCAAAACAAACGGAAACAAAACAATTAAAGTAATAACAATTGCGATAAAAGATTCTCCAATACTTGCTCCAAAAAACACAAATGAAACAATAAAAGCAGCAATTCCCACTGCAACATTTAATCCGTAACTCACATACATTGCACCATAAAAAAACGAAGGCTCAATTTGATATTTTAAACCGCAATGACTGCAATGATCGTTCATTTTTAGAACTTTAGTCAAATGAAGCGGATTTTTGTCTGAATACATGCTCTCTTTTTGGCATTTTGGACAACTTCCTGTTAAAATACTATTTAGTTTGGATCCTTTTTTTAACATTTGCAAAAAATTTACATTACCATTTATTTAGGTAACGCAAATTTACAATTTTCATTCTCTGTTTATGGTATCAAAACATGAAACTTTAAACTTTAAACAACAATTTAATGCTTAATATACACAATCTTTCGGTTTCTTTTGGAGGAACATATTTATTTGAAGAAGTTACTTTTCGTTTAGGCGCCGGCGACCGTGTGGGTCTTGTTGGTAAAAACGGAGCAGGTAAATCGACAATGCTTAAAATGTTGGCAAGAGATTTTGCTCCGGATTCAGGAGTTATCTCTCAGGAGAAAGATATCAAAATGGGATTTTTACGTCAGGATATTGATTTTGAACGTGGAAGAACTGTATTAGAAGAAGCTTATGAAGCTTTTACCGAAATTAAAATTGTAGAAAAAAAGCTAGAAGAAATCAATCATCAATTGGTTACCAGAACCGATTATGAAAGTGAAGAATACGGACAGATTATTGAAGATTTATCTGATTATACACATCGTTTTGATCTTCTTGGAGGTTACAATTATGTTGGAGATACAGAGAAAATTCTTTTAGGATTAGGTTTCAAAAGAGAAGTTTTCAATAATCAAACCGAAACATTTTCAGGAGGTTGGAGAATGCGTATCGAGTTGGCAAAATTATTATTACAGTCAAATGATGTATTGCTTCTGGATGAGCCAACGAACCACTTGGATATCGAAAGTATCATTTGGTTAGAAAGTTTTCTTCGAAATTATCCCGGAGTTGTTGTAATTGTATCACACGATAAAATGTTCTTAGATAACGTTACAAACCGTACAATCGAAATCTCTTTAGGAAAAGCATACGACTTTAATAAACCTTATTCTCAATATTTAGAACTTCGCCATGAAATTCGTGAAAAGCAATTGGCAACGCAAAAAAATCAGGCGAAGAAGATAGAAGAAACAGAAAAATTAATCGAAAAATTCCGTGCAAAAGCATCAAAAGCTTCGATGGCGCAATCGTTAATTAAAAAGTTAGATAAAGTAGAAAGAATTGAAGTTGATGAAGACGATAATTCTGTAATGAATATTTCTTTTCCGGTTTCAAAAGAGCCAGGAAAAGTAGTTATTGAAGCCGAAAATGTTACAAAAGCATACGGAGACAAAACAATTTTAAAAGACATAAGTTTACTTGTAGAAAGAGGAAGTAAAATTGCTTTTGTTGGACAAAATGGACAAGGAAAATCTACTTTCATCAAAGCGCTTGTAAACGAATTTGAATACGACGGAACTATCAAATTAGGGCATAATGTACAATTAGGATATTTTGCTCAAAATCAGGCAGAATATCTTGATGGCGAAATCACTTTACTCCAAACTATGGAAGATGCGGCAACAGACACCAATCGTATGAAAGTGCGAGATATGTTGGGATCTTTCCTTTTCCGAGGTGATGATGTTGAGAAAAAAGTAAAAGTACTTTCAGGAGGTGAGCGTAACCGTTTAGCGCTTTGTAAATTGTTGCTACAGCCAATAAACGTATTGCTGATGGATGAGCCTACGAATCACTTAGACATAAAATCTAAGAATGTTTTGAAAGCAGCACTTCAAAAATTTGGCGGAACTTTACTATTGGTTTCTCACGACAGGGATTTCCTTCAGGGAATGTCGAATATCGTTTACGAATTTAAAGATCAAAAAATCAAAGAATATTTAGGCGATATCAATTATTTCTTAGAACAGCGCAATCTTGAAAACATGCGTGAAGTGGAGAAAAAAGATGTTGCAAAAGCGGCTGCTCCAAAAGAAACAAACAAAGCATCATACGAAGATCAGAAAAAAGGAAAAGCACTTCAAAACCGATTGAGTAAAATTGAAAGTCAGATTCAGCAATTAGAAAAAGACATTCAGCATGATGATAAAATGCTTGCTTCTAATTACGACAAACACATCGAAGACGCTTCGTTTTTTACGGCATACAACAAAAAGAAAAAAGATTTAGAACAATTACTTATAGACTGGGAAGTTGTTCAGGAAGAGATTGATAATTTTAATGTTTAGTTAGTTTTCAGTCGCAGTCTCAGTTTTCAGTTTCTGAAAAACATATTTAAGGCCTTTGGCAAAGTTTCAAACTTTGCCAAAGGTTTTTTCTTTACATTAAAAAATAAAAAAATCTGTTTAAACCAGCGTTATCCGTGTGCCATAATCAGCAGCAAAACTTATTTAATAATCCCAATAGATCTGGAATGCGTAATCGCTTCGCTGCTTTCTTTAAAATAACAAACAGAAACATCAAGCGATTCTAAATTTTTCATGATCTTTTTGACTTCCTTTTTTTTGCTTTTGCCTGTTTGTCGAATGTAAACGGCTATTACAGTAACAGGAAATATTTTGCAGATTCGTTCGTATAAAACGGGATCGTGCTGGGAATCATCTCCCAGTAAAACATATTTAAGATTAGGATAAAATTCTAAAACATGTTTTATTTTATCAAATTTATGATCATGATTTCCGCGTCCGCTCATGAAGAAATCAGTAATTCCTCTTCTAATATCTTTCAATAAAATAACGGCGCGGGGCAGATTATGAATTTTGGTAAATTCTATAATAAATCGGTACAAATTCCATTCGCTGCTCGAAACATAAAAAAAAGCATTTTCCTCTTCTTTATTGTGTCTTCCGGCAGAACTTAAAGCCTGATAATGCGGAACAACATCTTTAAAAACCTTTCGATCGTTTACATTCTTAAAAAGCAAAATGTACATTTTTTTAAAGATATTCTGCGTATGCGAAACCAAAAAAGTATCGTCGATATCAGATATAATTCCCAGATTTCCTTTATGTGGACGTATATAACTTCCTTTTGAAACAATAGTTTTACCGCCATATTTGATACTTACTTCGTATTCGATCCATCCAAAAGGACTTTCTTTTTCAAGCGGAATACAGAATTTAAAATAACCATCGTCCAGCGTTTTGGTATGAATTTCCTGTTTGCCGCATTTAAGGTAAACATCAAAATTTTCAATTGTTTTTATCCTGAATTGATTAACTACAGAACGTGCATTTTTTAGGTTTTTCTTCTGGAAATCATAATCATACGTTCTTTTAAAGACATGCCCCATTACAATTAATTCTTCTTCATTGGCATAACCCCGATATAATTGTAAAATTGGTTTCATTAATTCCGTATATTTATATAACACTGTAAATTAATTATTTTAATTGGTTTTAAAAATAAAATTTTGAAAAAGAATATCATATTTGTTGTAAACCCTATTTCGGGAGATCTTGATAAATCGAGTTTAATTGAGGCTGTTGAGGAGTTTGCAACGACAAATCATTTTGATTTGGAAGTTTATGAAACTACCGGCAAAAATGATTTAAAGGAAATACAAGCACTTTATAATCAATATCAGCCAGAACGAATTATAGTTGCGGGCGGCGATGGAACCATAAAAATGGTTGCCGAAGCTATGGAAGATCATGATGTAATTATCGGGATTTTGCCAGCAGGATCTGCAAACGGACTTTCGGTCGATTTAAATCTGCCTGCCGGAATCGAAGAAAATCTTAAAATTGCTTTTCAGCATCATTATATTGAAATGGATATGATTTGCATTAATGGCAAAAAAAGTATTCATTTAAGCGATCTTGGGTTGAATGCCAATTTGGTAAAAAATTACGAAGAAAGCGATGTAAGAGGATTTTGGGGTTATGCGTTGCAAGCCTTTACAACATTAACAGAATCTGATGAACCTTTTGTGGCAACTATATCAGCTAATAATAAAACTGTTGATCATGTGGCAAGAATGATTGTTATTGCTAATTCGCAGAAATACGGAACAGGTGTAATCATTAACCCAAATGGTTCAATGAACGACGGAAAATTTGAATTGGTGATTTTAAAAAGCCTCGATTTATTATTAATTGGAAAAATTATTACCGGAAACATGCCTATAGATTCTGAAGATATTGTAATTATTTCGACAGATAAAGCAGAAATAAAAACAGATTATCCGGTTCATTTTCAAATTGATGGTGAATATTGCGGAGCGCAAAAGGAATTAGAAATTCATATTCTGCACAAACAAATGAAACTAGCCGTTCCTTAAATCTTTGACAAAGTTCAAAACTTTGTCAAAGCTATTATTTAAAAGGATTGCGTTCCTGCCATTCTGTTTTTGGCTCTAAATAATTAAAAAACCTTGCAATATTATGATTGATTAAAGCATTACTATGCGTGATCAAACCGTACATTTTTACAGGTTTAGCACCAACAGAACTTTTAATTTCGAGAGCAGTTCTGGCAAATACAATTTCCTTAAATCCCTTTTTAATAGAATAGGCAATCATATCGTAAAGCATGTTTAAATACAACATTTTTTCGCGCTGAACACTTTCGTCATAACCTAAAAAATAAGTATCCATAACTTCTCCGTTTTTAATCAGCGTATTAAAACCGATTAGTTTTTCATCTAAAAAATAACCATAAAGCAAAAAATCCTCTTTCATGATTTCTTTAAAAAAACTGAAATGGTTTCTGGCCAGAAAAAAAGTATTAAACGGAGCATTTTTTGCCACATGAAAATACAAATCGTAAATAACATCTTCATATTTTCTAATGTCAGCTAAAGACAATTGCTGTTTCTCTATTCCTTCAGATTTTTTGCGGGCGCGTTTGTATTGGTCCCGATATTTTTTTGATAATGCATCAACGTAATCTTGTTCTGTTTTCCAATTTTCGTTGATTTTAAAAATCATATTTGGCTGTGTCGAAAACGTATAATTGTTTTTAAATTCAGCCTGCAGAGGTTCAATTTCTTTTGCAGTAAAATCTTTTATGCTGGTGATGTGGACTTTCTTTCCGCTTTCTTTTAAATCCTTTTTAAGCTGATTAATAGCTTTATGAAGAGTTTTTATAGCTTTAGATTCTTTTACATTTTGATCAAAAACAAAAGCATTCTGTCCCGTTAGCATATTGTTTCCAACAAATAATACGTGGGAAGCGAAATTTTTTAAAGCAAAATTACGAACAGATGTTTTTAAACATTGGTCGCGTTCACCAAAGGATTCCAGTTTTTCGGCAAATAAAAATTGGGTTAAAACAATTCCGATCAGTTTTTCCTCTTCAAAAATTCCAATAAAATGACAAATCATATTTACCGGACAAGAGTTTTCCAGTACTTCGAGATATTCCCGTGTCAAAAAAATATTATCTGCAGCCAGCGAATTCCATTCTAAAGGTAGTAATGACGCGCTGTTATAGATTTGAAAAGAATAAGTTGTATTCAAAAGTGTGAGCTAATTTCTTCAAAATTAGATAATATTTGTAATAACTCATTTTCTTTAAGTTATTATTAAGAAAAACCCGTTTGAGTTTTGGTTTCAAACGGGTTTGTAGTATTTATAAATTAGGCAAACTGGCAAACAATACCGCCTATTATAGTTAGGGTAAGCATCCAATATCCGGCATGAATAAAGATGTATTTCCAAGATTTTCTTTCGAATAAACCATTAATTCCGACTATAGGAAAAGCAAAAAACAATCCCGACATAAAACCATGAAGTGCGCCATGTTTAAAAGTACGGAAAGCAGTTCCGTAATCTGCCATGAAAGCGTGGAAAGATGGTTTTGCAGTTTCAATAAATTGCGGGCCGCCTATCATTCCAAGAGCGCCGGACTGATGAATGGTAAACGACATTAAAGCCATTGAAAGCATTACTGAAAAAATGTACGTAAACCCAAATATTTTGAGCATGTTTCCTTTTTTCAGGTCTTCTTCAGTAAAATTATTTTCTCTCATCCAAATTGTTCCAAAAACTTTTGGATGATACCAGATAAAACCGATTATGAGTGTCACAATCGCGGCAACGAAAAATGTAATTAGGTTAATTTTTTCCATAATATAGGTTTTTGTAATTAGTTGTTTCAAAAATAGTTAAAAAACTATAACGATTTCGATAATTTTATAAAGAAGAAAAGTAAGACGAATTTTTTATTTATCAACACTTTATCGACATAAGAGGCTTTATATCTAGTAATTAACTAATTTTAAGCAGAAAAACATATCCCCCAAATCTGTTATGAAAAGCCTTGCAACACTTTTTTTAGCATTTGTTTTTTCTCTTAATATTTTTGCAGATACTGTTTCAGATAAAGAGAAAGACGCGCTAATTAAATTATATCATGCGACAAATGGTTCGCAGTGGAAAATAAAATGGGATTTATCACTATCAGTCTCAACCTGGTATGGAGTTCATGCCGAAAATGGAAAAGTAATTTCTCTAAATTTAGCTGATAATAATTTGCAGGGAGAATTGCCTGCTGAATTTTTTGAGCTGGTAAATTTAGTGACAGTTGATCTTCATAAAAATAATCTTAAAGGACAATTATCAAATTCAATCATTAATTTTAAAGAACTTCAGGTTTTAAATGTTTCTGGTAATCAGTTATCTGGAACAATTCCGGGAAGTATTTGTGATTTGAAGAATTTGAAAGATCTGGAACTTTTTAAGAACAATATTTCCGGTGAATTACCTCAGGAAATTGGAAAACTAAATCAATTAGAAATTCTTTGTTTGTTTGATAATCAAATTGCAGGTGTTTTGCCAAGTTCGTTGTATAAAATTTCGACTTTAAAAATTCTGTTATTAAATAATAATAGATTATCTGGCGCCGTAAGTTCAGATATTTCTAATTTGAATATTCTGCAAAATTTAAGTTTATACAATAATAGTTTTGGTGGTGAGATTCCTAAGGAATTAGAAAAAATGCCTAATCTTTCAGAAATGAATCTTTCCTATAATAAATTCACAGGTTCGGTTTCAAAAAGCCTTACTTTATTAGATGCTTTGAATATGACAATGTTTGATGAAAATGGCAAGTTATTTTTATTAGATGTAAACGAAGAAAAAAAGTCTGAAAATAGTATTGTAAACTAATTCTATTTATGAAATTTCACTTGATTTCTGATAATCAGGTGTTTAAAAACATGAAAGCTGTAATTCGTTACAGCTTTTTTAGTTATATAGTTTATCAGAAATTTATTTTTGATATTTCGTTAATACGATGATTTTCAGCGGAATATCAATTCCTTGTAATTTTATAAGTAATTAAAAACCAGTCGCTTATGTTTGGGTTTGAATTTTGGAATCTGTTAGTTCTAATTTCTAAAATTCAAAACTATGAGTACTTATCAAAACCATCGAACTGCATTATTATTAGTTGATCCCTATAATGATTTTCTTTCCGAAAAAGGGAAACTCTGGCCTTTTGTAAAAGAAACCGTGGAAAGCAACAATATTATTGCAAACTTAAAAAGTCTATTGACCGCGGTTAGAAAACATAACATAAAAGTAATTTATGTGCCGCACCGTCAAACACAAAAAGAAGATTATTTAAAATGGAAATATTTTTCTCCATCACACAACGGAAGTAAAAATTTAACTCTTTTTGAAAAAGGTAGCTGGGGCGCAGAATTTCACCCGGATCTTTTGCCGGAATCGGGAGATTTAATCGCTCAAAATCATTGGACAGCAAGCGGTTTTGCAAATACTGATTTGGATTTTCTTTTAAAAATACATGATTTAGACCATATTGTAATTGCCGGAATGAGAGCGAATACTTGTATTGATTCAACAGCAAGATATGGTGTAGAATTAGGATATCATGTTACTTTGATCAAAGATGGAATAGGTTCTTTTAATCAGGACGAAATAATAGCAACCGTAGAAATTAATTTTCCCAATTACGGACACTCACTTTTATCTGCACAAGAATTTATAAACATTTTAGAATCATAAAGATGGAAATCCTTGCCGAATGTACTGCAAAGGCCGTTATTGATTGTCCTGCAGAAAAAATTAATATTACCGAATGGCTGTTTACTTTGAAAGATTTTGAATATCAATCGTGTTCAAAGGCACATATTGCAAGTGGAGTTTCATTTTCGGAAGATGGAAAGCGAATGTCTATAAATGTAGAAAAAGTTGCAGATAACTTTTTAGTACAGCATTATGTCGAAGAGATTGGAAGTAAAAACTATTGCAGAGTAAATTCTGTTTCCGATTCAATTTCGCCTTTAGGAACAACAAAAATAGGAGTGACTTGGGAGCTTAAAATTATCCAGATATCAAATGATCAGTGCGAACTTCATAATCATGTTGCTGTTAGCGCAACTCCTGAGTTTTTGGCGGTGCTGAAATCGTTAAATATTGAGGACTTAACATTAGTAAAAAGTCAGATGCTGCATAATTTAGAAGCGCATAATAATGAAGAAACGCCTTTGTTTGCCAATAATATTGTACAAAAATCGAAAGCTGGTATTTGGGATTAATTAGTTTGATGTAAAAAATCTAGAAAATAGAATTTATACTAACTTTGTTTCAATAAATTTGATGCGGGTTTTAAAAAGCATTCAATATTTTTTATAACTTTAAGATTAAATTCAATTCTAAAGAAAATTTAAACATAAAATACTAACCTTTTTACTATAAAATTATGACACTACAATATCAAGGTGAACAATACGGAAAGTCAACTACATTTACCATCAGAATTATTGGTAATAACTTATCAAAAAGCAGCTCGAATTATCAAATCGATCTTTTAGTTGGAGATAAAAAACTACCAACTTTTACAAGTGAAATTCACCAGAGTTTATCAAACTGTTTGAGAGAAATTTACTTATTCAGAAAACACAACGGGATTAAATTTGACGAATCGTCAGAGAAAATAGTTTCGCTTTATGTTCCTTATGATAAGGTTTTGTATAACTATAATAAATATGCTTTGTTTAGAGCTTAATTATTTTTAAGAAAAATATATTTTGAAGACCGTCTTTTTTGAGGCGGTTTTTTATTTAATAAAAAAGCTTCGGAAACCTCCGAAGCTTTTGCTTTTTATATTATTTCAAATGAATTATTCTGGCTTCTGAATTGAAAAACACTTCAATAGAATCTTTATATTTTTTTCGAACAACTAAACCGTTAACTGGATCGTTTAACTTGAGTTTATGTAATTTAGAATCTATTTTTAATAATACCAATTCCTGATCTTTAGATTTTAAATAGCCATAATATTTCAATGCAGGCCAATTTATGTTTACAACAGGTTTTGGGATTTTTATAACTGGCGGCGCTTTCTTAATTGGATGATGATAAGTAACCGGTTTTGGTACAGGATTATCTCGATATTCCTTATTTAAAAACGGGTCCCGATTTATTTTTTCTAATTCAAATGTATCTTTGTCAATTTTTTTAAGAGACACATTTTTAGAATGCGTTTCTGTATTTGCAATAATACTGCTATCCCCAAAATAGCGATTAATAGTTTTAAACCCTACAGTTCCCCATAGTCCTAAAACGACAATAATAAGAATTATATTTATTTTCTTTTTGGCCATTATTATTTTACAGTAAGCTTATATCCTGCGCTGTTAGTTCCAATATTTCCTGCTCCGTCAATAGCTCTAACTCTCCAATAGTTAACCCCAACAGTAGAAAATGAATGTTGAATACTTGTAGTTTCACTGTTTAAAGTTTCAACGATAGAATTAAAAGCGGCATCACTTGCAAATTCAATTACATAAGAAATTGGAGATTTTGCGGTTCCAACATCTGATGCAATACTCCATGTATAAGTTGTTGTTGTATTAACATTTTGCGATGATCCGTCTTCGGGAGATACATTTTTTGGCTGATTTGGAACTGTAGTGTCAATATTAAACTTTCGTGCAGAATATTGTCTGGTTTCACTTTCTGTATTCTTAGCTTTTATTCTCCATTCGTAATTTCCATCAGCTAGTGTTGCTAAATCTAGTGTTACAGCATTATCAGTTAAATCAAGTTTAGAAAAAACTTCTTGTCCTGTAGCAGTATTAACAACTTTAGCGCTATAGCTTGTTGCTTTAGCCAATATTTGCCAGTTTAGTGTTACATTGATAAAATTAAAATATTTATCGTTGTCAGGCCCTGTTAGAATAACTTGCTGATTAGTTAAATCATCTGGAATTGTTGTTGAAAAATTGGATGGAAAAGAGTAGGTAGACTCATAAGCATAATTTTCTGCGCGTACTCGCCAAATATAACTTCCTGCATCTAATGGAAGCGTTAAACTTGATTTTGTAGTTAGTGAGTCTAGCACCAAAACCTGATTAGATTCAAAAACCTGAACACGATATTTGTCAGCACCTTTTAAAGTATTCCATTTAAAATTAACTACGTTACTTTCTATTTTTGCATCTTTTGTTGGAGATATAATTTGAATTGTATCGTCGCTAATATCTTCTTCAAGAATATCATCACAAGAATAAGTAAAGACTGCAAGGGCTATTAATATAATTTTATTTATTGTTTTCATAGTTTTGAAAAATCATTTTTAAATGTAAAACTTCAGATTTGTTATTCTTCTTTGTGGTGTAAAAATTTTGGCTGACCATTCTGGAATAGTCAAAGTTTTTTTCAAAACTATACGCCAGTTCTAATAATTGATTTGCGTTTCCTGTAACATCCAGCTGATTTGTAATGATATGATAATCATCTTCAGGAAAATCGTGAATAGGCTTCAGGTCGCTTATCGAAATATTTTTCGAATTTGTTGATGCAAAACTTACAATGCCCTGCTGCACCATTTCTTTTGTAATGCCTTCTTTTCCAATAATTTTATCTAAATAAGCAATATCGTTAGTCAGTGTCCCTGTATTTTTTGATTTTTTATTGATATCATCTGCTTTTTTTGAAAGTGTTTTATATTCTGAAACAACTTCAAATAACGTATGAAACGATCTTTTGTATGCTGCGATCGAGAGCATAAAAAAGAGTATAATCAAAGCATAAAACTTTTGTTTATAAGAGTAGTTTTCAAACATTTTTAAGAATGATTTTTATTTCAAATATTGATTTATTCTTCTTGTCCTTTTTTAAGCTGATGATTTCGAAATTCTGCAGCCAATCCATCTTTTTTAAATTCTCTAACCAGTTATTAAAAGATGATTCTTCAAAAGTTTCTCCTTTAATTATAATTGTGCCGTTATTAAACAGTGCTTTTTTATTTTCCTTATATTCTTCTTTAAGCGGAACAATATTCAGCTCATTTAAAGAGATATTGCCTGGAATTGTTTTGATGATTTCATAGCTGTAATAAGAGAGAAATTTAGAAGATAAAACTCCCGACTCTTTTAATAAATTAAGCTTTTTTTCTTTTTGAGCTTCTAAGTCTAAAATCAATTGATAGGATTGATTTGAATATACAGTTTGAAGATTCAATTCAGAATTTTTTGTACCGTAATATTGAATTAAGAAATAACTTATCAGCAATGAACCCAGAAAACTGCAAAGTATAATTGCCCCAAGCAGATTGAAAGCTTTTTTATAAATTAACTCTTCGCTGTTTAAACTTGGATTTATAGTTTTTGAAACTTCTTTCTGTTTTACAAAAAAGTGAATAACAGCCCCGTATAAGGGTAAAAAAGTACTGGAAATACTTTCTTCTCCAATAGTATAATTAAGAACATTTACACTTTCATTCTGCTTACTAAAACCAGTTAGTTTTTCATTTTCAAATTCTAATTTCAAATCGTTTGAAAAAATGATATCTTTCTTTAAAACATTGTTTAACAAAGCCGCTAAAAATGAACCAATATAAACATCAATAACCTGAAACCCGCTTTTTTGAAATTTGGTGATACTTTCGTCAACAATATTTTTTCTGCAAAAACTGATAAAATTCGATTTTGAACCTTTAATATCAGTATAATAAATAGAGTTATAATCGATATTTTTCTGCCAGTTTACATCAGTTTCATTTTCAAAATCAATCTCTTTATTCAAAACCCCTTTTCCTTCTACAACAATTAAAACAGGAAGTTTTTTGTCGATCGTTTTTGTTAGGGTTTCAAAGTTTTCAAATGTTAGTTTAGCACCAATAGAAATCTTATTTGCTTTCTTTTTTATAGTAAGCAGATTATAGATTTCATAATCATCTTTTTTGATTATGCCAACAACATTTAAGTCGTTTATTTTTATGAATTTAGATAAAGTATTAAACATTACTAATAAATAACTGTCGGTTTAATAAAAATATGAAGCTTAGAATCGCTTTTGGCTTTCTTTCTGCTGCTAAAGAACCATTTAATAACCGGAATTCTCGATATTAATGGAGTTCCTGTACCTGAATTTTCTTTTTTCAATTCGTCTAAACCGCCCAATAAAATCATTTCTCCATTTTTAACCCTTACTAAAGATTCAAATTTTTGAGTTGCTTTTCCCGGAGGAGCATCTTCAGCAGCTCTGGCAAGGAAAGAACTTTTTTCTACCGCAATAGTTAATGTCACATTTTCATCTGTAGAAACATACGGTTTTATAGATACACTTAAATTAGCATCTGTTGATTTCCAGGTTCCTGAATTTAAAATGTCATTTCCGATACTGTTGTTGATTAGTCGGTTATTTTGCTCAAAATAATAACTTGTTTCTCCAATAGATAATTTAGCCTCGTGTCCGCTGATCGTTGCAATTTTTGGCGTAGATTCTATTTTTAAAGCTGAGTTATTTTCTAAAAGTTTAAGGTTTAGGTAAAAAGATTCAGTAACCTTTCCAATTTTAAAAAGTCCGAAACCATTAAAAGCATTGATCAAACTATTTACAGACGATCCATTTAAAGTTACATCAGAATTAGGAAATAAAACCCCTCCGGTTTTAACCGAATTAATTTTGTCTAATCCTGCTTTCATTCCCGTTTGGATATCATATGCTTTGTTATACTGCACAATAATAACTTCAATCTGTACCATTGGCACGACCTTGTCAATTTGTTTCATGTATACTTTTAGCTCTTCCAAAATAGATCTTGAACCCGAAACAATTAATCCGTTTAATTCGATGAACTCTTTAATTTCTAATTTTTCAGAGAAAACTTTAGGTAAAGTATTGACTACCGATTCGATAGATCTATTTTCTAACTGAATCATTTCTGTAATTCTTAAACCTTCGGTTGTTTCTTCTCCAATTAAATATAAATCGCCCTGTTTTTTATAAGTATATTTTTTTCCTTTGAAAATGTGGGACAATAGTTGATCAAAAGTAATATTATCGGCAGAAAGTGTTGTTTTTTCGTTTTCTGGTTTATTGTATAAGAAATAATTGATATGCAGTTTTTCAGCTGCTTCTGTCAATAAATCAGATGCATCTGCAATATATGCGTTGACCTGTAAAAATCCTTGTTTATTAATATTTACTTCATAAAATCCAGGAACTCCAAGACTAACTTTTGGCTGTTTTGCTTTTGGCCCGTTTGTTACTGAATTTAAGGCTTGAGCCGTCATTTTTTGCAGAAAATAAACACCATTATCATCTTTAACAGCGTTTAAATCATTTGATTTTGACATCATTTCGATAACCTGATCAAAAGGACGATTGATGATGTAAGATGAGACTCGGATGTTTTTTATGTCCTGAGCCAGGATTATATTCTTTCCCGATTTATCAATAATTGCTTTTGCAACTGCAGATAATGTATCGTTTTCAAGTTTTACAGACAGAAAATCATTCTGCGGATTGTACGTTACATCAATAACTTTAGGTTGTTTTTTTTCGACAACGGGTACAATTTTTCTCTTTTTGAAAACAATAATATTGCTCATAAAAGAAACTTCAAGATCGTATTTTTGAACAAGATGAATGAAAACATCTTTTACCGTAACATCAAAAAAGTTATTGGCTACCGGCTGGTTCAAATCGATATCAACATCAACATTTAATTGATGCTCTTCTGCAATTGAAGCAATAAAGTCATGTAATGTAAGTCCTGAAACATCAATTTTAATGGTTTCATTTAAACCTTTTTTTTGTACTGAAAATTCGTCAAATTTTCTACTTAACTCGACAATATCCTGCTGAGCGAAAATTATATTTGAAAAAAGTAACGCAGCGAGTGCGAAAACTATCTGTTTGAACATTATTTATATGTTTATTAAAATTGAGTATATTTCTTCCAGAGATGTTTCTCCGGCGGCTAAAATTTCAAATGCTTTTTCTGGCAGTGATTTATAGTTTTTATCATTGCTGTATAATTTTGTAATTGTATTGTTTTTGATTGCTTCGGCAATTGTATGATCAATATCTAATATTTCATAAATAGCTGTTCTTCCTTTATAACCAGTATGAAAGCATTTGTTGCAGCCAACAGGTTTATAATAAGAGGAGATGTCAAAAGGAAACTTAAAATTAAGCGGGAAATCTTTCGGGTTAATTACGGTTTCTTTTTTACAGCTTTCGCAAAGTTTTCTAACCAGTCTTTGAGCAACAGATAAGTTTAATGTCTCGGCAATTAAATAGGAGGGAACTCCCATATCGATTAACCTTGAAATTGTTCCAATTGCTGAGTTGGTATGTATAGTTGATAATACCAAATGTCCCGTTAACGATGCACGAATTGCCATTAACGCTGTTTCAGAATCACGAATTTCCCCCAGCATGATAACATCAGGATCCTGACGTAAAAATGATTTTAGAGCAGAGGCAAACGTTAAACCAATATCTTCTTTTAATTGTACCTGATTAATTCCTTTTAAGGTATATTCGATTGGATCTTCGACCGTTACAATATTTCTTCGGCTGTCGTTCAATAATCTTAAAGTAGCGTAAAGCGTCGTGGTTTTTCCTGAACCTGTAGGACCGCTGATTAAGATAATTCCGTTTGGTTTTTTTACAGCTTCAAGGTATTTTTCCAATTCCTCTTTCTGCAATCCCAAAGTATTCAAATCGATATTTGAAGCGTCCTGACCTAAAAGACGCATTACAATTTTTTCTCCAAATAATGTCGGCAGGATTGAAACCCTTATATCAAAAGATTCATTGGTAATCCTTCCGTCCTGCGGAAGCCTTTTTTCAGTAATATTTAATTTCGCTTTAATCTTGACTTTATTTACGAGTTCAAGATAGTTTTCGCGTTCAATTTTATAGCGTTCAATTAATTGACCGTCAATTCTAAAACGAATACGGGATGAATTTTCGTAAACCTCAAAATGAATATCACTGCATTTTAGCGATTTTGCTTCGGTCAGTAAATTTTCAAGAAAATCGCCTTTGTCAACATTTAAAGATTTGTTTGATGCTAAGGCTCTTTCTTTTCGATAATAAATAGATAATGCTCTTTCAATTTCAGAAGAATCTGCGGGATGAAAAACGATATTTTTTCCTAAAAACAGCTCTAATTCATCTTTTGCATCTTCATTATTATTCGAATCATCAACATACAATTCTATAGTATTTTCATACATTGATTTTGGCAGAATTCTATATTGATTCGCCAAATCGTTAGATACGGTATGCTGTATTTCAGGAAGGATTTCGATATTCTGGATCATTATAATAAGGTGATTTTTTGAAAGGTTATAAAATAGTCTTTCAGTATTACGATGAATAGAAACAAAGCCGAAAATCCTGCCAAAGGAACTGTTTCTTCCTTAATCAGTTTTTTTAATCCAAACTGCATCAAAATCGCAAAAAGAAGGGATAAAATGAAAAATAAATTGTAGTTTTCTAATGCAAATAATGGAGTAACTGCGATGTAAAATAGTAAATCCCCCAATCCAAAATAATGCTGAAAAGGGTTTAGAAATTTTTTAGATTTCAAACTCATGTACAATGTCAGAATACCTAAAATTATCAGGAAAAAGAGGATGTTTAAAAGTGCAATTTTACCCAAAGCATAACTCTCTACAGGAATCAAAAAGAAACCAGCAGTAAAAATAACAAGTGGTAAAACCAAATGTATTTTTCTGTATTTCCAATCCTGAATAAAAACAATGATTAAACAAAATAACAAAATTGCGAGGGCTATTTTCAATTTACTCTTTTGTTACTTCTGTTAGTATTTTTTTGCTGTCAATTTCCCAAGTGTTGAAACTTCCGTCCCCATCTAAATCTGATGTTGCGGTGGCTCTGGCCATAAACGAATCGTTTGAAGCATCTATAATTTCGATTCTGTAAACTGCCTGACCTCCTTCGTCTACAGTTTTCTCTTGTTCGAAACCAATTTCTTCTAAACTTCCTGAATATTTTGAATGTCTGTAGAAATAACTTTTTTCTAAACCATAAACCTGATTTAGCATAGCCTGGGCTTCGATTGCTTTTGCCTGACCGATAACCGAAGTCTGGTTTGGTAATACCATTAGCAGTAAGATACCAATGATACATAATACTATTAAAATTTCTGTTAAAGAGTAGGCTTTAACATATAGTTTTTTGTAAGATTTGTGGTATTTTTTAATTGTTTTTAACATTTATGTGTTTTTTTCAGTGTTAAAATTTGTTAATTAATGTGGGCAAAAATACAAATTGAATTGATGCGATAACTATTTATTTATGATTTTACTTAAATCGAACATTGGTGCATACATCGAGACCATAATTACGCCCACAATTGCTCCAATTACGATAATAATCATAGGTTCGAGAATTACTCCAATCATCTTGGTTTGATGGCTTATTTCTTCATTATATTGTTCTGTTAATCGTTCAAACATCGTTTCGAGCTGGTTGACCTGTTCTGCCACTTCAACCATCGAAACCATTTTATTTTCGAATACATTGTGCTTTTTTAAACTTTCATTTAATGAAGCTCCTCTTGTAATATCTTCTTTAATTTGATGAATAGCAACTTCAATAGGGTAGAAGCCAATCATTTTTGCAGTCAAAGTCAGGGAATTAATTAAGGTTGTTTTAGACGTAATTAATAAATTCATTGCCTGGCAAAAACGCGAAATGTATATTTTACGAATCAGGTTTCCGAAATACGGAATTTTTAAAAGCATTTTTGTAGTAAACGATCTGTAACTATCCTTGTCTTTTAAAAGCATATGAATAGCCACCAAAGCCGCGATAACCCCAATTACAAAAGAAAATATCAGTCCCGAATGATTCGAAATTTTCAGGATAATCTGCGTACTTTTTGGCAGTTCGCTTCCAAATTGTTTAAAAACCGAACTAAACATCGGTACCACTTTATTCAGCATGAAATACAAAACCAAAATAGTAACCAGCATAACAATTGTTGGGTACGTCATAACCGAAACGATCTGCCTTTTCATTTGAATTTTTCGGTTAAAATACTTTTGCAGTTCACCTAAAACTTCTTCAAGTTTTCTGGTTTCTTCGCCAATTTGAATGCTGTAATATTCGTATGGCGAAAACTGGTTGCTTTCTCGCATAGATTCGTAAATACTTTTTCCTTCTATAACCTTTTCTTTGATTTGAAGGATAAGCTCTTTTTCAAATTTATTTGCCGATTGATTGCTTAAAATTTCCAAAGCCTTTTTAAAATCGACTCCGGATCTTAAAAGCATACCGAGTTCCCTGTAAAAAATCTCCTTTTTTTTATCGGAGAGTTTTTTAGAAAACTGAAAAGAACCGGTTTCAATCCTGAAATCCTTTTTCTCTGCTTTTGGCGCTTTATATGTTGATAAATCGAAACTCATTCGCTTTTTATTCGTTGTAATAATTCATTAGGATAAACTCTTTTATAAAATCGTAAATCCAGTTCTTTCTCGTTTGCTTCTACGTTTAATTTTATCTTTTGAAAAACAAATTGCTCTGTTTTGCTTTTTACCGTATCCAGAATTATTTTGTTCATTTTAATGCGAAAGGTATCAACAAAAGTTTCGCTGTTTCTTAAAATATAATCATCCAGAAACTGATAAGAAACCCTTTCGCCTGTATATCCGTTAAAATAAATTTCATTTTCTGAAGCCGTCATTTTCTCCTTTTCAAAAATATCTTTGTTTAAGCTGTATGTCAATCGGTTTAAATCGTTTACCAATTGATTTTGGCTTTTAAAATCCAGCATTCGTCCCGTAACAATCGAAAAAATAACAAACAAAATCCCCATGATAATGGCTGTAATTGCCATACCAACGACCGCTTCGATAATAGAAAAAGCAGGAATCGATTTTGACTGACTACGGATTGATTTGAACATAGAAACTTTTTTCGAATTTAAACTGTGTACTGTCTTTATATTGAATTGATATTTTTTTGAGATTATCGTTTACCGGTTCTTCTTCTATCAGCAGATTTTCATCTTCACTTTCATTTGATATGGAATCGCTTTTTATTTGCGATAAATAAAAAAGTTCGTTTACCTTATTTTGTGTGCTGTAAAATTTAGCCGATGTTTTTGGCGTATAAACCGAAGCAAAAATCATAATGGCAAAATACAAACAAACCGAAATAATGGTCAATGCAATAACCGATTCTAACAGCGAATTTGCCGCCAGATTACAACACTTTTTTAATGACGCCATAGGTTGTTGTTTTAGTGTTGAATAATGGAATTGAAATAAAATAATCCGGTCGTTTACTAGTATTGATTTCGATATTGCTGATCAGGTTGTCATAAGACGAAGAATCGGTTTTCTTAAAAAAGCGATTGGTATAAACAGAGCCGTAAACATTGCTTTTGAGCATTAGTTTCCCGCTGCAGTATAAATCGCCAAAAAGCAGTCCTTTTTCGTCTATTTCTATAATGTTTTTGTCAATTAAATTATCTGCGTTTCCAAACAAAACTACAGCACCCATTATGTTGCATTCTTTCTTGATTTTGATTTTAGATGGTTCGCCGCTTTCGTTAAAAACACAAATTACAGACGGATAATTTAAAGTCACTTTATCCTCAAGTTCAATTCCTTTTGTGGCAAATGCCTGAACAGTTCCTTTAAAACCTTCTTCAAAAGTTATTTTAGGAGCTATTAAAATAACGTCTTCTAAAACAGCATTTTTCCTTACCCGAATAGAATCATCAGATCGCAAAATGAAGTTGCCTTTGAAAATAATATTTGCCAAATTTGATTTTACCTGTATTTCTTTTGTTGGATTAAAAAAAGAATTGTAAAACAAAGAATCTTTTAGATTTTCGATATCTGAGAGTTTTGTTTTTTCCGATTTCATTCCTTGAAAAACCTTTTTGAAATCAGGATTAATTTGTGGTAATTGTGATTCTGAAACCGAATTTTTTCCATCGACAGTAAGTCTGTTCAGTTCATTATTGATATAAGAACTTTCGATAAAAGTGTTTGGAAGTTGATTATTCCCAACGAGTTTTACTGTTCCTGAATAAAAAAGAGATTTAGATAAATTAGTTAGATAAATTGCATTTTTATTAGTATTGCGTGCACCGACAAAATGTGCCGATGAAACAGTGTCATTTGCGATATATGATTTAGCTAAAACTAAAGATAACAAACCATAGGATTTGGTTTCAAAACTTCCTTCAATTCCGGATTTTTCATCTTGTTCGATTTCTGCAGGAACTATTTTATTTCCTAGGGCAAAATTTAAAACCGACTGATTCTGAATATAAAGTTCTTCCTGCAGGTTATAATATAAGTTAAGCTGATTGTATAAGTTTGAAAAATACAGCAATGCGCCGCAAATTATAGAAACAATTAAGCATATATAAATGGCATATAGCAAACTGTGAGCTTTGACCATTATTTTGGAGCTTTATCTTTCTTTTTAAAGAGGTTATTAAAGAAGCTTTTTATTTTTAAATCTTTTTTAGGTTCATTTTTTGCTCGTTCTTTCTCTCTTTCTTTTGCCTGTTTTTTAGCTTCTTTTTCTGCTTTTTGGGCAGCAGCTTTGGCTTCTGTTTCTTTTTTAGCTTTTTCTTTTGCCTGTGCTTTTTCTTCTTTGGTTTTAGCTTTGTAGCTTTCCAGTTTTAAAGCATCCGAAGTTTCTTCTAACTCTTTTTGAGTTTCTTTAGCATCTTCAAGTTTATTATTTTCCTGCTTTATTCTGTATTTTTCAGATTTAGTAAACGTTTCTTTTTTCTTAACAATAACGCCGTCTTTGTAAGTGGTAATTTCTTTAGTTTCGGCATTCGTCCATTTTCCTGTTTTTTCGTTAGAAGAATATTTACCGTTTTCGACTAAAGCGCCAATTTCGTTATATCTAAAATATTTTCCGGAACGAAGTCCTTTGCTGTAATTTGATATAGAGGATAAAACACCATTTGGGTGCCAGGTTTTCCATTCGCCCACACGAAGACCATCTTTAAACTGGCCTTGTTCTGCCAGTTGGTTGCTGTGGTACATTTTGGTAAACTTATCATTTAGCAAGTCACCGGCAATACCGCCTTGTGCTTCATGGATAAGACCGCCCTTGAACCAATAGTACGTTTTTGAAGTTTTAGGAGTAATTTTTTTGTCGGTAGTGTAAAACTCGTATCTAAAATCTTTGTCAGAAATTCTTTTGATCATATACGGATCTCCAAAAGAGACCAAAACGAATGCCAAAAAGATAACGAAATAACGTGGTATTGTTAATGTTTTCAAGGGATTTTTTTAATTTTTAAACAGGGGCAATATAGCTTATTTTTATTACCTTACAAAAATAAATTGTACGTTTAGCAGGACTAATTATTTATTAAATAGAGTAGGGATTGTTGCATTTTTTTGAATTAATATATGTTCTTATTTTAGCTCAAAAAAGAGTTTTTAAAAGCCAATTTTACTAACTTTGAAATGCCGAAAAGTGCTAAAAAATGTATTTTTAATACAATTGATATAGCTCGAAAGTTCTTATTTATATTGACATTGCAGATGTTTAGATTACTATCCTTTTGGAATGCTGGTGCCGGGACGTCATGGAGCCAGCACCCCTGATGGTTATCGCTATGGGTTCCAAGGACAGGAGAATGATAATGAGTTAAAAGGTGACGGGAATTCGCTGAACTATACTTTCAGGATGCATGATCCTAGGATCGGCAGGTTTTTTGCGGTGGATCCCTTACAAGAAAATTATTCGTGGAATTCTCCTTATTCTTTCAGTTCAAATAGAGTAATCGATATGATTGAACTTGAAGGTGCAGAAACAAAAGATTATGCTGCGATTGGAACTATGTTAGTAACAACAGGGAATGCGATCCAACTGTCAAACTTTACATATGAGGATGCAATAGAGATGGTTTCTAAAAAATCAGAAAAAACGCCTAGTTTTGGTTGGATAAAATATGCGAAAGGACCTGGATTAGTTGCGCTTTTACTATATGATTATTTAAGTCCAAATGTGGGTGGTGACAAAACAGAAATAAGAAGAGATCGCTCTATTAAGTTTAATTTCGGTGTTTTGGAAATTTCTAGAAGGCTTAGTGGTACTTCTTTCTTGTTCATCCCATTAAACAGTAAAGGGATAAAAGATCCATCAAAAGCTTTTGAACCTGATCCAATAGAAATTTTTACAGATAATCCTTCAAAGTTAAGTGATTTTTATTTGGCCGGAGTAATTCAGAGGATTGCAGATGGGAAACAACGTGGTAGTGATCAAAATTATTTAAAAGAAGCCATTTCTAGAAAAAGTGTTGTAGACAAATCCAATAAATTATTTTATTCTCCAACTGATAAGCATAAACCTGGTGGATGGGGTACCGAAATGGATTTAAATGATACAACGGCTTTTGAGGTATTAAATGATTCACAGTCATTAGGGAAACAAAAATACTCTGTTTATAATGGTGTAATTTATGAATTTCAACCAGATAATGTTGGAGGTTGGCATGGTTATCCAATACCTGGTATTGAATTGGTTGGACAAAAAGGAGGAAGTGCAATTCTTCGAGAATGGCTTAAAACAGCAAAAATAACAAAAATAGAATATAATAAATTATCTAAACAATCTAAACTATAATGAACTTGAGTTTTAATTTTGTGATAAAAGAAAATCCGTATAGTGATAATTCTTCTAAATATTTGATTTGGGGTAGAATATTATTAATAATCGATAACAAAATTATTATTGATTATGAATGGGATATTCTAGAAGTAATAGAATGGTTTTTTAATAAAAAGGAACATTTGTTAGAGAAGTTCGTATTTAAAAAGGATGGCTTCTCAAGTATTGCTGAAATACGAGATCATCTATATGATTCTGTAGATTATAAGACCCCTTTAGATTACATTGAAAAACTAGAAGATTATTTTTCTAATCATATATTTAGATTAAAAGGAACTTCATTAGGAATATATTATATTGGCATTTTCGATAATAAATTAGGTCAGATTTCATTTAAAAGAGATAATGATTTTTTTTGTTATGAATTTGATATGAATAAATTTATAAAAGAAACAGAATTAAAAATATATGATACTACTAGACAATGGAATAAATCTTTTTATAAAACGGTAGAAGCAACATCAAAACTTGAAGAATTAAAAAAAACATATTCTTTTTAAGATTTTTCCATACTGATTACTGGCGTAAGTATATTGCTCGTGAATATAAAATTGTATCATCCTGACAAAGTTTACATATTTATACTTAAATCCTTAGATTTACAACCATCCTTTTATGAATTGAATATTTAAGAGAAGAATTTTAGATATTTTAGAGTTGTAAATATTAAATTATCTTACGAATCAGAAAATAAAAAAACTACAACCCTAAAAGTTGTAGTTTTTTATTTAGATTCAAACCGTCTCAATTCTCAACTAAAACAATATTTTTGTCAAAACAAAAACCATGAAAAAACCGAGTCCAATTATTCCCTTATTCAAACAATTCATAAAGGAAACCGAAACAGGAAAACGACTCAAAAAAAATGGTGAAAAAATAAAACCAGACTCCATACAAAACTATAAGTATGTATTGAACAATCTAATCCAATTTTCGAGTGAAACCAAATTTGAATTGCGTATTTGTGATGCATCAAAGTTGGACAAGCGAGAACTAGCATCAGAGAAAAGTTATTGGAAAAAATTCTACCAAAAGTTTACAGAATTCTTATATAAAAAAGGTTGTCATGATAATTATGTGGGAGCCAATATTAAAGTAATTCGTGTCTTTTTCAATTATTTAAAAAATGACAAAGATTTAAATACAGGTGATTTCCAGCGTTTGTTTTATGTTCGAAAAGAAGAAATTGAAATCTTTGTTCTTTCACCAGAACAACTAAAATTCTTAATTCACGATAAAGAATTTGAGCAGACTTTAATTCCAAGTTACAAACGTATAAAAGATATTTTTGTTTTTGGCTGTTCTACAGGTTTACGCTACTCCGATATTTTTTTATTAACCAATAAAAATTTCGAAAAAATAGATGGCGAATGGTACTTGAAACTGAAATCTAAGAAAACAAAAACGTTTAGTTTTATTAAACTTTCTGCTTATGCAATAACAATTTTTCAACGTTATACTACAGCAAATAACAAGACTACACTTTTTGGAAATACTAGTTTATTCAATTTTAATAAAAGTTTAAAGCATATAGGCGAACTAGCAGGTTTTACGACTCCTATTGAAATTTCAAGAGAAAAACAGGGCAAAACTCAAAGTATAACTAAAAAAACAGATACCTCAAAAAATCGTTTTTGCGATAAAATGTCCTCGCACATGATGCGACGAACTGCCATTACCACTTTACTAATTTTAGGAATGCCAGAACATTTAGTTCGCAAAATTAGCGGCCATAGTCATGCAAGTACTTCTTTTAATCGATATGTGCATTATGCGCAAGCCTATATGGATAAGGAGATTGAAAAGGTGCATTGTAAATTGGAGAGTTATTAAAAAAAACGACAACTTTTAAGTTTCTCGCTTTTTTTTAAACAAGACAACATTACGTTTACGAGCAAGATGTTCGCGCTAGCGAGGGGCTAAAGCTTGTTCTGCTTATGCTCCTCCATAAAACAAAAAAAGCAACTCAGTTATTGAGTTGCTTTTTGCTTTTTATTATTGTTAAGGGTCAGGACAAGACAATCTTTGCGGGCACGGAAAACTTTTCCGCGCTATCGTTGCATTTATATATCCGAGCCATCGGTATTATTACATATTTTTTGCATTAAATCAAAATTTACACAACCTTTTTTATATGTTTTTTCATATAAATAAGTATAAGCTTCATCAGTCAACTTGTTTGTCTTATAATTATTTTTACGAATATCAGAAAGAAAATCTATAGGTAAAATATAGTTATGCTTTTCGATATAATAAATTATATCTGCACTCCATATCCATTTTCCATCTGTAAGGTGGGTATCAAAATGTTCTATATTTTCTCCTGTAAAAATGCAATTTGTACAATCAAGCAAAATACTCAAATACTCAGACTTTTTCATATATTTTACAATTCTACTTTTGTCTTCAAGGTGGAAGTTTTTTAATTTATCATCTTTTAAATGATTATTAGTAACTTCAAATAATTTAAATGGTTCTTGATTAGTATCTATTATTATTCTCATAAATTATTTATTTGTTCCGTCAAATAGCTGAAACGAGTTATTTTCAGAACCGATAAGTTCATATCCTGTTCTTGACACTTTTACAGGAAAAGGAGAAGCTTGTATCTTTATACCTCTTTGTGTAGCTAATTCAAATAATTTTTCAGAATCAGCCCCAGCTCCACAAACCCATAGCCTAACATTTCCAGTAACCCCTTTTTTATCTAACAATTGTCCCATTTCAGCAACAGTAAGTTTATTAAAATTTTCGCCATGCATAACAAAATCAGCAAATTCCTCTGGTAACCCTTTAAAACCAGAAATATATGCAGCAGCAGTAGATGTCCCATCTTTTACCCCAAAAAACTTAACAGGCTTTTTTGCTAGAGTTATTCCCGCTTCTTCAAAACTTTGAAGGGCAATTGTATTTTTTGCAGAACTAACTTCATTTGTAATTCCAACACCTGCTTTATGCCATACAAATAATTCACCAGCGAGTTCATAATTTTTTAATTCTGTAAAACTATTTAATACGCTTTTAAAGATTTGCTTATTACTATGACTTGTTAAATCATTCCAATCATTTGATAATTGATTTGAAAATTTATTTAATTTCTTATATGTTTTGAAGGAGAGATTGTCAAAAACATCATTATATTTTCCAGTTAATGTATTATATGCTCCATTAATAATATCTGAACTAAGATTGTATGCAGGGACTACTGTTATATTAGTTAAAAAACCTGTAGTATTGTGTGCTGCATTTCCAACTCTGTCTGAAATAGTTCCAGCTCCTTCGACAAAAACAGGTTTGTACTTAACCTTTTGTTGATAAGGTGTTACTTCTAAACCTTCAAATTCAACTCCATCTATAACTCTATTTGCACTAAAAGCATAAGTACTATTCCAAGAAAAATCAGCTTCAAGAGGATCCACCGCAAAAAACCTACCAATCCGAGGATCATGCATCCTGAAAGTATAGTTCAGCGAATTCCCATCACCTTTTAACTCATTATCATTCTCCTGCCCTTGAAACCCATAGCGATAACCATCAGGTGTGCTGGTTCCATTTCGTCCCGGCACGAGCATTCCAAAAGGATAGTAATCTGAGTAGCTTGTAATGTCAGGATTAAAGTATTTCAAAGAACCCATTGCATCCAATTCAGGAATCTTAACGTCTGATATTACTGCCAGTACATTTCCTAAATGATTTGAAAGCTCATAGCGTTTGTCTCCAGCCAAATTTACATAATTATTTAATTGAATTTCTTCAACAGCTGGATAAATTCGGTCTTGATAATCTAAGTAATCCGGAATTCCGTTTTGATCTGTATCAAGTGTTGCTCCTGTAAATGGGTTTCCATCTTCATCAGGGTTTGCACCTTCTTCCCAGGTTTGGTAACCATCACCATCATCATCAATATCCAGGTAATTTGGAATATCGTTTACAATCATTTTTGGATGATCAGCTGAAGGAACTCCATTTGTATTTAATGGTGCAGGACCAGCAAACGGATTATGATCGTGCATGTTGTTTTCATCAACAGGATCGGCACCTTCATAAATGGTAAGCAATCCATCGCCATCATCGTCATTATCGAGATAATTCCAAAGATTATCAATTCTGATATTTCCTTTTACTCCGGTATAATGATCTGTATTTAGTGTTGGACCTGTATTTGGGTTTCCATCTCCATCAGGATTTGCACCTTCGTACATCGTATACAAACCGTCGCCGTCATCATCAATATCAAGATAATTGTAAACGCCATCATCATCTGTATCTAAAGTCTGACCAGTTTCCGGATTCAGGTCTCCATCAGGATTTGTACCTTCATATAAAGTTTTAACCCCGTCATTATCATCATCATCATCTAAATAGTTTGGCAGTCCATCTCCATCGCTATTTAGTGAGTTGGTATTATAAAAATACGGTGTAGTATTTTGAGTTTCACCTACAATTACGGCTCCTTCGTATTTAGTTCCCACACCATCACCGTCGTCGTCATTGTCGAGGTAATTTGGGTATTCGTCACCATCAGTATTGTCATTCGCTAAATCACCATCATTGTTAAGATCTTCGTAAATGTCTAAAATACCATCCTGATCACTATCTGCAGCACATGGACCGCTAAGAACTCTTTGCAATGGAGAAGGAGTTACGGTCATGTTAATACCCGAAATTGATTTTGTTGGATTATTTGTAACCAAAATACT
This sequence comes from Flavobacterium sp. 2755, assembly GCF_031455715.1. NCBI lineage: Bacteria > Pseudomonadati > Bacteroidota > Flavobacteriia > Flavobacteriales > Flavobacteriaceae > Flavobacterium > Flavobacterium sp. 2755. Next base: position 101,264 of record NZ_JAVDTG010000014.1, read on the forward strand.
CGCTGCATCATCAAATGTAAAATTGTTTGAAGAAGCTGTTCCAGTATATGGATTAATACTGTAATCAAAAAAGCACATATCAAACCCTAATTCGTTTGAACCTCCTATCTGATTTGTATTAGCAAGCGGAACCAGAGGTAAGCCTGTTGCAGTCTGTGTTGTCCAATCGGCATTATTAACATCCTGAGGAGTTCCATTAATTAAATGCGTAACTGATTTTAAATTAAAATCGGCAGTGAATTGCATGTCAATACCATTTTTTGCAACACTTGGCAGAATAATGTCAGATATTGTTGAGTAATAACGTAATGTTTGATTTGCGGTTCTTTGTGCAACGATCATTTTGGTATTATACCCAATAGGGTTTTTTACTAATTGTACTAAAACCTGATTTGTATACTCTTCGTAAGTCGTTTGTGTTTTGAAAAGTCTAAAATGCTCAACATGCTGATTGTCATTATCAATATATGCATCTAAATATGCAGGCGAATTAGCATTATTTACAGCAGTATGTATAAGATTGTCATTAGCACTAAATAGTATCGAATTCCCTTGTCTCTCAATTTTTAAAAGAAAAGTAGTACCATAATTTCTTTCGCTAAATACACTAGACTCTTGACCACCTATGATTTTATAAATATCAAAATATGATTTGCCATCATGAATTCCTTTAACAGTCTTAAATTTATAATCAGTTCCATTAATAGTAAATCCGATTATTACACCATCTGATGTATCTCTATTTATACCCAAAAATTCAACAAAACCATTCTCGTTTGCTTTTAATACTTCTCCAAATGATACACTTCCACTACAATTAGAGTTAGTACTAAGGGTATATATATTTTGTCCACCTTCTGCGTCAAGGTTTAAGCAGCTATGATCCGGAGATTTTGTTAAGGGACTGTTGTAAGGTCCCATCGTTGCAATTCCTTTAGATTCCAGGCGGGCAATAGGATAGGTTCCCATAACAGCATCTGGTAAATTGCTTGTTACTTTGAATTTGGTGCTGATATTAATTTTGGTCAAATCAGCATTACTTTCCACTGTGTTATCTGTAAACATTGGCCATGTACCAATAGTACCAGGATTAAATCTTAATGCATAATCACGATATACAGGAACTGGAGTTAAATTTAAGGCTTGCAATGAACTTTGTGAATTTACAGAGTTTGAGGTATCTGCAATTTCAGTTTTTGCTGCTGTATTATCTAGGCTTGATTTATTTGTTTTACGTGCAGCTGCACCTTCTGATTGATATACTATTTTATTTGATTCTTCCAGTCCAAGTCGGCTGCTTCCAAAAATATGATGTTCTGTTAAAACCAAATTTTTATTAGAAGAATTTTCATTTAATTTGTAAACAGCTAGCTCATTTCCTTGCGCATCTCTTGAATAATATGTTGTTGTGACACTTGCAGGAGTATTTTGGTAAAAGACTTTTTTAGCAATTCGATTACCCAATCCATCATATTCAAAAGAAATGATCTGATTTGTATTTCCGATTGTTTTAGTTACTTTTTTTACTTTACCGTCTACACGCCAGTCAATTGTTAATCCTTCAGCTTTATCTTCAATAAGCTGACCTATCTCATCATAAATATAATTATGGGTACGTTTATCGTTTTGGTTATAAGTGCTTAATTCACTAACATTATTTTTAATGTCGATACCAGTATCAGTATAAAGATCTGCAGCAGAATCAAAAACTTTATTCAATCTATTACTGCCTGGTGCATATTTATAACTCAGGTTATCCATAGTGGGAGGAGTATTATTCCCTTCTGTTGGAACCGTATTGTACATTGTTTGTAAATTTCCATTACGATCGTAAGTATAACTTGAACTGTAGCTATTCTTAGCTTCACCATGTCCTGATTGAGTTGCCGGAATTGCCTCAGAGTTCATTGTTTTTATACGATTAAGCTGGTCGTATGTATAATTGTTTTTTTGAACTGGCAGTAATTCATCATTTTTTTTACGAATTGCAGTTGTCATTTGCTTAATGTTTCCATTATACAAATTATTAATATTCCCCACAAGTGCTTGATCACGACTAAACATTAAAGGCTTAAAACTTTGATTACCATCATCGTTTAAAATAGCTTTATAATCGTTGTCATAATAACTTAAAGAAAAACCAAAGGCATCTTTTGTTTTAGTGCCAGTACCATCCTGACCCAAATCATTTGCTGCATCTGAAATATTTTCGCCGTTTACAGTTTTCAGCCAGCCATGGAGGGTATAAGCATAATCAATACCCTGCACATTTTTATTCCCTAATTCCACTCGGGCAAGAGGCCCATGAGGATAATATTGATAACTGGCATCTTTTTCCCAAAGAACACCATCTGTAGATGTGTTTACATCAACAATTCGGTTATCGGCATCATAATTATATTTATGAATAAACTGGTCTGCTTTATTAGGCTGAAAAGTAACCGTATTTACATTTCCGCTAATTAAATCATAATCATACACAACTCGTTTTAAATGCAGTTCACAATCATTCGCCTGACCCGAATCTGTATCAATGATAGTTGACGAATTACAGCTTAAATTTTTTAGATAAGCATTATAGCTTAATAATTCTTTTACATTTCCATGAACATCATAATTATAGAAAAGGGCATTATCAAAAGATAAAGGAGTATTATTAGTGTAATTGTTATAATAAAAAACTCCTGTTACTCTATTTCTATTGTTGTTGGCAGGATTGAAATCAGGGACTGTATTTGTACTAAAAAGGGTCGATGCTTTAACGGCTCCATAAACTAAAGGATCTTCTGTATAAACAGTTTTGCTTACTTCAGTTTTAGAAAAATTGTCATCAAATTTTTCAGCTGCATTATTACCTGAAAATAATTTTCCTTCTTCGGTAATAATATATAATCCTTTAGTAATATGTATTTCACCAGCTTCTGTAATTCGTCCTAAATAGTCATAATTAGTATAGCTAAAACGCTCCAAACCTGGTTCAACTGTTGAAACAACCTGATTGGCATTTTGAGAAGCAATAATTCGTCCTAATTTGTCATAAGCAAATTTGGTGATTCCTCCATCAGGCGTTTTTTGCCATACTAATTGATTTAAGGAGTTGTACTTATACTCTGTTTTAAATGTATGTTCAGGTAAAAATGCTGTATTTTCACTAGCCAGACCATTTCGAATTTTATTGATATTTTCATTTAATACTAATGTCTCAGCATCATTTTGTTTAGATAAACGTTTTACACCATCAGGCGCAATGGTTTTTATTAAATTGCCGGCCTGGTCATAGTAGTATAAAGTATACTGATATTCTTTATCAGCATAAGTCATGTTGAAATTTTCAACAACAGTACTCATCGCTTTCTCTGTATACTGATTGATGAATTCCTGACGCAATGACTCAATATATCTATTGTATGAATCTGTTTGGTAAGTATCTGCAATTATTGTTTTTAATTCATCACAAGGTGTTTGTGCCGGTATCGGTAAAGGTTCAGAGTAAAATGGCATTGCAACAGGAGGGCAGTCATTAATAGTTTTTGCATATATTGTATTAATGAACTGCTGCCAATATAGTCTGTCATCATTATTTGCATTTGTTGTATTATAGCTATTGTAAGCTGCAATAGCTGCACTCATGTTTTTGTATCCATAATGCAGTTCAGTATCACCAAATGTACTTAAAGTAACATAATTTGGATCATCGGTATTATGAATATTTAACGTTGTTATATATGTACTATAGTCATTTACTAAATATTGAAAATTAGAATTACAAAATTCTTTTTTCCCATCAGGGCTAGTAATTTCTTCGATATTTACCCCTTCAATTTTTGTATTCGCATTTGATAAGAAGTTTATATAAGTTATATATTTATCTTCACAGCTAACTGGTTCTACAGTTTGTGGAATACATAGACCTGTACAGTTTGATTCTGGGGTCGCAAGTATAGATGATTTTGATGTTAGACTTTTTGATGCTTCTTTGTCTGCACGTTGATAAAACGTACATAATGACTGAGAAGTTCCACTGGTCGGATAACCATCTTCTCTAGGAAAATTCCAAACTATAAAGTTACAATTTCCTTGATGAGTTTGTATTATATCGTTAGTATCTAAGTAAGTTAAGATTAATCCACTTTGTGGAAAAAGAGGAGAATCTGTAAATGCAATTGAGAGAATGCTTTTAATATTAGTTACATCAATATAGGCTTCAAATGATCCTTCATAATATTCAGGATTTGGATAGTCATGAAAATCAATATTATTAAAGCTTATATGAAAACGGTTATCATAAATGCCTATGCGGTATCCATTGAAAATAACAGAAGAAGGGAAATCTTTATGGAAACCACTTTTACGATTATTATCTAAATCTGTTTTTAAATTTGTAACAGCCAAAAAGCTTTCGATTAACGGATTGTTTTCTACTCTTGTGTAACAATCCATATTGTAACAACCTTGTGGGCCATTTGTAATTCCGCCTGAATTATTTATATTACGATTGCCTGAAATTAACAAATCATTTAAAACTCTTTTTAATTCCTCTCCAAAAGTTAATATCTTATCAATGTACTTGGTACAATAAGGCGTACTATTATCACAATTATCGCCATAACCATCGCCATTTTTATCCCATTCACCACACGGAGCACAGCAAGCCAGATAAAGCGGCATACCTGTTTTTCCAGAAGCAATAGTGGCCAGTTTAATATTTTTTTTGCCAGAAGCATCAGTGTATGTGATTTTAAGGATATGAGCTTTGTTACCAGTTTTTAAAGATGCTATTGCTGCGTTTGTAATATTTTCTCCTTGATTAAGTGTAAATCCTTGGAAATCGATAGCAACTCTTTTAAATGTGTCTACAGTTATTGAAGCAATTCCGCCAGAATTATTCCATTTTACAACACTTGAAGTTGTAAGTCCAAAATAGTTGTATAAAAATCTATTCGAGCTTAAAGCGTTATAAGAAGTAATATTAACATCATTATTATATAAATTACCACTTGCTTGTAAATCAAGTAGGATAGTGGTTAATGCTTCGCTAAATTCGTCCTTTTTAGTACAGTTAAAACTTTCAGGAATTAAAACTTCTCCAACGCCAGCGGTACCGTTCGTGCTGCATTCTCCAATTTTAGCAAAAGTAGTTCCCGATAATACAATTTCCCGTTGTGTTGCAGTACTACCGTTTCCTACTTCTATTTTTGCGACAACTTTATATGCAAAAACAGGGTGCTCACCAGATAATGTGGAATTCGCAGCATCATAATAAATGTTATTAAGTGCTATAATGTGCCAATTATTAACAGAATAATTATTCCATGCTAAATTAGATCCTGCGGGCAATGTTAATTTTAAAGCTGTTCCAGACAAAGTAGTAGGACTAAAGTTAAAAACTAAGTCATAGGCTCCAGATGTCTGAATGTTCATCGTTGGCGAAGATACATTTAACGGTAATGTTGCTCCGGTAAAAGCGGCAAATAATTTAGGAGATAAACCTTGTCCAATTTTATTCCAGTTGCTAAGTGATGAACCAGCCGCATTGACATCCTTGAATAAGCCGGTAAAAAACATATTTAAATCGGTCAATGCCGGGCAATTTCCGGTTTGTACATATGTTTGATAATTTGCCTGAGTCACTAATTGGTTTTGAGCATCAATTGCATCAACATCTGAATCATAACCAAAGTCAGTCGCAATAAATCTTTTTTCTTTATTTTTATAATTTACAGCATCAGCATTATTGCAAAAACTGTTAGAAGGAATTGTTATATATGTTTTAACAGTAGCTGCGAATGTATTGTAATTTTTAATTACGTTGGTAAATTCTGCTGATCCATCTTTACCAATACAGCTATTTGAATTCCCTCTATTGGTTGTATAAAGGTTCATGAAAACATGTTTAATGTTTCCTTTAAGTGAGAGGTATAAGTTCTTATAAGTATTCCATAAAGTTGTTTGTTCACTGTCAGATAAACTTGAATAGCTAATCGTACTTGCATCACAGGCCTGAATAGCATTACATTTTACCATTTGTAGTGCTACCTGAATCATTTTTGCAGCACTTCCGCCCGACTGGCCATTAACTGTAAAATTTTCATATTGAATTTTTACAGCATAATCCATTATAGCTTTTCTGGTATTAAAGAAAGCACTGGTTTCTACACCATTTGGCAATACTGATGAAAAATAAGGATCTTGACTAAAAATCGTATTAAACAAACTAGTATCAGTTACGCTAAAATATCCTGCGGCTTCAGCTTTAGCATAAGTATCCAGAGAATTCAAATATCCATCATAATCATCAGAAGTTAGTGTTTGATTTGTACCCTGTACCAATGCTTTAAGACTACATAAAGCTTTAGAGTAATTTAAGTAATCATATTCAGGATGATAAATGACTAATGATTTAGCCCAAGATGGTGACCAGTTGTCTAAAAAGTCATTTACAGATGCCAGATTTTCAGGCAAAACATAAAATCTTCCGTCTTTATTAATAACTGTTCCGTTTTTTATTTTTGGAGAATATTCATTTCCTTCCTTTGTTATCTCAACCAAAGCGTCATTTCCATATGAGTCAAGATACTTATATATAGGATTTCCATTTTGATCTAAGTATTTAGGATGTCTCCAGTTATGATCTACGGTCGTTCCTTCATAAAGGATTTTATTTGTATCGTTAAAAACACTTAATACATCCCAGGATTCAATTGGTGCTTCAGGATCATCGTTGATCAAACCATATTGCCCATTTTGACTAACATCAGCCAGTAATGATTCTTCATTGACAGAACAAGAGGAAACAATAGAAGTTCCGCCGCATAATTGTTGACAAACTTGCGAAAGTTTATCCCATTCGTTTTGAAGACGAATGACAAATTCAGCAGCTTCAGATGGATTTATTGTTTGTCCAAAATTCACATATTTAGGTATATTAGTACTAATAGTTAAAACAAACGACTCATTCATTGTTAAAACATTAGTGCTATCCGCTGGGATACTGTAAATTTCTTTTAAATGGTTTAAAACATATGGATGTTTTTCTATTAAAGATTTTTTACATTCATCACATGTTGTTGTACAGGTAATTTTTGAAGCTTCTACATTTTCAAAAATTATAGGCTGAATGTAGCAAGGACTTGATGGACTTGTTAATTTAGTGACATAATTATCAGCATACTTTTTTAATGCATTCTGATTTATTTTTAGTTCTTTTAGCAAAGAATAGCTGCCTGCATCAAGAAGTAAACTATCAGGCAAAATCGTAATATCAGGATAATTTGAAACAGGATTTGGATCTATATCATCATTTCCAATTTGAAAGTTTTTTAGAGCAGGATCAAATAATTCTCCGGCGCAATTGTCTTTAAGGCTAATATTTAAATCGTAAACAAAACCATATTTATCAGAACAATTTTCAGGAATTTGAGGTTTAAAAGAATTATTATTTGTTACTGAATAATTAAAATGATATTTAGTCCCTTTTGTTGGAACTCCAAGCTGTTTAGACACAACAAGAACATCTTTTCTGTTCGATACATCAGATGAACTGCTTAGTTCGTTATTATCTAAATCAGTGTCAACTGCATCCGCATTTAGTTTATTAAGCAAATCAATAGAAATTGTTTTATGCAAAATCTGATCTAAGGGTTCTTTAATGTCATCTAAGGGTTCTAATGTATTCTTAGCAGGTTCGCCAACTAAAGCTGTAGCAATTGTTCTCCCTTGTGGGTCCAGATAACTTACACTAGATTGTCCGTTAGGATCGATAACGATATTTTTCTTGTAATGAGCAGCAAAACCTGCTTCATATCCAAAAAGACGGTTTAATTCTTCTTGATTTGGAACAGAGTAAATATATTGCATTTCATGTCCGCTGCCTAATTTATGACTAGGTCCAACACCTCCTTTACGAGCAATTCTTCCTGTATTGTCTGGGGTATATTCTGTTTGACTGAAAGGGAAATTAGAAGCTGAAGGAATGTATTTTTTAAAAGGACTTTCAATATCGTTATTACTAGAATAATATTTACTTGATCCGCTATTAGCAGACATTCCGGAAATTTCCGTGTTACAAGTTATGTTTTTATCTTCCCAATCAAAATCAAGATGACTGTACGGCTGATTATTTATGTTTTGATTTAAGTCTTTAAAATAACTGATATAATTTTGATTTACAGGAACGGGAAGTATTTCAATTGCAGGACGTCCCTGCGAGTCATATATTACCTCACCAACAACAGCTTTTTCATTTGTATTAATTTTAGTAACAGTCTGTCTATTGCGCAAAGACCCATCGAAATAACTTACGACTTCTTTCTTTTTTCCCTGCTCTGCATAGCTAGCCTGAAATTGCCAGTTTTTGCTTTTTTCATGCTCAAAATCAATAAGGGTATAGCTTTTAATCCAGTCAGAAACTTTTGTTTTATTTGCTAAACCAGAACTCCATGGACCATAATATGTTTTTTTCGTATCATCCAAAAATCGACCAACTGCTCTGACACGATAGATGATATAACCTTTGGAATAGATTAAAGGAATTTCATAAAAAGTGTTTGCAGTTCGTATTCTGGTGTTGTTTAATTCAAAATCGCGTGAACGAAAAATGATATCAGCGGCATCTAATGCAGTACTGAAATTTGTTTTACTATAATTATCTACCCATGTCCATTCAAGTTCATATTCTAAAGCACCAACGAGCGTCTGCCAGTTAAAATTTAAAGTAGCATGTGAAGCGTTGATATTAGCCTGAACGTTTGCCAGTTGTTCTGTAACAGCATAGTAGCGCTCTGATTCAAAACCTAATTCAAGAGAAATATTATCGTTTAGAATATTTGCAGTTCCATTTGTTTCATATGATTTAACTATAACTTTTACTCCATATCTGTTAGTTAATTCATGAGATGACAAATCGACAAACGGCGCAGCATTTCCTAAAGGATTGTATTCAACTTCTAAGGTAGTATCATATTGATTTGCCAATTCTTCTTCATTTCCATTAGGAAGAATAGGAATAACAGTTAATACGATCTTTGTTTTTGAATATACAAAGGGACCAATATCGCTATTTACTTTTAATCGAATATAAGCTTTGGGGCTAATCGAAATTTGATTAGGAATTTTTATTTCCGGATCTATTATACGCTTAACAATACTTGTATTTTTAAGCTGCGCACTGCTATATGTTTCAATAGGGGCTTTAAAAATATTCTTTTGTCCAAATAACGAAACATGGCTTAAAATGATTAAAAATAAGCATGATAGAAATTTTAATTTGTGCGGTATTTTATATATGTTCATAAAATGGAGAATATTATGATTTAAATAATTGATAAGTTGAAAATCTTTTTGAGATTGTTATGTCGCTGCCCTTTTCAGAAAAGTAATTTTCTTTTGAAACTAAATAGCTATCGCTTTTTTCATCCCTTGGTCTGGGAGTAAAAGTTATTTCTAATCTGGGAAGAGAATACATTCGTTTTCCCTTAGAGTCTTTACTTTCCATTTGCTCAACAAAAAAGAGACTTTGTTTTGCAATGCTGTAATCTTTTTTTCGAATATAAATTACAATTTTGCTTAACATAATTTGTGTGATCTTATTGGGAGTTAATTCACAGATATAATTTTTATTGTCTGTTTCAATTAATTTAGCGTTGTAAGCATCCAGATAATTCTTTAGGGACAATGGAGACTCATCAATTTTCTTTTTTTGTTTTTCAATTACAATTGCTTTCTCATCATTGTTTATTTTAATGCCAATATTTTTAAAAGTGATAAATTCTGTATTTTTAATTTTAAAATAATTGACATTGTTTTTCTTTAGAACCATGCCTGAATAATGCTCATATACTTTTTTTGAATTATAATCCAGATATAAGTTATAATTTGAATTGTAAGTAATATAAGCGGCCTCATTGTATGCATCAGCTGCTTTGGTAATGATTTGCCTGGCTGTTAATTTTTTTTCCTGACTATAAGTGTTTATAGAGAATACCAAAAAAATAAAGATGTAAAAATGGATTACTGATTTCATTATTCTGTATCGTTTTTACTGTTGCCGCTTCTTGTTTCCTGAATGGTAAACACCCCTTTTTCAGTTTCTTTTTTTACTCTGACTAAACCACCTTCTAAATCATATTCATAAAATGTAGCATAGTTGTTTTCGTCAAGTTCGGCCATTAAACGCTGAGTTTGTTGATCATAAACAAAACTTTTCATGTTTCCTTTTGTAGGCAATATTCGGATATCATCAAAATAGACCATTTTTCCGTTTGTAGTAGATTCGTTAACAAGGTCCAGTTTCATGTCATCGACATTATTTGGTACAATAAATTCTCCTATTATACGCTGCCATCCATCGATTATTTCTCCCGAGGGATGAAAATTAAATGGAACACCAATATCGGTACCGCTGATATCGGTAAATGATATGCTTATGCTTGATTTGCTGTAGTTTTTTACTTGTAAATTAGGAAGGTTATAATCAACTTCTTTTACCCATCCGCTTACTAAATATTTTTCATTTTTCACTAAATTAAAGGAAGCACAGTAATCGCATGGTTTGCAATCAATAACATAAATGTCCTTTGTGAAGTTGTTAGAACAGCCATCTTCACTTGTAACGACCAAATCTAAATGGTATAATCCAAGAGTTGGGAATAAAAAATAATGGGTTCCTGTTGTATTTGAAACTTCTTCAATTATGTTATTGCTGGTATCTTTGATTATCCATTTATAATTTAAATTTACTGACTGTGTTTCGAAAGACATATTTACAGGTTGACTGATACATACATTTTCAGGAACACAAGCCGCAACAACTTCAATCGATTTTGAAAAATTTGCTGTACACCCCGCAGCGTCTGTTACTTCGAGTTTAATGATGTATGACCCGGGGTTTGCAAATGTATAGGCATAATTAGCATTACTATCTGGTGGAATATCTAAAGCTAATCCAGTTGATGCTATGGCGGACCATTTATAAGTTAAATTAGCAGCTGTCGTCTCAAAAGTAAATGCACTTTGTTGCGAGATACAAAATTCTTCTGAAGGTGAAGTTATTTTTCCGGTAAGTAAATCACAATTAAGAACGTTTAAAATAAGAGGTTCTCTTTCTAAAACCAATGGCGACATGTCAGGAATTAAGTGGTAAGCTTTGCATGTGTAAGTTCCGGCATCAGAAAGTGTCGCATTATTTAAAACATATGTTCTGGAATTTGCTGCAGCAATTTCAACACCATCTTTAAACCATTGGTATGTATCTTCAGGATGGAAATTACCATTTTCAAACATACTTAAAACTATATTTTTTCCTTGTCCTACAGTTATAGTTTTTGGAGTATCTGTTTTTGCCTGAGGCGAAAAACTAAACGCCGTTTTTGTTGCCTTATAGGAGCTAAATTCATTAACAAAATCATTAAAATAAAAATTATTAGCACCTATTAGTAATACTTTCAGAGAAGATGAAGTAGTTAAGTTAGGAACTTTTCCTGAAAATTTATTTGAACTAACATCTATTCCATACCAAGGATTTTGTTGAGACGGTAAAAAATCCAAATTTCCAGAAAGCTGGTTATTGTTTATCTTAAAGAGATAAAAACTTGTGCAGTTTTTAATTTCTATTGGCAGTGTTCCATCAAATAAGTTATAGGATAAGTCAACTCCACGCAGCGTATTGGATTGAAATAAATTTCCAGGAATATTTCCAGAAATTTTATTATATGCTAAATATAAGTATATAAGATTAGTGCTTAAATTGCTGTCATTTGGCAGACTAGTAAAATTGTTATTATTAAGTGCAAGAGTAGTTAGTTTTTTCATATTAAATATCTCTACAGGAATTGAACCGCTTAAATTATTCATCTGTATCACTAGGCCGGTCAATAATTTTAAATTTCCCATTTCCACAGGTAAGGTACCGCTTAATTGATTTAGGGTTAATCCTATATCAATTAGGCTTTCCATGTTACCAATTTGTGGAGGTATAGAGCCACTAAGCAAATTATCTCCTAAGCTTAAGGTCTTCAAACTTTTTAAGTTACCAATTTCAGGGGGTATGCTTCCAGATAATTGATTTTGAGACATATACATATATTCTAAATTTGTTAGATTACCAATTTCAGGAGGAATAGGTCCTGATAATTTATTGGTTAAGATCTGTAAAACTTGTAATTGCTTTAATTCTCCTATTTCCTTAGGAATTTCACCTGTTAGGTTATTACTATCTAATCTTAGTTCTTTTAAATAAGGCAAATTTTTAATTTCCGGAGGAATCGATCCGGATAGATTATTTCCACCTAAATCAATTCTGTATACTTGATTGTTACTTAGATAAACGCCATACCATTTTGATAGATCAGGATTATTAACATCCCATCCGGTTTTGGACCTCCAATTAGGACCATTTGTGCTATTGTATAGTGCAATTAAAGCAGCTCTTTGTGTCTCAATAGTTGGTGTTTCGGCCGCCATAACAGCCATACGATTTGTTTTATTATTTACAGCTATTGTATTATCTTTTTTTACTGCTTGAAGAGTAAGAGTATCAATTTCGTTTTTCTTCATCTCTTTATACAAAATCGTAAATACCTCTCTTTCTTTAGCTATTTCACGATCTAAGTCTTCATTTGCAACACCATGCTCTTTTAAGGAACTTTTAACTCTATCAACATTAAAACCAATAGTTTCATCACTAAGCACTTGTCCTGTTACAGCAGTTAGAGAGTTAAACATCAGGCAAATTGTAAACACCAAATATTTATTTAGTTTAATTTTTTTTGTCATCTTTTAGATTATTATAATAAAAATCATTTTGCCAGTACTAATTAGTATATTCAAAAGTTACGCCTCCTGATGCCGGGACAGATAAAAGCAAGACACTCCTATTTGGCTTGAATGTTAAAGTTGTGCCATTAATTTTTGTGAGCTTAATTGAAGCAGTTGTTGAGATGTGAGCATTTTGTATTTGCGAGAACGGAGTTGCAAGATTGATTCTCACTACATTATTAATCCCATCATAGACAATTGTATGACTAACAGCCATCATGACTGGTAATATTGTGAAATTCTCCGGAGCAGTTGGAGGATATTGTACTGAATAATAATGATTTGGGCTGCTAAAAGTTGAATACGTCTGGAACTCAATTGTTAACTCGTCCCCAGCTTTTAAATTCACACCACTATTAAGATATATATCAGCGTAAGCATTCCCCCATGTAAAATTACCTCCACTTGGATAAGTACCATAATGCTCAGATATTCCGCCACGGGTTAATTCAAGAAGACCTGGATTAAGTGTAGAGGAAGTTTGGCAAGTATAAGTATTAATTATTTTGCCAGTATTATTAATTAAATAAACTATCCCATTACTGTTTTTGTACCAAAGACTATTGCCTTGGAAGCCAGTGGTTAAATTGGCATCAGTATAAAGCTGGCTATTGACATGTAATTCATTTTCTCCTGTATAAAGTTTAAGAGGAAATTGAATTTCAGAGCATACTCCAGTAGGTGATCCACTACCAGTTGATGAAAACTGAAATGTATAATTAGTAACTGCAGGATTTTGAGTGAGTTTTATTACTCCAATTATAGGTCTGCAAATTGCATTTATTGTTCCACTTATTGTGGCAATACCACATCCTCCTGTTAATGTAACTGTATAAGGACTTGAGCTTACGGCAGTAGGTGTCCCGCTAATAGTTACAGTATTGGAAGAAAAGTTCCCGATAACTCCTATTGGTAATCCAGTAAATGCAGCACCAGTTGCACCAGTTGTAAGGTATGTAATTGGTGTTATTGCTGTATTGATATATTTTGTTTGATTAGTAGTGCTTAAATCAGAAGTTAATTTTATTGTATTATTATCTTTTACAATTATTCTTCCTGAAATTGTTACAATCCCACAACCACCTGTTAAAGTTACGGTGTAATTAAATCCTCCAGGTACAGATGGAGTTCCGGAAATAATTACTGTATCTGAACTAAAACTCCCTGATACTCCATTTGGCAGACCTGAAAAAGTTGCTCCAGTTGCTCCAGTTGTAGAATATGTAATAGGGATTATATTAGTGTTAATACATTTTATTTGATTGTCCGTTTCTATAGCTGAACTAAGTGTGATTGTATTATTTGGTAATATTGTTAATAATCCAGTTTTTGTAGTTATGCCACAGCCTCCGGTTAATGTTATGGTATAATTAAAGACTCCAGAAGAATATGAAGATCCACTTATTGTAACTCTATTCGAAGAAAAGCTTGCGGATACTCCTGAAGGTAATCCTGCATAAGTTACTCCTGTTGCTCCGATAGTTTCGTAGATAATAGGAGTGATGGGAGTTAAAAGACATTTTGTTTGTGCATTATCTGTCCCTGCCGCTGAGATTAAGACCGCTGTATTTACATCTGTTACTTTAATAGTTCCGGTAGCATTTACACCAGATCCACATCCACCAGTCAAGGGAATGCTATAATTGAAAATTCCACTTACAGTAGGTGTCCCGGTGATCATAATAGCGTTGTTGCTAAATGAAGCTATTACCCCATCTGGTAATCCGATAGGCGTTCCAATTCCTGTTGCTACAGTAGTTGTATGTCTAATGGGGGTCAAGGCTGTATTAATACATAAAGTTGGCGATGAAGTGGCAGCTCCTGCAGTATTATTAGGTGTTACAATGATACTGCCGCTTCTGGTCAGGAAGCCTCCGCCGCATCCGCCGGTAAGTGTTATCTTATAGCCAAAAGCTCCAGAAACTGTTGGTGTTCCTGAGATCGTTATCACATTGTCGTTCCAGTCTCCTGAAACCCCTGCAGGCAGATTTGTAAAGGTAGCACCTGTAGCCCCTATTGTTGTATAGGTTATTGGAGTGATGCCAGTTGAGATACATTTTGTTTGTGCCTCAGTTCCTGCTGCCGAACTCAAAATTATAGTGTTATCAGGTGTTATAATAATGCTACCAGTTTTGGTCACATTGCCACATCCGCCTATAAGTGTTATCGTATAGTTGAAAGTTCCAGAGACATTAGGGGTTCCGGAGATTGTTATTACATTGGCACTCCAGGTTCCTGAAATTCCTGGTGGCAGACCTGCATAAGTAGCAAATGTAGCTCCTGTTGTTGCATATTTTATTGGAATAATGGCGGTTGAACCAAAGAGACATTTTGTCTGCGCATCAGTTCCTACTGCTGAGCTCAAAGTGATAGTATTTACAGATGTTACAATGATAGTTCCAGTAGCATTTCCAGACCCGCATCCTCCAGTCAGTGGAATGCTGTAATTGAAAGTTCCGCTTGCAGTAGGAGTTCCGTTGATAGTTATTACATTAGAAACCCATGCAGCAGTTACCCCAGTCGGTAGTCCTGTGGGAGTTCCTATACCTGTAGCTCCTGTTGTTGTATGAGTAATGGCTGTAAGTGCAGTATTGATACATAAAGTTGGTGCTGCAGATGCAGTTCCGGCTGTATTTACAGGTGTTACAATGATAGTTCCTATCGCATTGACAGATCCGCATCCTCCAGTTAAAGGAATACTGTAATTGAAAGTTCCGCTTGCAGTTGGAGTTCCGCTGATAGTTATGACATTAGAAGCCCATCCAGCAGTTACTCCAGCCGGTAATCCAGTTGCTGTTCCTATACCTGTAGCTCCAGTTGTTGTGTGCGTAATAGCCGTAAGTTCAGTATTGATACATAAAGTTGGTGCTGCAGATGCAGTTCCTGCAGTATTTGCAGGAATTACAATGATAGTTCCAGTTTTGGTCACGTTTCCGCATCCTCCGTTAAGTGTTATTGTATAGTTGAAAGTTCCAGAAACTGTTGGAGTTCCTGAGATCGTTATTACATTGGAATTCCTGATTCCTGAAACTCCTGCAGGCAGACCTGAATAAGAAGCGCTTGTAGCTCCTGTTGTTGCATATGTTATTGAAGTGATAGCAGTTGAGATACATTGTGTCTGGACATCTGTTCCTGTTGCTGAGCTCAAAGTGATCGTATTTGCGGGTGTCACAATGATAGTTCCGGCAGCATTTACAGATCCGCATCCTCCAGTAAGTGGAATACTGTAATTGAAAGTTCCGCTTGTAGTTGGAGTTCCGCTGATGGTAATGGTGTTAGAAGCCCATCCAGCAGTTATTCCAGTCGGTAATCCAGTTGCTGTTCCTATACCTGTAGCTCCAGTTGTTGTGTGAGTAATGGCCGTAAGGGGAATATTGATACATAAAGTTGGTGCTGCAGATGCAGTTCCGGCAGTATTTGCTTGTGTTACAATAATAGTTCCCGTTGCATTTACCGTTCCGCACCCGCCGGTTAAAGGGATCGAATAGTTAAACGTTCCCGAAGCT
>NZ_JAVDTG010000015.1:0-106526 GCF_031455715.1 Flavobacterium sp. 2755
CATCCCGAACAGAGTAGTTAAGCCCGCCTGCGCAGATGGTACTGCAGTATTGTGGGAGAGTATGTCGTCGCCTTTCTTTTAAGAATCCTCATCATTTATTTGATGAGGATTTTTTGTTTTGTAAATGTTTTGGGAACTAAAATCTTTTTCGGTTAAAAAACTAATATTAGCTGGAATCTACCAGGTCATGCAGGACGGTCCTGCGGTTGAAACCGCAGGTAATATTTTTTGAACTTAAAGTCGAATATTCGAAATTAATATTATGCACTAATGCTGTAAAACGATAACTTGTTTATTCTAAAAGCAAAAAAGTAAGTTACAGCAGACGCTAAGAGAAATTTTATAATTATTTTATTGATGTTTATGGTTCTGTAAATCAGTGTGTTGGAATTTATGTCTTATTATATTTTTTTACTATCAACGTCGTTAATAAATTGAATTACACCATTCATAAAGACTTTTTGATCATCCCACATGGCTAAATGACTTCCGTTTGGGCAATATAAATAATGTCCTTTTTTAACTAATTTACTTTGTTCTTCCATTGCTTTTGGATCCATTGTGTCATATTTGGCACCAATCATAAGTGTTGGAATTGTAATTTCTTGTAAACGATTTTTAATATCCCATTTTGCTAATCTTCCGCTAATCCCAAATTCACTTGGGCCTTGCATCATTGTATAAATTTCTCCATTTACATGTTTGCTGGCACGATTTAGTCCGTCTGGCCATTCCTTTAATCTACATAAATGTTCTTTGTAGAAATTTGGGAGTAATAATTCCATATATCTCGGATTGCTAAAATCTTTTTTAGCTTCTAAAGCTCTTATTTCTGCTAAAATTTCGGGTTTCATTTGCTTTGCTAAAACTTCATCAGCATATTTTCCATATTCAGGAGCGCTTGCCATCATATTTGACACTAATAGTCCTTTCATATTTTGTTGATACTTTAGAGCATATTCCATAGCAAGAATTCCTCCCCACGAATTTCCTAATACATAGAAATTATCCTTATCTGCATTAATTGCTTTTCTAACCTGTTCTACTTCATCTACAAATCGGTCGGTTGTCCATAGGCTGCTGTCTTTTGGCTGATCACTATAATAAGATCCCAATTGATCATATTCATAAAATTCAAAACCTTCACGTTGAAAAAATGTTTCAAAACATTCCATGTATTCGTGTGTCATTGCCGGGCCTCCATGTAATAATAGGATTTTTATTTTTGGATTGTTTCCAAAACGTTTTGTCCAAACCTTAAATTCACCTATAGGTGTTTTTATAGGAATCATTTTTACACCAGCTGATTCTACATTATTTTGATCGTAAGTAAAATAATTGGTAAGAACATCAGATTTTGGTTCATTTTTACAAGATGTTAAAAGTATAATCATTGAAATGATTGCGGTACAACGCATATGTTTAAAATTTAAGGGTTTAGACTAAATTACAAATTATTCTTTATGAATATTAATATGATGGTGTTAACTTAAATTATTAAAAAATCATTATTTATAGTGATGTATGAAATTCAGTTGAGCTATAGTTTTGCAACTTGTGAAAAGTCAAAATATATAGCTGCAGAATGAAAAGTAATAGAACTATTTTAAAAATAACACCAAAGTTTCAAATTTTCTTATTCCTGTTTTTTTTCGCTGGAATATGGATTTCAAACGGTCAGAATGGTTGTGCTCAAATACCGGTTTCTGTTTTAAACGGATCGAATGGATTTTTATTGGAAGGTAAAGCTAATGAAGATGATTTAGGATACACAACAAAAAGTGCAGGAGATATCAATCATGATGGTATACCGGATATTATGATTGGAGCGCCGGGAATTGATTTTGGCGGAATGAAAGATGTAGGTGAGATTTATGTCATTTTTGGTGGATCAGGATTTTCATTTAAAACTTTTGATGTTGCTGCCTTAAACGGAACTAATGGTTTTGTAATTAGGGGTGTTGCCGCTGGCGAAAAATTAGGAACTATGCTAAGCCCGGCTGGTGACTTTAATAATGATGGAATTGATGATATTATTATTGGAAATTATACTGAGGAAGGGATGGCAACCGCACAAGTATTTTTTGGGGCTAATACATTTCAGCCACTTTACAACAGAACCGATATTGATAATACAAAAGGAATTTCTATTACCTGTAATGGAGAGGCAAATACATATATAATAGATGTAAGTTATGCTGGCGATGTGAATCACGATGGAATATCTGATGTTGTCATTACTGAATTTTACGCTGCAAGAACTAATAATTATGTTGTTTTTGGAGCTGCAGGTATTACGGATTTAGTCACTTCATCATTAAATGGTACAAATGGTTTTAAAATATCAGGATATCCAGTTTGGTATGGAGACAGTATTGGCCACAATGCTGGAGATATAAATAATGATGGAATCGATGATTTAGTTTTAGGATTTCCATCTTTTCAAGATTCAGCAAATCCTTATTCAGGAAGGGTTGTTTTGATATTTGGTAAAAATTTAAGTTTTCCTGCAATAATAGATTTGGATATTTTGAATGCATCAGAAGGGACAATTATAACCAATTCTATAAAGGAAAACCGAATGGGAAAATCAGTTGCATCAGCAGGTGATTTTAATAATGATGGTATTGATGATATTATAGTAGGGGCTCCATTTAAAGATCTTGACGGAGTTAGCGGTGTCGGTGGAGCCTATGTTGTTTTTGGAAGGAATACATTTCCGGCTTCATTTTCTATAACAAGTATAACACCAGCAACAGGTGTAGTTTTTCAAGGAAATAAATACAATGATCAGTTTGGATTTTCAGTAGCAGGAGTAAAAGATATTAATCACGATGGAAAGGATGATATTGCAATTTCTTCTAAAGAAGGAATCTCAAACAGTGGTGCCTTATATATTGTTTTTGGTGGAAATACCGCTACGGGAATTGTAAAAGAAAATAAAATTTTAAATACGGTTGGATACCAGATTTTTGATGATTTCGTTGGTTATTCTAATGAGACTTTTGCATGTGACGCAGCAGGAATCGGAGATTTTAATAATGATGGGACAAATGATTTTATATTAGGATCTATCAGAAGAGAAGATTATTATTGGGATAAAGGGAGCGCATATATTTTTTACGGCGAAACTTTAGACCGTATAGATAATGTTAAGCCAATCATTGAGTGTCCTGTCAATCAGGAACTTTATGTGAATTCAACATTACCTAATTATATTACGTTATTACCTAATGTAACAGATAATTGTTTGTATACCAGTAATTATGATTTGGTAATAACTCAAAGCCCACCTCAAGGGACTTTATTCAAAGGAGATACCAATGTAACGATTACTGTTACTGATTTATCCGGAAACACAAATTCATGTACTTTTTTAGTAAAATTGAAAACACCTCCTTCAGCGCCAACATGTAAAACAGTAAATTTTTCGTTGGAAGAATTAAATGGAACAAATGGTTTTGTGGTATACGGAGAAACAGGTTTTATACAAACAGGATTTAGTGTAAATAAGGCAGGAGATATAAACAATGACGGTATTCAAGATTTTATATTAAGCTCAGTAGGAGATATAAGAAGTTCTTCAGGAGCTTTTAAAAATGCACAGGAAATAATAAAGGGAAGTGTATATGTAGTGTATGGCAAAACCACCGGATTTCCACCTACAGTTCATTTAAAAGATTTAAATGGAACGAACGGGTTTATTATTCGTGATGATGTAGATTTAAACGGATATAACAAAACAGGGACTGTAGTAGCTTCTGCAGGCGATATAAATGGTGATGGAATAGATGATTTAATGTTGAGTGCACCTCACAAACAAAATATTAATTACGATGCAGGTGCAGTTTATGTAATTTTTGGGAAAACAGGAGGTCTTGCCCCTCAATTCTTTTTATCAAGTTTAAACGGAAGTAACGGATTTGTATTTTCTGGGACAGAATATTATGAAACGATAGGTACAGGGATTGATCCTATTGGCGATTTTAATAATGACGGTTTTGATGATATCGCTGTTTTTGGAAGCGGACAATTAAAAAAAGGACATATAATTTATGGTAAAAGCGGTCCTTTTCCAGCCTTACTATTATCGACAGAGCTAAATGGCAGCAATGGTTTTTCAATTTCCGGTGATCCTGCTGTTGATAAAATTGCTAATTCTTTAACAGGATTAGGAGATGTTAATGGAGATGGCATTCCAGATATTGCTGTGGCTACTTATGATGGAGAGAAAAGATATATTATTTACGGAAGCTCAGGTTTTCCAAGTGAATTTAATGTAACAACCCTAAATGGCAGCAATGGTTTTATTGTACAGCATTCAACATCATCTTTAAAATACACAGGAATAAATAAAGTAGGCGATCTTAATCATGACGGCTTTAATGATATTGCATTCAATAGAGATTTTGTCCTTTTTGGTTCTGCAAGTATTCCGGCTTCAGTAGATTTAAACAATCTTGACGGTACAAACGGTTTTAAATTAGAAAATTCATTCGCTTCAGTAGGCAAATCTGGTAGTATTGGTGATTTTAATAAAGATGGAATAGATGATTACCTTTTTGCGGTAAATAATTCAGGTGCTGTAATTATTTACGGTAGAGAGATCTGGAAAAGTTCTATTAATATGTTCAATTTTACCGCTAAAGACGGTTTAAGACTAACATTTTCTCACGGATACGATACATCATTTAATTTTACCGGAGACATTAATAATGATGGTTTTGATGATATTATTGGAAGTAGTATAATGTATAATTCTTCAGGTTCTGTAAAAATAAATGAGGACCCGGGAAGAGTATATGTTATTTACGGTAAAAAAAATATAACAGATACCGAAAAACCAGTTATAGCTAATTGCCCAAACAACGAAATTATTGACAAAGGAGACGAAATTCCAAATTATACAAACAATATAACCGTTACAGATGACTGTGATCAGAATCCTTTAATAGAACAGAGTCCAATTCCTGGAACCATATTCACAGGAGGAAAACAAACTGTAACCTTAACCGTAACCGATGCAAGCAGTCATTTTCAAACTTGTACTTTTACTATTTCAGATGGTATCGACAATGAAGTACCTGTTTTAACCTGTTTGGGAAATCAGCAATTAGCTTGTGGAGAAAAAGTTCCTAACTATCTTCCTTTACTAACCGTAACAGATGATATAGATACAAATGTACAACTTACTCAAAATCCGCCGGAAGGAACCGCTTTTTATGACGGAATGGAAATTGTTTTTACCGCTCAAGATGATGCTGGACACTACACTAATTGCAGTATAATTATTAGTGCAACTGGTGCAGATACCAAACCCCCAACATTTACCATTCCATTAAATGTAACACTATATTGCGGAGAATTTATCCCCAATTATGCATTTAGTCCTATAATGAATCTGCAGGATAATTGTAGTGATAATATTACTGCAGAAATGACACCGCCAGTCGGAACTCGTTTCTATGACGGAATTTCAATACACATAAAATACACAGATGAATCTGGAAATTCGGACGCATGCACCTTCGTTGTACATTCGGCAGAACAAGATTTTACACCGCCATTAATCTATAACTGTATCGGAGATCAGACTTTAGCCTGCGGATCAAAAATTCCAGACTATACACTTTTAGTTAAAGCAACAGACGAATGTGATCCATCGCCGGTAATTACTCAGGATCCAGCTGCAGGAAGTGATTTTACAGACGGAATGACCGTTACCGTAACCGCTACAGATGCATCAAATCAATATTCAGAATGCAGTTTTATTGTCAGCCTCTCTGCAGATACTACCCCGCCAGTAATAACCTGTATTGGAGATCAGAATCTGCTTGTGGGTACGTCACTTCCAGATTATCGTTCAATGGTTACAGTTTCAGATAATTGCGATTCAAACTTAACGGTAACACAAACCCCAGGTCCAGGTTCTGCAATTTCTGACGGAATGAATGTAGTAATGAATACTACGGATAATAGTGGTAATGAGACCAGTTGTTCCTTTGTGATACATATTGTATTAGATAATGAAGTGCCTGTTTTTACCTGTCTTACAGATCAAATGGTGGAATGTAATACAACCGTAATTCCAGATTATACAAAAATGATTTCTGCAACAGATAACATGGATCCAAATCCTTCGATTGTTCAAAATCCAGCAGCAGGAAGTGACTATTTAGCAGGAATGACAGTTAAAATAACAGTTTCAGATCAAAGTAATAATTCAAAAGATTGTCATTTTCAAATATTTACAAATCCAATTGTAGTTGAGGCAGGAAATGATCAGCAAATTACAGAAGGACAATCTGTAAACCTTGAAGCAGTAACTTCAGAAAATGGAACTTTTTTATGGTTCCCTTCAGATGGATTAAGCAATAATGCAATTGCAAACCCAATTGCAGCACCTTTAACAACCACAACCTATAAAGTAGTTTTTAAAAATGAATACAATTGTGAAGCCGAAGATTTTGTAACAATAACAGTTGTTCCAGAAGATAAAGACGAAACAAAATATGGTTTTTCTCCAAACGGCGACGGAATAAATGATTATTGGCAAATCGATGATATTACAAATTATCCAAACAATCAGGTTTTAATTTACAACCGCTGGGGCGATTTAGTTTTTCAAACCGAAAACTACGACAATACATCAAACGTATTTACCGGAATCGCCAACAAAAGCCGAAATCTGGGTGCCAATCAATTACCAGAAGGAACTTATTTCTTCGAAATCCGTGTCAACCAACCACATCACTTTAAAAAACTCAAGGGATATCTTGTTTTAAAACGCTAATTCATGAAAAGTATAATAAATAGTATTACAGCCTTACTCATCATAATCATTTTTTTAGAAAAGGCCTATGCACAGCAAACACCAGTTTTTTCAAGTTATAATTATAATACTGTTTTAATAAATCCCGCACATGCGGGATATTATTCAGATATAGATATTGCAATGACCACAAATGGATATTTCAACTCTTTTGATAGAAGTCCAAAAAATGTTGATTTTTCCATAAACAAATCAGCGTGGTCAGACAGATTAGGATTAGCAGCCGGAATATCCCGCGACGAGATTGGAGTCACAAACACAACCAATTTTTTTACTTCATACTCGTATAAAATTTATTATGGTTCCGATTATAAAGCAGGAGAGAAAAGATCAGCCAATTCCAAAATGATTTCGTTTGGAGTTACAGCCGGAGCAATGCTTTATAACGAAAATTTAACCGAATTAGGATTAGAATTTGATCCGGAATTTCAAGAAAGCATACACACTTTTACACCAACAGTTGGTGTAGGTTTTTTATATAATTATAATAAATTTTACTTAGGGTTATCTGCACCAAATTTGTTAAATGAAGCCTTCAATTCAAAAAATAACACCAATTTAAAAAATGTATATTACAGTTATTTAGGCTATCGATTTTTTACAAGTAGCCGCGAAGATTTACTTTTAAACCCAAGTGTTTTAGTAAAATATATGGAAGGATCACCTTTTCAGGCCGATTTTAATTTATTAGCAAACTACAAAAACAAATTCGAATTTGGAGGCGGTTATCGAACTTCAAATACAATAAATGCTCTTGCAGGATTTCATGTTTCAGATAATTTCAGGGTAATCTGTACCTATAATAAATCCTTTGATAATGTAGTAATTCCAGATACTTTTGGGCTCGTTTTAAATTACCGAATGGGTAAAGGATTCGAATAAATCAATCAACCAAACCATTTTCAACTGCATATTTTACCAACCCCGCCGTATTTTTAGCATTCAGTTTTGATAATAAATTACGGCGGTGTGTATTAACCGTATTTAAGCTGATAAACGTTTTTTCGGCAATTTCAGCCGTATTATATTCATGTGCGATCAAAATCAAAATTTCCTTCTCACGCGAACTCAGTTCTGTTAAATTCGAAACCTGTTTTTCAATTTTAGAACTGTTCGAAAGATGTTTTTCTTCCAGTTCTTCAGCAAAATAATTTTCTCCCGAAGCAATCGTATTAATCGCTTTCA
Organism: Flavobacterium sp. 2755; assembly: GCF_031455715.1. Taxonomy (NCBI): domain Bacteria; kingdom Pseudomonadati; phylum Bacteroidota; class Flavobacteriia; order Flavobacteriales; family Flavobacteriaceae; genus Flavobacterium; species Flavobacterium sp. 2755. The sequence continues at coordinate 8,018 of NZ_JAVDTG010000015.1, forward strand.
AAAGTTCAGACTTCTCAGCATTCTTTAGCAAATAACCATTTACGCCAATTCTAATCAACCTCGAAATCATCATCACATTACTGTGTGTGCTTACAATTAGGATTTTTACATCTGGATATTCTTTTTTCAAAATCTTACTCAATTCAATACCATCCATTTCCGGCATACTGATATCCAGGATAATAAAATCAATATTACCCTTTTTAATTATTTCCAATGCTTCGATCCCGTTTATTGCCGTATTAACAGTGCCAATATTCGGTTCCTTTTCTAATAAAGACATAATTCCCTGAAGGAACATGGTATGATCATCGGCAATAAGTAAATTTATTTTATTCATCAAACTAATATATTAGTTACTTTTTAATTCGTCAAGCTGATTTTTAAAATCAATACCCTTAATTTTATTTTTTGATCTAGGTTCTAAAACCGGAATTTCAATATTAACAATCGTCCCTCTTTTCAATTTAGAATCAATTACAAACGAACCCTTTAAGTTGTCAATTCGCGTTTCTAAATTAATAAAACCAATTCCTTTTGAGCTTTTTTCCGTATCAAAACCAACGCCATTATCCTCAAATAAAAGATTTAGAATATTCTCAATATAATTCAGCTGAATTTCCACTTCAGAAGCCTTTGCATGTTTAATCGTATTCGTTAAAAGTTCCTGAATAATTTTAAACGTTTCAATTTGAATATCTTCATCCAATTCATTAATCTCTTTTTTTGGATACGGAATAAACGAAATTTTAATCTTACTGGCCTCGCTGATATTTCTGAAATAAGATTCCAAAACTTCCAAAAACTTATTTTGGCTGAATTTCTTCGGAAGTAAAGTATGCGACAAACTTCGAACCTGCTGATACGTTTCATCCAACTGCAGACTGATTTTCTGAACATTTGAAAAATTAGAAACATCTAAATGATTCACCTGCAGTTTTATCGCAGCCAGATTACCGCCAATACTATCATGTAATTCCTGCGAAATACGCTGTCTTTCCTTATCCTGACCGCTTATCGAAGCCTTAATCAACTCTAATTCCTGATCTTTCAGGATTCCGTCAATTTTTTGAGAACTAATTTCTGCCTGCTTTATATTGAGTAAATGCTGCACTTTAAAACGTTTATAATACTGAAATAAAAGCCCAATAATAGGCAGTAATAAAACCAAAAAAGCAATTATGGTAAACAATTTTGTTTTCTTCTGCTGATTGATTTCTAAAGCTTTCAATTGCTGATCCTTCTTTAAAAGAGAAATCTCGTTTCGTTTTTTATTCGATGAATTCTGAAAAGACAAAATCGTATTTTCATTATTTTTATTAGAAATTTCCTCCTGAAGCAGCATATTTTTTATCGCCTCTTCCTGATTTGCCAGTGTTAGTTTTTTAGTCTCATTTTCAAATTTCAAAACCTCAATTTCCTTTTGTTTTTGAGCTGTTTTGTATTTGATTTCCAACTCATTAATTTCCTTTATTTTCTGAAGTTTATTAATAGAATCCTTAATATGAGTTGATTTTTCAAAAAACGAATAAGCACTTTTATAATCTTCCTGCTGAATTGCAATTTTTCGCAATTCATCATAAATATAACTCTGTTTTTGAAGCAATCCAAAATGAACCGACTTTTGAAGCGCTTCAGAAAATATCAATTTGGCCTCATTGTATTTTTTCAATGCAATATAAGTATCTCCAATACTGCTTCTGGCAGTAACAGCTAATTGATTCAGTTCATTTTTATCAGCAATAACAACCGCTTCCTGATATACTTTTAAAGCCTCATTATTTTTTTTCTGTAATTGATAATTGGCACCAAGTCCAATTAAAATCACCGCTTCTGCCTGATTGTTATTCGTTTTATCGCAAATCGCTTTTCCTTTTTTATAGAAATAATTACCATTTTCATAATCCTTCATTTCAGAATAAATATCTCCAAGATTAATATAACTTCCCAGAATTATTTCTTCATCTTCTTTATATTCAAGGCATTGTTTGAATAATGCAATTGCATTTTTATAATCGCTCAATTCGCTGTAAGTCAGTGCTAAACCATGCAGATGCGTGTAATAAAGATTCTTTTCATTGTATTTTTGAGAAGCCTCAATACCTTTTAAATGCCATTTTTTACTTTCATTAAGTAAACCTCTCGTTTTATAATTAATCGCAAGCAGATTGTAACCCAAAGAAAAAAGCCGGTTTTTTAAAGAATCATTTACAACCGTATTAAATTTTAAAGCCTGATTAGTATAATAAATAGAAGAATCTATAATCGCCCTTTTATTGAAGTAATAACCCAAAAGCAAATCAGCACAAGCAGTAGAACGATTGCCGTACGCAGATTTTAATATAGAATGGGCTTTATTGTAAGCCTTTTTTTCATCGCCGTTATTATATAAAGTATAAAGCGATTTAATGATTTTATCCTCCTTTATTTCTGAAGAACTTTTGGAAACAAAAGACTTCTTTTTATTATCAATCTGAGCCAGCAGATTAAAAGATAAAAAGAGAAAAATCAATAAATAAAGCCTTCCGGACCAAATTGCCATACATTTTTGGTTTGTACCCTAAATCAGAATTAGAGTAATTTTTAAAGTCTTGTAAACTTGGGGTTTATAAAATCTGTTCCATTTTAGACAGACAGGTAAAAATAACACAAAACAATTAAATACCAGTTTCTTAAAATAGGTTTTTTAACCAAAGTTGTGATATAATCTTTTTAGAAAAACAAACCCGAAAATAATTGTAAACCAATTGATTAGTAAATAGGAGAAAAACTAAAAGTTTCTTAAATAGATTTGAAGCTAAATTTTCTTGTAGTAAATTAGTAATACTATACTTAAATAAACGAATTATGAAAAATAGAATATTTTTAGCCATAGCATTGTTAACCCTAACAATCCCGGCCAGTGCACAGAAGAAAATAGAAGTTACAGAACTCCCAAAACCAGCGCAGGAATTTTTAAAGAAACATTTTAGCCACACCACAGTGGTAACTGCCAAAAAAGATGCAGAACACGGAGAAAAAGGTTTTGAAGTAATATTGAAAGACGGAACAGAAGTAGAATTCTGGAAAGACGGATCGTATCGTGAAGTTGATGGAGAAGGCAAACCAATTCCAACCGATTTTATTCCGGATAATATCAAAGCTTATGTTGCCAAAAATCATCCAAACGAAAAAATAACGCACATCGACTATGGGCACAAAGATTTGGATGTTGATTTAACAAACAAAATCGATTTGGAATTTACCAAAGACGGTAAAATTCTAAAAGATAAAAAAGACAAATAAAGATCTTTTATTGGTTTATATTCCCGATTAAATCACAGGCAGGTTTAATCGGGAATTTTTTATTTAACACCAATTTATAGTTAAGAACATCTTGAGCGAAAATAGTTTATATTTACATTTCTATTTTTTATTTCATGGAAGAGAATAAACATGTAACGATTTACGATATTGCCGAGCGTTTAAACCTGGCAACATCAACTATTTCACGCGCTTTAAAAGACCACCATACCATAAGTGATAAAACGATAAAGAAAGTGAAAAAAACTGCTGAAGAAATGGGCTTTGTTCCCAACACTTTAGCGGCAGGTTTACGCGGAAACAAAACCAGAACTATTGGTGTTTTGATCCCAACCGTTACACAGCCGTTTTTATCGTCCTTAATCAGCGGAATCGAAATCACAGCCCAAAAATCGGATTATACCGTAATTATTATGCAGTCGCATGATTCTTACGAAGAAGAAGTAAATATGGCTAAATCGCTGTATAGTAATCGTGTAAGCGGTGTAATTTGTTCGCTTGCAATGGAAACCAGAGATACGGCACACTTCCATCAGTTTTCAAACAATAACATTCCGTTAGTATTTGTCGACAGGGTTCCTAAAGATTACAATACTTTTAGAGTTGTTATCGACAATTATACAGCAGGTTACAAAGCAACAAAACACCTTATAGAACAAGGCTGTATCCGAATTGCACATTTAACCGCTGGTTCAGAATTAGGAAATCTTTATAATGAAAGAAAAAGGGGTTATATAGAAGCCTTAAAAGATCATAATATTACTGTAGAAGAAGAATTGATAATTAATTTAAATTCAGTTACCTACGAAGATGGAGTAAAAGCCAGCAATGCTTTATTTGATTTAAAACCAATGCCCGACGGACTATTTGCTCCCGGAGATATTTTAGCCGTAAGTGCCGTGCAGACCGCTAAAAAAAGAGGCATAAAAGTGCCCGAAGAATTTAAAGTAATTGGTTTTAATAACGACCCAATTTCACAGATTATAGATCCTAATTTGTCGACAATTACGCATCCTGCCGAAAAAATGGGAAAAGCAGCGGCCGAAATTATTATCAAAAATTTGAAATCATCTAAAAATGATGATGCAAAAGAAATCACCTTTTTGAATACAGAAGTACTGGCAAGAGAATCTTCTCAAAAATAAAATATAAAATTCAGAATTTAAACACTGAATTCAACCCCTCTAAAGCAGGATAGTTTTTATAATTATCCTGCTTTTATTTGTTACAGAAATATATTTTTTGAAAAAAAGAGAACTAAAATTTTTTTCTTAAACAACAATCCTATATTTTTACGCAACCGATTGCAATTATTGTTTTGTTTGGAATAATACATTTTTTGAATTAAAATTTTATCAAATAGTAATATTCAAGTCCAAAACGTTGATGTTGTAAAAATGAAAGTTTTTAAGAATAAACTAATTAGTAAATGACTTCAGTAAGATTTGTTTTTCTGTTTCTTTCGATTTCCTTTTCTGCTTTTGCGCAAAAGGATTATAAACTATGGCTTCAATATGACAGAATAACTAATTCAACAATTGCTTTAGAATATAAAAACAATATTCAGGGAATTGTTTCTTTAGGAAATTCCCAAACTTCTCAGATTTCCGTAAAAGAATTAGAAAACGCAATCGTCGATATGCTGGGAAATAAACCGGAAATAAAATCAGAAATAAAAGGAGAAAACAATCTGATTATAGCTTCTCAAAATTTTTTAAATCCGGATTTACAAAAAGCCTTAAAAGAAGATTTCGACAAAATAAACAACGAAGGTTTTATCATTAAAACAATTCGTTTTAAAAATAAAAAACAGCTTATCATTTCAGGAAAAAATGATGTAGCAGTTTTATACGGAGTTTTTAATTTTTTAAGATTGATGCAGACCAATAAATCAATTCAAAACTTAAATATTACCGATTCTCCCAAAACAAATATCAGAATCCTAAATCACTGGGATAATCTCGACCGAACTGTTGAACGCGGTTATGCAGGTTTCTCTTTATGGAACTGGCAGAAATTACCAGATTTTATCGATCAGCGCTATATTGATTATGCCAGAGCAAATGCCTCAATAGGAATCAATGGAACAGTTTTGACGAATGTAAATGCAAATGCTTTAATCTTAACGCCGCAATATTTAGAAAAGGTCGAAGCCTTGGCAAATGTTTTTAGACCTTACGGAATAAAAGTCTATTTAACTGCAAGATTTTCAGCACCAATCGAAATAGGAAACCTAAAAACAGCCGATCCAAAAGATCCTGAAGTGATCAATTGGTGGAAAAATAAAGCAACTGAAATTTACAAACGAATTCCAGATTTTGGAGGATTTTTAGTGAAAGCCAATTCAGAAGGTCAGCCCGGTCCGCAAAATTATGGAAGAGATCACGTCGACGGTGCTAATATGCTTGCCGATGCCGTTGCGCCGTTTGGAGGTATAATTATGTGGAGAGCCTTTGTATATTCAGAACATGATGCAAACGATCGTGCAAAACAAGCTTACGCCGAATTTCAGCCATATGATGGAAAATTCAAGGAAAATGTAATCGTCCAAGTAAAAAACGGCGCGATCGATTTTCAGCCCAGAGAACCGTTTCATCCGTTATTTGGCGCCATGCCAAAAACGCCTTTAATGATGGAATTTCAAATCACGCAGGAATATTTAGGTTTTAGCACACATTTAGTTTTTCTGCCAAAATTATTTCAGGAAGTTTTAGAATCAGATACCTATCAAAAAGGAAAAGGTTCAACCGTTGCCAAAGTCATTGACGGTACTTTATATCAAAATAAACTAACCGGAATTGCCGGAGTTGCTAATATCGGAAATGATTTAAACTGGACAGGACACCCTTTTGCACAAGCCAATTGGTACGGTTTCGGAAGACTGGCGTGGAATCCGTATTTAGACTCTGAAACCATTGCTGATGAATGGTTAAGATGTACTTTTTCAAACGATGAAAATTTCATAAAACCAGTTGCAGCTATGATGATCGAATCGCGTGAAGCCGTTGTAAATTATATGACACCACTTGGTCTACATCATATTATGGATACCGGACATCATTACGGACCAGGACCGTGGGTTTCTAATTTATCACGTCCAGAATGGAACCCGACTTATTACCATAAAGCAGATAAAAACGGAATTGGTTTTGACAGATCAAAGTCGGGAACCAATGCCACTTCGCAATATGCGCCAGAAATAGAAAAACTTTTTGATAACATAGAAACATGCCCAGAAAAAGATTTATTATGGTTTCATCACGTTTCATGGGGTTATAAACTAAAAAACGGAGAAACACTATGGAATGGTTTAGCATTGAAATATCAAGAAGGCGTAAATCAAGTCAAAGAGATGCAAAATGTTTGGAATCAAGCAGAAAAATATGTTGACAGCGAACGTTTCAATGAAGTTAAAATGCTGCTCGAAATTCAGCAGAAAGAAGCAAAATGGTGGCGAGACGCCTGCTTATTATATTTTCAGCAATTTTCAGGAAAAGAACTTCCTGTCGGAGTAGAAAAACCAACCCAAACTTTAGAGTATTTTAAATCATTAAAATTCCCATTTGCACCGGGAAATGGGTAAGTAAATTATGAAGTAAATGTAACACGGATGACACGGATTCGCTATCGCGAAGACACGGAAAAAAAACGGATTCTTCTCAATAAAAAAGAACAAAAAATCCGTGCAAATCAGCGTTTTCGCGATAGCGAATCCGTGTCATCCGCATACCAAATACCAAAAAATATATTTTAAAAATTATGAATAAAAAAACAGCAATAGTAACCGGAGGAAATTCAGGTTTAGGATTTGCAACCGCAAAGAAATTATGTGATAACGGAATCACAACCTACATCGTCGGAAGAACAAAAGACAAAACAGAAGAAGCCTGCAAAGAAATTGGAGAAAATGCAATTCCGGTAATTTTTGACTTAAATGATTTGAAAGCAATTCCAGCCATGATCGAAAGTATAACCAAAAATGCCCCAATCGATATTTTGGTAAACAATGCCGGAATCAATATGAAAAAAGAATTTACAGATGTAACCGATGAAGATTTTTTATCCATAATTCATACCAATCTTTTAAGCGTTTTTGCTGTAAGTAGAGAAGTCGTAAAAAACATGAAAGAAAACGGAGGCGGAAGCATCATCAACATCAGTTCAATGGCTTCACAATATGGAATCCCAAAAGTAATTGCCTATTCATCAAGTAAAGGCGCGATTGAATCGATGACACGTGCCATGGCAGTAGAATTGGCTCAGTTTGGCATTCGTATAAACTGCATTGCGCCAGGATTTATCAAAACCAAAATGTCATCAACAGCTTTGGACAATGATCCCGAAAGAAAAAATAAAGTACTGGGAAGAACACCAATGGGTTATTTAGGTGAACCTTCAGACATTGCAGATGCCGTTTATTATTTCGCTTTAAGCGAATCAAAATATACAACGGGAACCGTTTTACCAGTTGATGGAGGAAACAGTATTGGGTTTTAATTGTGAAAATGCCACAAAGTCGCTAAGTCACAAAGTTTTATTTTAAAAACTTTGAAGAGAAAAACTTTGTGACTTAGCGCCTTCGTGGCACAAAAAAAAAGTATGATAAAAATGCAGCAAACCATGCGATGGTTCGGACCAAACGACAACGTAAGTTTAATCGATATTAAACAAGCCGGAGCAACAGGAATTGTAACCGCTTTGCACCAAATTCCCGTTGGCGATGTCTGGACAATTGCTGACATAAAAGAAAGACAGGAAATCATTCGAAATTACGGACTGGAATGGACTGTGGTGGAAAGTCTTCCGGTTCACGAGGAAATCAAAAGAGCTTCAGGAAATTATCAGCAATACATCGAAAATTATAAAATCAGTTTACGTAATCTGGCAGAATGCGGGATCAAAATCATCACCTATAATTTTATGCCGATTCTGGATTGGGTACGTACGAATCATAATTTTATTAACGAAGACGGGAGTAAAGCATTGCTATACAATCAGGATGCGTTTACCTATTTTGATGTTTTCCTTTTAAAAAGACCAAACGCTGAAAATGATTATTCTGAAATTCAAAAACAAAACGCCTTGAATTTCGGCAATAAACTTTCAGAACCGGAAAAAGCATTATTGTTTAAAAATGTTTTGCTAGGATTACCGGGAAGTACGATCAACTTTACGGCAGAACAGATTTTATCTTTATTAGATAATTATGCGAATATCGACAATCAAAAACTAAGAGAAAACCTGATTTATTTTTTATCAGAAGTCGCTCCGGTCGCAGAAAAAACAGGTTCAAAATTAGCAATTCATCCAGACGATCCGCCGTTTTCGGTTTTAGGACTTCCGAGAATTGTTTCAACAGAAGCTGATTTAGAGGCGATTTTTAATACCATTCCATCAATAGCAAACGGATTGTGTTATTGCACAGGTTCGTTAAGTGCCGACCCGAAAAACAATCTCGAAAAAATTATAGATGATTTTGGAGACAGAATTCACTTTCTACATCTCCGAAATACCATCCGCGAAAGCGAAACAATTTTCAGAGAATCAGAACATTTAAATGGCGATGTTAATATGGAAGTTATCGTAGAGAAATTATTATTGTTAATGAACAAAACAAAAATAAGTCTGCCAATGCGTCCCGATCATGGTTTCCTGCATTCCGTTGATGAAACGACAGAAACATATCCGGGATATTCTTTGACAGGAAGGTTAAAAGGGCTTGCTGAGTTAAGGGGTTTAGAAACGGGAATTGCTTATAAGTTGAATTTGTAAAACGTACTGTTTGTCATTCCGAGGAACGAGGAATCGCACGAGAAATTCCGCACAGAATGTCTCCAATCTTTGTCGAATCCCGAGTGCGATTTCTCCTTACGTCGAAATGACAAAACTGGCGAAAGCTATGTTTGTTTAAACAAGTGAAACGTCTTTATACAAACAAAGAAAAACTATGTCTCTATGTGTTTAAATTTTAAGTTGCTATATAAGTTTTTACTGCTTTTCCTCATCGGATTAAGCACAAAATCGCATGCAATAAATCCAGAGAAATATGTAGTAAATCAGGCTTCCGTCGAAAACTTTCCTTTAGTTTCAAAAGGAAAAACAGCTTCTATTTTAGTTGACAAAAATGATTTTTCAGGCGTTTTAAAAGTTGTTGGGCATTTAGAAAATGACATTTTTCAGGTTTCGGATTTGCATCCAAAACGAATCAATAAAATTTCAGAAGCAGAAGATTTTGTTGTTATTATAGGAACACTCGGAAAAAGCGAAATTATAGATCAATTAGTCAAAAAAGGAAAAATTGATCCAAACGAACTTCGCGGAAAATGGGAAAAATTTACGACCCAGATTATTGAAAATCCTTTTAAAGGAATTAAAAAAGCCTTAGTAATTGCAGGTTCAGACAAACGAGGAACGATTTACGGAATCTACGATTTATCCAATCAAATTGGTGTTTCGCCTTGGTATTTTTGGGCAGATGTTCCGATAAAAAAACAATCAGAATTGCATGTTTTACCCGGAATACATTCGCAGGGAGAACCAAAAGTAAAGTACAGAGGAATTTTTATAAACGACGAAGCTCCCGCTTTATCTGGCTGGGCATTTGAGAAATTTGGCGGATTCAATTCAAAATTCTACGATAAAGTTTTTGAATTGATTTTGCGAATGAAAGGCAACTATTTATGGCCGGCAATGTGGGGCAGAATGTTTTATGTAGAAGATCCGCAGAATGCTGTTTTGGCCAACGAATACGGAATTGTAATGGGAACTTCACATCACGAACCGCTAACAAGAGCGCATGTAGAATGGGGAAAAGCAAACGGAAAATGGGATTTTAATACCAATTCTGAAGCCTTAATTAACTTTTGGAAAGACGGAATTAAAAGAATGGGAAACAACGAAACCATTGTAACTGTCGGAATGCGCGGCGACGGCGACGAGCCAATGACCGAAGGAACTGCAATTGATTTACTAGAAAATATCGTAAAAACCCAAAGAAATATCATTGCAGAAGTTACGAAAAAACCAGCCGAAGAAACACCTCAAATGTGGGCACTTTACAAAGAAGTTCAGGATTATTACGACAAAGGAATGACGGTTCCTGATGATATTACGCTTTTACTTTGCGATGATAATTGGGGAAATATCCGCAAACTGCCAGAACTAGATTCTAAACCAAGAAAAGGCGGTTACGGAATTTATTATCATTACGATTACGTTGGCGGACCAAGAAATTACAAATGGATTAACACAAACCAAATTGAAAGAGTTTGGGAACAAATGGATTTAGCTTATCAATATGGCGTTGATAAAATTTGGATTGTAAATGTGGGCGACATTAAACCAATGGAATTTCCGATAGAATTTTTCTTAGATATGGCGTGGAATCCTGAAAAATTCAATGCTGGAAATTTAGAGCAATATTATGTGAATTGGGCAAAAGAAAATTTTGGAGATCAAAATGCAAATGATATTGCTGAAATTCTAAAATTATACACCAAATACAATTCTCGCAGAAAACCCGAATTGTTAGATTCAAAAACCTACAGCATCACCAATTATAACGAAGCAGAAAAGGTTGTTGAAGATTATCAAAAACTGGTTGAAAAAGCTAATTCAATAAATGAAAAATTACAGCCAGAATATAAAGATGCTTTTTATCAGCTGGTTTTATTTCCTGTTTTAGCAAGTGCAAACTTAAATGAGTTATATGTTGCAACGGCTAAAAATGAATTGTATGCAAGTCAGGGAAATGCCATTGCAAATGTGTATGCTGAAAAAGTAAAAGAATTATTTGAGAAAGACAGTCTGCTGACGAATTACTACCATACGAAATTAGCAAACGTAAAATGGAATCATATGATGTCGCAAACACATATTGGTTATGATAATTGGCAGCAGCCTGATAAAAATGTAATTCCGAAAACAAAAGTTGTTTTTTACGATACTGCAACAAATCCTGGAATTACGGTCGAAAATTGCGATGAGGTTTATGATTCAAATAATAATAAAACAATTGTTCTGCCGACTTTTAATTCTCTTGAAAATAAGTCGTCTTATATTGATTTATTTAATCGAGGCGTAAAATCTTTTCAGCTTAATATTGAAAATAAAAACAATTGGATTTTATTTTCTTTAATGAAAGGAACAATTCATTCAGAAAGAAGAATTATAGTAAACATCGACTGGAAAAAAGCTCCAAAAGGAATAACTAAAGCTCAACTTACAATTTCAGCAGACGATAAAAAGTACAAGGTTGAAGTAAATACCAATAATATCAAATCAGATAAAGTTCATGGCTTTGTTGAGAGCAATGGATATATTTCAATTGAAGCCCAAAATTATTCAAAAGCAATCAATTCAGATTCAGTAAAATGGACGATAATTCCAAATCTTGGTAAAACAGATTCAGGAATAACAATAAAACCTTCAAATATAAAACCTATTGAAATCTCGGAACAATCTCCAAGGTTAGAATACGACGTTCATTTTTTTAGCAAAGGAAATGTAAAAGTTCACGCTTATTTTTCGCCAACAATTAATTTTACAATTCGTGACGGCTTGAAATACGGAATTGCTTTTGATAATGAAAAACCACAAATAATCAATTTCAATCAGGATAATTCAGAAAAAGCTTGGGCAGAATCTGTTGCGAATAATATCGAAATAATAATATCATCGCATACTATTGAAAAGGCTGGAAATCATATTTTGAAAATTTATGCCGTCGATCCAGCTTTGTTGCTTCAAAAGATTGTAATTGAAACCGAAGAAGGAAAATTATTGGAGTCGTATTTAGGCCCGCCGGAGAGTTTTAAGAAGAAATAATCCGCTCTGTTTGTCATTCCGAGGAACGAGGAATCGCACTAGAAACTCCACACAGAATGCCGCCAATCTTTGTCGAATCCCGAGTGCGATTCCTCGTTCCTCGGAATGACAAGATTGAGAATAATCTTTGAGAGAAAGAAAAAACTATTAACTATTAAACCAAAAATATATGAAATTTATTAAACCTTATTTGTTTGCCGTCACGACTTTGCTGACTGTAAGCTGTACATCGCAAAAAGAAACCGCTTCATTAAAAGACGTTTACAAAAACGACTTCTATATCGGAACCGCTTTAAGTGCAGATCAAATTGAAGAAAAAGATGCAAAAGTTGATTCATTGATCAAGAAAGAATTTAATGCAATCACGCCGGAAAATATTATGAAGTCGATGTTCACGCATCCGCAAAAAGACAAGTATGATTTTGCTTTATCAGACAAATTTGTAGCATATGGCGAAAAGAATAAAATGTTTATTCACGGGCATACTTTGATATGGCACAGTCAATTAGCGCCTTGGATGGAAAAAATAGCGAATAGTACCGAAATGAAAGCTTTTATGAAAGATCATATCAAGACAATTGTTTCCAAATATAAAGGCAGAATCAATTCTTGGGATGTTGTAAATGAAGCTTTAAACGACGATGGAACTTTGCGACAATCTGTTTTTTTGAAAACACTTGGCGAAAAATACCTTGTTGATGCTTTTAAACTGGCAGAAAAAGCAGACCCGAAAGCGGAGCTATATTACAACGATTATAATATCGAAGAACCAGCAAAAAGGGCCGGAGCAATTGCTTTAATCAAAAAAGTAAAAGCAGCAGGAGGAAAGGTTGACGGTGTTGGTATTCAGGGACATTGGAGATTGCAAAGTCCGTCGATTGAAGAAATTGAAAAAAGTATTTTAGAATATTCGGCATTAGGGATTAAAGTTGCTTTTACAGAATTGGATATTACCGTGCTGCCAAATCCGTGGGATTTAAAAGGTGCCGATGTGAATCAGAATTTTGAAGGGAGTGCAAAAATGAATCCGTATCCTAAATCATTGCCTGATTCTATCCAAAAGCAATTAGCAGAACGTTACGCGTCGATTTTTAAACTATTTTTAAAGCATAAAGACAAAATCAGCCGAGTTACTTTTTGGGGCGTTTATGATGGACAATCTTGGCTAAATGACTGGCCGATAAAAGGAAGAACGAATTATCCGCTTCCGTTTGATGCAGTTTTAAAACATAAACCAGCTTACGATAGTATTTTAAAGTTGAAGAAAACGGAAGAATAACGAGTTAAAATGGCTTTGAATTAAAATATTATTAACAATCGGTTGTTTTTAAAAATATTCTTGAAATAAAGTAAAGTAAATTTGCGTAATATGTTTTTTTGTATAATTTTACACAACCGATTGTTTTAAATTAAATTCAACACAATCCTGTCATTTCTAGTTCCTCGAAATGACAAAAAAAGAACTAAGTTTAAAACAATAAACTAACTAACCACAAACCACAAAATGAATAACATTTCACAAAAATTATCCATCAAAGAAAAAATTGGATACAGCTTAGGAGACTTAGCAGCCAATTTAGTTTTTCAAACTTTGATGACGTACCTGGCTTATTTCTACACCGATATTTACGGATTATCGCCAACAGATTCTTCTATCATCATGTTGATTGTGGGTTTAGTTGCAGCTTTTATTTTTAATCCCATTATTGGCGTGTTAGCAGACAGAACCAGTACAAAATGGGGAAAATTCAGACCGTGGATTTTGGCAACTGCAATTCCGCTTGGAATTGTGGCGCTGTTAGCATTTTCAACTCCCGATTTCTCTTATAAAGGAAAAGTTATTTATGCCGTTGTAACCTATACTTTATTATTGCTTTTTTACGCTGGAAATAATCTTCCGTATTCTGCTTTAAGCGGTGTAATTACAGGCGATATGTCCGAAAGAAACAGTATGTCATCGTACCGTTTTGTGGCCGTTATGTTTGCGCAGTTTTTTGTTCAGGTTTTTATGCTCGGCATTATAAAAAGTGCCGGAAATGGAGACAAAGCAATTGGCATCGAAAAAGTAATGACGGTTTTGGCAATCATTGGTACTATCATGTTGTTAATCACATTTTTGACAACGAAAGAAAGAATCATTCCGAAACCGGAACAAAAGTCAAGTATTAAAGAAGATTTAAGCGATTTAGTCAAAAACAGACCGTGGATAATTATGCTTTCGCTTACCACTTTGGTTTTTATTACGCTGGCAATGAAAGGCGGTTCGTATGTGTATTATTTTGAAAACTATGTTGATAAAGAGCAATTAGCACTTTTTATTCAGCCTATTTTAGATACTTTATCGAATATTGGTTTGAATCATTTTGGTAATGATCCTGTTTCAGCCGGATTTGGATTGTTTAATGCCGGCGGCATTATCTTTATGATTGTGGGAATTACATTGTCTAAAAACCTTGCAGATAAATACGGAAAGCGAAATATATTCGGTTTGTTTTTATTCATTTCAACGTTGTTTATTATTGCTTTTTATTTCTTTCCGTCAACGTCAATTAGCTTCATGTTTTTCTCCCAAATCTTACACGGATTTTTCTACGGAATCACAATCCCAATTCTTTGGGCGATGATTGCCGATGTTGCCGATTATTCGGAATGGCTGAACAATCGCCGCGCTACAGCGATTATTTTCTCTGCCATGATGGTAGGTTTAAAAGCGGGATTAAGTATTGGTGGTGCTTTAACAACATTGTTTTTAGGATATTTTCATTACACGCCAAATTCTGCCGTACAGACAGAAACTGCAATAAACGGAATCAAATTATTGGTCAGCATTTTTCCTGCAATTCCATTTTTAATTGGAGCCGGATTATTGTTTTTCTATAAAATCAATAAAGAAATGGAAGTGCAGATCGAAACCGAATTAAAAGAAAGAAGAACTTAATTATTTAAAACCAAGACATTACTATGCCTGAAGATAGCATTGAACAAATTAATTTCGAGGAAATTAATGAACTGGCGATTTCAAAGCCTTTAGTTTCTCACATTTATACGGCCGACCCGTCGGCGCATGTATTTAATGGTAAAATTTATATTTATCCGTCACATGATATTGATGCGGGAATTCCGTTTAACGATAACGGAGATCATTTCGGGATGGAAGATTACCACGTTTTTTCGATGGAAAGCATTTCATCAAAGGCCGTTGATAATGGTGTTGCCTTACATGTAAAAGATGTTGCCTGGGCCGAAAAACAAATGTGGGCGCCAGATGCGGCACAGAAAAATGGAAAGTATTATTTGTATTTCCCTGCCAAACGTGCTAATGGGATTTTCCAGATTGGAGTTGCCGTTGGAGATTCTCCCGCAGGACCTTTCAAGTCGGAGCCAGATGCGATAAAAGGAAGTTACAGTATTGATCCAGCAGTTTTTGAAGACGAAGATGGTAAACATTATATTTATTTTGGCGGAATCTGGGGCGGACAATTGCAGAAATACAGAAACAATAAATACGATCCCGATAACGAAGAACCTTCTGGAAACGAACCTGCTTTAGGGCCAATTGTAGCTTTGCTTCGTGATGATATGCTGGAGTTTGCAGAAGAACCGAAAGAAATTAAAATTCTGGATGAAAACGGAGAAATTTTGCCGGCTGGAGATAATGCCCGTCGCTTTTTTGAAGCTTCGTGGGTTCATAAATACAACGGAAAATATTATTTCTCGTATTCAACCGGAGACACGCATTTTATTTGTTACGCCATTGGTGATAATCCGTATGGACCGTTTACATATCAGGGAAGAATTTTGAATCCGGTTGTGGGATGGACTTCGCATCATTCTATTTGTGAAGTGGAGAACGAATGGTATTTGTTTTATCACGATTCGAGTTTATCAAAAGGCGTGACGCATTTAAGAAGTATGAAAGTAACTAAAATCGATTATCTGGAAGATGGTTCGATTGTTACGATTGATCCGTATGGAATAAGAAGATTGATAGATTAAAAAAATTTCTTGAAAAATACAATCGGTTGTGTTGGTTTTAGGGTTTCTTGCAAGGTTGGTTTGCGTGAGGGATAGAAGTGGAAAGCCCGCAGCCTGACGAAGGAAGTGCGAGGACTTGAAACGGATAGCCCGACCCGGAGGGGCACGCCCAAAGTATAAGTTTAAAGAGATTTAAAAGTTAACAATTTAAATACAAAAAGTATTTTTTTATAAGATACAATTATTTACTTTAGCATAACAGAACGGAACAGAACGGTATGCTAAAAGAAGAAGAAAAATTTGAGTTTATAATTAATCACGATAGTGATATTCCGAAGTACCAACAATTGGTTGACGGGATTACGAATGCTATTGCCGAGAATATTTTACAAAAGGGAGATTTGCTTCCGTCAGTAAATGTAATCTGCAAAACATATCAGCTTTCTAGAGACACTGTTTTTAAAGCGTATACGATTTTAAAAGATCAAAATACGATTGAATCTGTGCCGAATAAAGGCTATTATGTTTCGGGCGAAACGAGAAAAGTGCTTTTGGTTTTAGACACTTTTAAGGCGTATAAAGAAGTTTTGTACCATTCATTTGTCAATAACCTGCCGGATAATGTAATTACAGATGTGCAGTTTCACCATTATAATATTGATGTTTTTAAAACGATCATTAATAACGGAATCGGGAAGTATTACAAATATGTGGTGATGAATTTTGATCACAAGGAAATTGCTCCGGCTTTGTCGGCGATTTCAAAAGATAAACTGCTTCTGATAGACTGGAATATTCAGGCTGATAAAACGAATAATTATGTTTTTCAGGATTTTGGAAAAGCGTTTTATGAGTCTTTGACAGAAGCGGCTGATTTGTTTAAAAAGTATAAAAAGATACAATTTGTGTATCCGGATTTTACAAATCACCCTAAGGAAACGGTTGATTTTTTTAAGAAATTCTGTGCTGATTTTAGTTTTGAATATGAGATTGTAACAGATCCGAAAAAGTTCAATATCGAAAAAGGAATGGCATATATCAGTGTAAGTGACAGGATTTTAGGATACTTTTTAGAGCAATGTAAAGAGAAAGATTTTGAACCTGGAAAAGACGTTGGTTTTTTGTCGTATAACGAAACGCCAATGAAGAAATTTATTTATAAAGGAATTTCAGTTGTCTCAACTGATTTCAAAGAATTAGGAACCAAAGCAGCGGCATTTATTACGCATGACGAAGAAACGAAATGTTATGTGCCAACAAAATTAATAATAAGAGAATCATTATAGTATGTATTATATCGGATATGATATTGGAAGTTCTTCGGTCAAGGCAGCCTTGGTTGAGGCTGAAACGGGTAAAAAAGTAATCGTTTTGAATGAACCGCAAAACGAAATGGAAATCTTGTCGATTCACCCGGATTGGGCAGAGCAAGATCCAGAAATTTGGTGGCAGCACATTTGTACGGCAACCAAAAGGGCAATTCGTGAAGCTAATATCGATGCATCGAAAATTCAGGGAATTGGTATTTCGTACCAAATGCACGGATTAGTGATCGTGGATAAAGCTGGAAATGCGCTTCGAAATTCAATTATTTGGTGCGACAGCCGTGCGGTTGAAATTGGAAATAAGGCTTTCGCCGAAATTGGAGAGCAGAAATGTATGGAGCATTTACTGAATTCTCCGGGAAATTTTACCGCTTCAAAGCTAAAATGGGTGAAAGAAAACGAACCTGAAGTTTACAATAAAATTGATAAATACATGCTTCCGGGAGATTACATCGCTTTGAAATTAACGGGCGAAGTAACGACAACTAAAAACGGTTTGTCTGAAGGAATGCTTTGGGATTATAAAGAAAATAAAGTAGCAGATTGGCTTTTGGATTATTACGGAATCGATAATTCATTGACGCCAAAAATCGTAGAAAATTTCACTAATCAGGGCGTTGTTACAGAACAAGCTTCGGCAGCATCCGGTCTTCCGGCAGGAATTCCAATTGTTTACAGAGCGGGAGATCAGCCAAATAATGCTTTGGCCTTAAATGTTTTGAATCCGGGAGAAGTAGCGGCTACGGGCGGAACTTCGGGCGTATTTTATGCGGTAAGCGAAATGTCATCTGGAAAAAGCACTCGAGTAAACAATTTCGTTCACGTAAATTATGAATTAGAAACGCCAAGAGTTGGTAAACTTTTAAATATTAACGGAGCTGGAATTCAGTACAGATGGCTTCGTAATAATATGGGGAACGAAAGTTATGAAGTTATGAATGAAAAAGCTTCAAATGTAGAAGTAGGTTCAGAAGGAGTTGTCGTGATTCCGTTTGGAAATGGAGCTGAGCGTATGTTCAATAATAAAAACATCGGAACTCATTTTTTAAACCTCAACTTGAATATTCACAATAGTGCGCATTTGTTTAGAGCTTCTTTAGAAGGAATTGCGTTTTCGTTTGTGTACGGAATGGAATGTTTAAAGGATGATAATGCAACAATTAATGTAATTAGAGCCGGAAATGATAATCTTTTCCGTTCAGAGATTTTCTCTAATACAGTAGCTACTTTAATTGGTCACGAAATTGAAATTTATAATACAACCGGAGCTGTTGGTGCAGCAAGAGCTGTTGGTTTAAAAGATGGTGATTACAGCAAATTTGGAGCAAATGTTAGTGACAACGATCATGTAATGGCGTTTTTACCGCTGCACAATAAACAACCTTATGAAACTGCTTACCAGAAATGGAAACAAGAATTAGAATTAATATTAACAACTAAATAAAAGAACAAATGATAGTTTTAGGAGATAAAGAATACTACAAAGGTATTGGCCAAATAAAATTTGAAGGAAAGGAATCTGATAATCCGTTGGCATTCAAATATTACAATCCAGAGCAAGTTGTAGCTGGAAAAACAATGCGTGAGCATTTTAGATTTGCTATCGCTTACTGGCATACATTCTGCGGACAAGGAAGTGATCCATTCGGACCTGGAACACAACATTTTGCTTGGGATCAATCATCAGATCCGTATCAGGCTGCAAAAGATAAGGCAGATGCTGCTTTTGAATTTATCAGCAAAATGGGATTCGATTATTTCTGTTTTCACGATTACGATTTGATTGCTGAAGGAGCAACTTTCGCAGAATCAGAAAAACGTTTAGCATTCATTACAGATTACTTAAAACAGAAAAAAGCGGAGTCTGGAATTAAATTACTTTGGGGAACTTCAAACTGTTTCTCTAATCCAAGATTCATGAACGGAGCGGCTACAAATCCTGATTTTAATGTAGTGGCAAGAGCCGGAGGACAAGTAAAATTGGCGCTTGATGCAACAATTGCTTTAAGTGGAGAAAACTACGTATTCTGGGGTGGTAGAGAAGGTTATATGTCTTTACTAAACACAGATATGGGAAGAGAATTAGACCACATGGCGCAATTCCTTGCAATGTCTAGAGATTACGCAAGAGCGCAAGGTTTTAAAGGAACTTTCTTTATCGAGCCAAAACCAATGGAACCATCAAAACATCAATACGATTTTGACTCGGCGACGGCAATCGGGTTCTTAAAAGAATATGGTTTAGATAAAGATTTCAAAATCAATATCGAAGTAAACCACGCTACATTGGCACAGCATACTTTCCAACACGAATTAGAAGTTGCAGCAAAGGCAGGAATGTTAGGAAGCATCGATGCAAACAGAGGTGATTACCAAAACGGATGGGATACAGATCAGTTCCCAAATAACATTCAGGAAACTACTGAAGCGATGTTGGTTTTCTTAAAAGCTGGCGGATTACAAGGTGGTGGAGTTAATTTTGATGCTAAAATCAGAAGAAATTCTACTGATTTAGAAGATGTTTTCTTAGCGCATATTGGTGGAGCTGATACTTTTGCAAGAGCTTTATTGACTGCAGATAAAATCATTACTTCTTCTCCTTACGAAAAATTAAGAACAGAAAGATACAGCTCATTTGATGCAGGAAAAGGAAAAGATTTCGAAAACGGAAAATTAAACCTTAAAGATTTATACGATATCGCAAACCAAAACGGAGAGTTAACACTTCAAAGTGGTAAACAAGAATTGTTTGAAAATATCATTAACCAATATATTTAATAATTTATTTAAACACATAGAAACATAGATTTGAATTTTTATAAAAAGAGGCGAAAAAAAATCTAGATTTTTACACATAGTGCTATGTGTGTTTAAACAAGTGAAGCGCCTTTATCGACAAAGAAAAACTATGCATCTATGTGTTTAAAATTTATTAGTGAGAAAACTATCTAAAAAATGTGATAGCTGTAGAAAGTGGGAATTGTTCAACAACTGTTTCAGTAATTTTTTAGATAAAAAATAGAGAGAATGTGTATTTAGATTATGACTTGTTTTTGAGATTTAGATTTGACAAAAATAGATTTAAGGTTTAGTTGCTATTTTTTGAAAATTGAGGTTTAAAATAAAGTCAGTTTGATAAAATTATTAAGTGAGTTATTTTTTTATTGAAGGTTTTTTGAAGAGCAGAATCGGTCGAAATGCACATTTTTTTCTCACTGGAAGTTAGACGCACTGCTGTGCGTCTCTACAAAAGAAATACCCACACAATCTTGTCATTTCGACTGAAAGGAGAAATCGCACAAGAAACTCTACAAAGATTGGCGATTTTGCATGCGGAATTACTAGTGCGATTTCTCGTTCCTCGAAATGACAAACCATACGATTACACTCCATTAAAACATTCGCAGACCACAAAATAACCACCAACCTTAAACAAAAAAACACATGAAATTTTTTATTGATACCGCTAATCTGGAAGACATTCGAGAAGCACAATCTCTTGGCGTTCTTGACGGCGTAACGACAAATCCGTCTTTGATGGCAAAAGAAGGAATTACAGGAAAAGACAACATTTTAAAACATTACTTAGACATTTGTAATATTGTCGACGGCGATGTTTCTGCTGAGGTAATTTCTACTGATTTTGACGGAATGATAAGAGAAGGAGAGGAGCTTGCAGCTTTGCATCCGCAGATTGTGGTGAAATTACCAATGATTGGCGACGGAATAAAAGCTTGTAAATACTTTTCTTCAAAAGGAATTAAAACCAATGTAACTTTAGTATTTTCGGCAGGTCAGGCTTTATTGGCGGCGAAAGCCGGAGCGACTTATGTTTCTCCGTTTTTAGGACGATTAGATGATGTTTCAACAGACGGAATGCATCTTATTGCTGAAATCAGAGAAATTTATGATAATTACGATTATCATACACAGATACTTTCGGCTTCGGTAAGACATACGATGCATATTGTAAATTGTGCCAAAGTTGGATCAGATGTAATGACCGGACCGCTTTCGGCAATTAAAGGATTATTGAAACATCCGCTTACAGATATTGGTTTAAAACAGTTTGTTGAAGATGCTAAAAAAATGAATCTCTAAACCCTAAATACACAACGCAATGACTAAGCCCTTTTCATCTCGAAAAGGGCTTTTTTTGTAACTTTTCAACAACCGATTGCCTTTTTAAATTGTTTTTAAATCAAACAATTTTAGAAATGCGCTCGTATTCAGCTTTCCTTTAGAATATTAAGTTAAAAATTCAATTATTCTGTAATTTTAGTATTACTAAAACGATGTAGAGGTATTGAAAATATCTTAAATTCTATAATTTATACTTTTTTTAGTATTTTGAATGAAACAGCTTTTTATTCATAATCTTTCAGTTGAACAAGTTGCTAAAAATAATTATAATTTAATTTTTTAGCAATATATATGAACTATGTGTTTTTTTAACGTAGTATTTTTTTATAATTCTTAAATAAAATTAACGCAACCGATTGTGTATTGTTGTTTTTTATATATATTTGTTTTAATAATGATTATGAGATGTTTTTATTCTGAAAACAACTTCTACATCATTTCATAAAAAAAACTAACTAAACCATACTATTAACTCATTAAACTAATTATTTATGACTAACCTTTTAATTACTAAAAGCAAATCAAAATACTTTAAAAACTTAGGGTACTTAATCCTGATGTTGGTATTTTCTGCTGCGGTAAATGCACAAACCACTGTGTCAGGAACAGTTTCTGATAGTAACGGACCAATACCGGGAGTAAACATTTTTGTAAAAGGAACTAAAATCAGTTCGGTTTCAAATTTTGACGGAACGTATACCATCAGTCCGGTTCCCGCAAATGCAACTTTATCTTTCAGCTTTATAGGTTATAGCTCAAAAGACGTTGCAGTTGCGAACAAAAGCAAAATAGATGTAACACTTGAAGAAGATGTAAGCAGCTTAAAAGAAGTTGTAGTGGTAGGTTACGGAACCATGAAAAGATCAGACTTAACAGGTTCTGTTTCATCAGTAACCAGTCAGGCAGTTACACAATCTGTAACAACATCAATCGAGCAGGTTTTACAAGGACGTGCGGCGGGTGTAAACGTACAGGCAAACAACGGTGCGCCGGGAGCAAGTTCTTCTATTCGTATTCGTGGTATCAGTTCGTTAACAGGATCAAATGAACCCATTTTTGTAATCGACGGTGTAATTATCGACAATACAACAAGTTCAGTAAACACGAATCCGCTTTCTATGATTAATCCATCAGATATTGTTTCGATGGACGTTTTAAAAGATGCTTCTGCAACTGCAATTTACGGTTCAAGAGCAGCAAACGGAGTTATTATCGTAACCACAAAACGCGGTAAAAAAGGCGATCTTACTTTAAACTTTGACAGTTATGTAGGATGGCAGGAAATCCCGAAACATTTAGATTTATTAAACCTTAGAGAATACGGAACATTAAAAAACACACGTTCAGATTTAGGAATTGTTCAGCGTGACAATACCTTTATTCGTCCTGATTTATTAGGCGAAGGAACAGACTGGCAGAAAGAATTGTTCAACACCGCTTTAATGCAGAGTTACAATTTATCAGCTTCAGGAGGCTCAGAAAGTACAACTTACTCTTTAGGAATTGGTTATTTAGACCAGGAAGGTATAGCAATTGGTTCTTCATTCGACCGTTTCAATTTAAGAGGAGTTGTAGATTCTCAGGTAAAAAGCTTTTTAAAATTGGGAGTAAACTTTGCCCTAAGTCAATACAATCAAACTACTACTGTTACAGATGATGCTTTAATTATAACCGCTTTAAAACAAACGCCAAACGTTGCGGTTCGTAATGCCGATGGAACTTTTGACGGCCCGGACACTACAGAATTCGTTCAAAACAATCCAATAGGTTTAGCGTCTATAAAAGACAATCACAATAAAAACTACGCTATTAGAGCTAATACGTATGCAGAAATTGGTTTTACAAAAGACCTTAAATTCAAAACGCAATATTCATTAGATTACGGATTTGCAAACAATTATACTTTTAATCCATCGTATACTTTTGGAGCATTAGTAAACGATGTTCGCGAAGGAACAAGAACAAAATCAAACAGTGCATTTTGGAGCTGGAACAATTTATTGACTTACAATAAAACTTTTGGCGCGCATACCATTAATGCCATGTTAGGTCAGGAAATGCAGGAATCAAGCTGGGAAAACCTTTATGGATACCGTTCTGGTTATATCACAAACGGCGCTACAGATTTAAATGCCGGAGATGCTACAACAGCAAGAAACTCAAATGCAAGCAGTGTAAGTTCTATCAGCTCTTACTTTGGGAGATTGTTTTATTCTTTCAATGATAAATATTTACTGACTGCGACTTTAAGAAGAGACGGATCTTCAAAATTTGCAGAAGAAAACCGTTGGGGATGGTTTCCGTCAGCCGCTTTGGCCTGGAAAATCTCAAACGAAAATTTCTTAAAAGAAAATAAAACCATCAACAATTTAAAATTACGTTTAGGATGGGGAGCTGTTGGTAATCAAAGTGCGCCAAACTACGCTTATACTTCAATTTACGGATCTTCGGCAACAAACTGGGGAACTGGACAATTAGCAGGAAATACAGCAAACCCGGACATTAAATGGGAAACAACATATTCCAGCAACTTAGGTTTAGACCTTGGCCTTTTTAATAACAGAGTAGAATTAGTTGCCGATGTGTATTACAAAAAAACAAACGACTTACTTCTTGAACTTCCATTGCCGGCTTACGTAGGAACAACGGGACAGGGAGCTACAAGACCGCCAACAGTAAATATTGGATCTCTTGAAAATAAGGGATTTGAGTTTAGTTTGAATACTATTAACATGGAGAGAAATGACTTTATATGGAAATCGAATATTGTTTTCTCAATGAACAGAAGCAAGGTTTTGGCACTTAATACAGAATCTGGCGTATTAAATAAAAACATTCAGCAGGGTTCTGATGTTACAACTGTTACGAGAACAGCAGTTGGAGAAGCAATTGGACAATTTTATGGATATAAAGTGATTGGCCGATTTGAAAAAGCAACAGATTTCTATTATAAAGATAAAGAGGGAGTAGTAAAACCAACGGCTTTGCCAGAAGGAATGGCGATTGGTGAAAACGGTGTTTGGATTGGAGATTATATTTTTGAAGATGTAAACAAAGACGGAATCATCAACGAAAAAGACCGCGATTACATTGGAAATCCGGCTCCGGATTTCACATTCGGTATCGGAAACACATTCTCTTTCCAGGGATTTGATATCAACATTTTGCTGACAGGTTCTTACGGAAATGATATCGTAAACTACCAAAGACGCTGGTTAGAAAATCCTCGTGAAAACACCAATTTATTGAAATCTTCTTTAGGATATGCGCAATTAGAATTAATCGATCCAAACGGGCCAAACGATTATAGAAATGTACAAATTGTGGGCGGAGATCCTTATATGACCAGAATTGCGGCATCGTCTGCATCATCTGCATCAAACTACCGTTTCAGCAACCGTTTTGTAGAAGATGGTTCTTATGTAAGAGTAAAAAATATTTCGATAGGATATAATCTTCCAAAGAAATTATATTCTAAATATGGAATCTCAAACATTAAGATATATTCTAATGCTCAAAACGTTTTAACCTTCACAAAATACAAAGGTTATGATCCAGAAGTGGGATCAATTAATCAGGATGCGCTTTTAAGCGGTATCGATAATGGACGTTACCCTTCGCCAATTATTACTACGCTTGGACTAAACGTTAATTTCTAAAATTTGCAGACTATGAAAACAAAAAAAATATTTTACACGGTTCTTATGATCGCATTGCCATTTGTTTGGACTAGTTGTAGTGATCTTTTAGATGTTGAACCAGAAGATCAAATCACAAAAGAGAATTTCTATAAATCAGAATCCGATTTTCAATCGGCTACAGGCCCACTTTACAACAGAGTTTGGTTTGATTTTAATGATAAATTCTATTACGGTTTAGGCGACGGACGTTCAGATAACTTATACGCACCTTATTCTGATTACGTTTATCCATTTACAGATTTATCTGAAACAGGATTAACAGGGCCTTTAGTTTCGGCTTGGGGATCTTTATACAATGTTGTACAACAATCGAATAACGTAATTATCGGAATTTCTGATAGCAAAGTAGACGAAGGTGTTAAAAACAAATATATCGCCGAAGCACGTTTTATGAGAGGAACCGCTTATTGGTATTTAGCTTCTTTATGGGGAGATGTAATTATTTCTACAGACCCAAGAGAATTGGTTAAAAACCCAATCGTAAACAAAAATCCATTAAAAGATGTGTATGAATTTGCTATTCGCGATTTAGAATTTGCAGCAAAATATCTGCCGGAAACCGCAGGACAAGCCGGACGTTTAACAAAATACAGCGCCTTTGGAATGTTGTCTCGTGTTTATCTATCCTATTCGGGAGTAAGCGATAACCCAAACAGCGGAACAAGAAATCAGCAATATTTAGATTTAGCCAAAAAAGCAGCCGAAAAAGTAATCACTTCAGGTCCATATAGTTTAATGCCAAACTACGCTGATTTGTTTATGGTTGATAACAACAACAATACTGAATCTATGTTTGCCTTGCAATGGGTTCCAAACGGAGATTACGGAGTTATTAATACACATCAGGCTTATTTTGCTTTAGGTTCTGATATTACAGGAGACGATGCAGCTTGGGGATATTGGACAAGAGCTTCAAATGATGTTTTAAAAGAATACGAATCAAAAGACCTTCGCCGTAAAGCAACCTGGATGGGTGATGATGATTTCTATCCGGAAATCAATAAATCAAACGGAGGTTATACAGTCGATCACGCAAAAGAGTTCTTAACCGTAAAAAAAGGAGTTGTAGGTTCTACAAAAGACAATTCTAAAATTAGCCGTATGAACTCAGCCTTAAATACTTATATGCTGCGTTTAGGAGAAGTCTATTTAAATTATGCCGAAGCTACTTTAGGAAACAACGCTTCAACAGCAGATGCACTTGTTTTAGATGGCGTAAATAAACTTCGTGTGCGTGCAGGTCTTGATCCAAAAACAACGTTGACTTATGCAGATATCATTCACGAAAGAAGAGTTGAACTTGCTATGGAAGGACAATATTGGTACGATTTAGTGCGACGCGCTTATTACAAACAGCAAGAAGTTATCAACTACGTAACGGCACAAAACCGCGGAACAATTGAGCCAATTCTTTACGATTCGGCAACAAATACATTATCTATAGATCCGGCAAGAAGCAGCAGTCCGCGTTCAATTGGCGTGATCGATGCTACAATTTTCCTTCTGCCTTATCCGGAATCAGAACTGGTTCAGAATCCATTATTGAGAGAAAATCCGGTTCCGTATCAATTTACAGAAGAAAAAATAACAGACTTGTTCTAGTATTTTGAAAAACAACAATCTAAAAAATATTAATATGAAATATATTTTAAATAAAAAGTATTGGGCACCCATCGCACTGCTGGGAATAATGTTCTTTAGTATGCTATTTACTTCTTGTGACAATAACGATTCTGAAGGCGGAACCATCACCATATCAAAAGTTTTTCTGGAAGATGTAAATTCAACCGTTCCGGATAGAGAAGTGACTTTTGCCCGTTTAGGACAAGCTTTGCGTATACAAGGTTCTGGTTTTACAGGCTTAAAAAGAGTATACATCAACGGATATCAAACTTATTTTAATGTAGTTTTTGTATCAGATAATTCAATGCTGATCAATGTTTCTGCCGATACCCCAATTTTAGAAGCAGATCCATCGGTAAGAAACACGATTCGATTTGTAAACGATAATAACGAAACCACATTTTCATTTGAAATTCGTTCAGGAAAACCAGCGATCACAAACATTTCCAACACAATGCCTAATGCAGGAGAAACCATCACCGTTTCGGGTACAGGTTTAACCGAAGTAAGCAAAGTTGTTTTCCCTGGAAATATAGAAGTATCAACAGGAATTACTTCAGATGAAGACGGCGAATTTTTTACCGTTACTGTACCAAATGGCGTTTCAGAAAACGGAGGTTCATTATTTGTTCAAACTTCAAACGGAGGCGTTTATTCTCCGGCTTATTTCAACTTTAAAAAAGGTGTTTTATTAGATTTTGACGGAAGAGGACAACACGGATATTGGGGAACTTCAACCAGTATGATTCAGCCCGAAGATTTAGCATCACTTGCTTTAGGAACAGGAAATGTTTCGCAAGGTAAATATGTACCGCACCGTCCGGAAAGAATTGCTTCTTTTGATGCTGCCAAAAACAGATGTACAGAAGTTTGGACAGCAGGAAACGGAGTCGATAACTGGAGAACACAATTAACGCCATATATTCCGGCAAGCACGCCGCTCGACAAAGTAGCATTACAATTTGATGTATACGTTCCGGATGTTTGGAAAGATTCTGGATTCTTAAAAATATGCATGGTCAATAATTTTAACGGTGGAGAATGGACAGGAGCTGTTTATAATTATGTTCCGTGGATTGTTGACGGAAAATCTGTTGCTTTTCAAACCACAGGATGGACAACGGTTACCATTCCGCTAAATAAATTTTATGCATGGTCTAAAGAACCGTTCACTTTTGAAACAGTTTTAGCATATCGTGAAGCTGCAACGTATCAAAACTTCGGTTTTTTCTTTGAAAATTCTGATGTAAAACTAAAAGACGTTACAGGAACTGCAACTGAAGTAGAATTTGCTTCAAAACCAACTTCAGTAAAAGTGTACACAGACAACTGGAGAATAGTATCCTTAGATACTCCGGTTTACAACGATTTTCCTAACTAAAAAAATACCAAAATGAAATATAAATATATAATACCAGTAATTGCTTCATCCTTAATGCTTCTGGCATCCTGTGATGATAATTTAATGGAATGGGAAAAAGATCCTGAGCATGGTGAGGTTACAGGGGCAGAACTTCCATTAGAATTAGTAGAAAAAATAAGCCGATACGATAACCTTAAAACGTACACAGATTTTGTTTTAGGAAACGGAATTGGTGCCGATTTATACCTAACTGACGCGACGTACCGCAAAATTGTAAACGACAACTTTGATGAGGTTACACCGGGTTATGAAATGAAACACGGCGCAATGGTAAACTCAAAAGGTGAAATTAATTTTACTAAAGTAGATGCCTTTATTGCCGAAACAAAAAAAGCTGGATTAACAGTTTTTGGTCATACTTTGGTTTGGCATTCGAACCAAAATGCAAGTTATTTAAATAGTATAATTGCGCCAACCGTAATTACCGGTTCAAGCGGAACCAATACATTAGATGTTGCCGGTTTAAAAAACGGAACATTTACAAACTGGGCCAGAAATAATCCCGGAAAAGGAATTGCTATTGCAGCAAATGAAGGACTTGCAACAGGTTCGCAAGCGATTAAATTAGAATCAAGCGCGGCATCTTCTGCCCCTTATAATCTGCAATTAACCTCTCCGGATGTATCAATTGTAAGCGGTCATAATTACGAGATTTCTTTCTACATAAAATCAGATGTAACTGGAAAAGGGCGTATTTCTTTCAACGCTTCATTAACCAACCAATATCCGTACAAAGACTGGTTCAGCACCGGCGGATCGTGGACAGAAGCTTTTGCAACAACATCAGCATGGCAGCAGGTTAAAATTAAATTAGCTCCCGGAGATTTTGTTGGGGGAAGCACCAATTTCAAATTCAATATCGATTTAGGATATCTGCCAAATGTGACGTATCTAATTGATGTAAATACAATTGCAGTTGTAGATCTTGATGCCGCAGCAACAGTTACAAATTTGGTTGCCAATGGTAATTTTAATGCAGGCATTAGCGGATGGTCAAAATACAATGGGGCTAATGATGCTTTAAGTGCAGCAGGCGCGTCTGATGCATATGAAGGAACCGGAGCAATGAAAGTGGTAAACGCAACTTCGGATGCAGCAAATCAATGGAAAACACAAATTCATGCTGATTTTACTTCAACCTTTACTTCTGGAAAAGAATATACCATTTCGTATATGATTCGTTCTGAAGCAACTGGTTCTGTAAGATGTTCAACAACAGGAACAACGGCACATTATCAGGGAGATCAGGCAACAACGCCAACTTGGAAATTAGTAGAATGGAAATTTACCGGAAATGGAACCGAAACAGGTTTAAACTTTGATTTAGGCGGAGCAGCCGGAACCTATTACATAGATAATGTTTTAGTAACGGATGGATCATCTGGCGGAGGTCCAACAGCACCAATAACCATTAATAAAACTGATGCCGAAAAAACAAAAATCATTGGCGATGCTATGGCTGACTGGGTTTCTAAAATGATGACACACTACAAAACAAGCGTTTTTGCCTGGGATGTTGTAAATGAACCAATGAAAGAAGACGGAACATTAAGAACAGGAAATGAAGGCGATACCGCAGCAGATTTTTTCTCTTGGATAAAATACCTAGGAAAAGATTACGCTGTAACCGCATTCAAACTTGCACGTCAATACGGGAATTCAACTGACAAACTTTTCATCAACGATTATAACTTAGAATCAAGATTAGACAAATGCGACGGCTTAATTCAATATGTGGAATATATTGAAAGCCAAGGCGGAAAAGTTGACGGAATTGGCACGCAGATGCACATAGGTCTAAATACTGATAAAGATAAAATTGCCCAAATGTTCCAAAAACTGGCAGCGACAGGAAAATTGATTAAAATTTCTGAGCTTGATGTGAGATTAGGAACAAATGCTCCAACAGTTGCGCAGCAGGCATCACAGGCAGAAATGTATCAATATGTGGTAGATATGTATAAAAAATACATTCCGGCAGCGCAGCAATATGGTATTACAGTTTGGGGAGTTTCTGATAACTCAAAAGAACATGAATTTTGGCTTCCGGACGAAGCACCAAATCTTTGGGATGCAAATTACGTTCGTAAACACGCCTATAAAGGAACTGCTGATGGTCTTGCAGGAAAAGATGTAAGTAAAGACTTTTCAGGAGAGTTGGTTAAGTAAGTTAAGTGTAGTCTTAATCCATAATATGAATCTGAAAGGATTTGTATTATGGATTATTTGTTTTTAATTTAAAAAGAATCAGAATGTTTACGTTCCTAAAAAATACAATTGTTATACTGTTTTTTGCTTTTTTACAATTCGGATATTCCCAGGAAAAAATACCGCATCTTCAAAAAAAAGGAAATAAAACACAGCTCATTGTCAACAACAAACCTTTCATTATTCGCGGTGGAGAATTAGGAAATTCTTCGGCAACAACTATGGAGAGTATGGAACCCATTTGGGAAAAGTTAACTGACATGAACCTCAACACAATTTTAACTCCAATTTATTGGGAATTAATAGAAAAGGAGGAAGGCAAATTTGATTTTTCGTTAGTTGATGAATTGATTTTAAGAGCCCGAAAAGAAAATCTAAAACTCGTTTTTCTTTGGTTTGGATCGTGGAAAAACAGCATGTCAAGTCACGCACCGGAATGGGTAAAACTGAATCAGAAAAAATATCCGAGAATAAAAGACGACAAAAATAAAAGCCATGAAATTCTAACGCCTTTTAGCGAAGAAAACCTTCAAGTCGATTTAAAAGCGTTTCAGAAACTAATGTCTCATATTAAAGATTTTGACCAAAAAGAACAAACCGTAATTATGGTTCAGGTTGAAAACGAAATCGGAATGCTGCCAACGGCACGCGATTATCATCCGTTAGCAAATGAAGCTTTCAAAAAAGAAGTTCCAAAAGAATTCATTCAATATTTACAGAAAAACAAAGAAAAACTAGTTCCGGAATTCTCAGCAGTCTGGCAGAAAAACGGATTTAAAACAACTGGAAACTGGGAAGAAATTTTCGGAAAAAGTCTCCAAACCGATGAAATTTTTATGGCATGGTATTTCTCAAAATTCACCAATACAATCGCCAAAGCCGGAAAAGACGCTTACCCAATCCCAATGTTTGTAAACGCAGCCTTAAACGCACCGGAAAAGAAACCGGGAGAATATCCAAGTGCAGGACCCTTGCCGCATGTAATGGATGTTTGGAAAGCAGCCGGAAATGCCATAGACTTTCTTTCACCGGACTTTTATAATCCGTCATTCAAACAATGGAATGATTTGTTTACCCGACAAGGCGATCCGTTATTTATCCCCGAACATCGTTTTGATGAAACTGCCCATTTTAAAGGTTTATACGCAATTGGACATTATGAAGCCATTGGTTTTTCGCCTTTCTCCATAGAATCTGTGATCGATGCCAAAAAAGAACCACTAGGCAAAATTTACGATTTAGTAAAGCAGTTAACGCCAGTTATTGAAGCCAATAAAGGACAAGGAAAAATTGATGGAGTTTTATTAGACAAGGAAAATAATACACAAATCATCAATTTAGGAAATTACGAATTCACCTTTAAACACGATTACACTTTAAATTGGTCGGACGGAGCAAAAGCAGAAACCTGGCCAACAGCAAGCGCCATAATTATAGAAATCACACCCGATGAATTTTACATCGCAGGTTCTGGAATTGTCGTGACTTTTAAACCTTTAAATAATAAAAACAATAACGCCGGAATATTAAAAACAGATCAGGGAAAATTTGAAAACGAAAAATGGAGAACCATCAGACATTTCAACGGAGATCAAACTCATCAAGGAAGACATCTAAGAATTTCAGTAGGCGATTATGAAATTCAAAAAATAAAACTATACATTTATGAGTAGTTTTATTTCTGTTTTTTTGCCACTAATTTCACGAATTTTCACGAATTATTTTTTTTAAGATTAAAAAATCTGCCTAATCTGCTAAATCTGCGTGAAAAATTTTTAGCCACAGATTAACACAGATTAAAATGATTTAAAATAATTAGTGTTTTCCGTGAGCAGAAATAAAAATTCGTGAAAATTCGTGAAATTGCTTCGCCTGTCCGCTATTGCTCGGGTCGTGGCAAAAAAAAAATCAGCGTTAACCAGTATAATCCGTGTCATCAGTGGGCAAAAAATAAACAAAACCAAATGAAAAAAATAATACTAGCAATACTTATAGTTTTCAATGCCAATGCTCAAATAAAATTACCAAGACTAATAAGCGACGGAATGATTTTACAGCGCGATACAAAAGTCAATATCTGGGGCTGGGCATCACCAAAAGAAAAAATCCAACTCGATTTCAACCACAAAACATACAAAACCATTACAGCCGAAGACGGAAAATGGCTAATTCAGCTTCCATCACAAAAAGCAGGCGGACCATACGAAATGACCTTAAAAGCATCCAACACAATCACCCTGAAAAATATATTTTTTGGTGACGTTTGGGTTTGTTCCGGTCAATCAAATATGCAGCTGTCGATGGAACGGCTTAAATACAAATATCAGGATTATATCGCTAAAGCGGAGAATCCAAATATCAGACAATTTCTAGTTCCCAATCAATATTTTTTTGAAAGAGAAAATACCGATTTTGCTTCTGGAGAATGGATCGCAGCAAACCCAAACAGCGTTTTGAAATTCTCTGGAGTTGCCTATTTTTTCGCTTTAGAAATCTATGAAAAATACCAAATCCCAATTGGAATAATCAATTCCTCTTTAGGCGGCTCTCCCGCAGAAGCATGGATCAGCGAAGAAAGCATCAAAAAATTTCCGGATTATTATCAGGAGTATTTAAAGTTTAAAGATGGAAGCCTCGAAAAACAAATCGACGAAAACGACGATAAAGTAAGTTCAGAATGGGATAAATTATTAGACGAAACAGATCCCGGACTAAAAAATAAATGGGCAGCTGAAATCGATAATTCCGATTGGAAAACGATGAAAGTTCCCGGTTATTGGGCAGACGGTGAACTCGGAAATGTAAACGGTTCAGTTTGGTTTAAAAAAGAATTTGCTTTAGAAAAAATAAAAGAAAATCAGGCAAAAATTATTTTAGGAAGAATCGTTGATGCCGATTCGGTTTTTGTAAACGGACATTTTGTTGGCACAACTTCCTATCAATATCCACCGAGAATTTACTCTTTTGATGCCAATATTTTAAAAGAAGGAAAAAACGAAATTACCGTTCGGGTTATCAGTAATTCGGGTAAAGGAGGTTTTGTATTGGATAAACCGTATGAATTAATTAATGGCGATCAAACTATTGATTTAAAAGGAATCTGGAAATACAAATTAGGTGCAAAAATGTTACCGCTTCCAGCACAAACTTTCGTCAGATTAAAACCAGTCGGACTTTATAATGCGATGATTGCGCCTCTTAAAAATTATGCTATAAAAGGCGTGCTTTGGTATCAAGGCGAATCGAGCACCAAAAAACCAGCAGAATATCTTCCTTTAATGGAAACCTTAATTGCGAACTGGCGCACGCAATGGAAACAGGAAAAATTACCTTTTATATTTGTTCAGCTGGCCAATTATATGGAAACAAAATCAGAGCCAGTAGAAAGTAATTGGGCGGCTTTAAGGCAGCAGCAATTGAATACACTAAAAATTCCAAATACAGGAATGGCTGTAATAATCGATGTAGGCGAGTGGAACGATATTCACCCTTTAAACAAATACGATGTCGGGAAAAGATTGTCGCTTCAGGCAAGAAAATTGGTTTATGGCGAAAAGAATTTAGTCGCTTCGGGACCGATTTTTAAATCAATAAAAAAAGAAGGAAACAAGCTAATTCTAAGTTTTTCAGATATTGGAACCGGATTGCAAATCAAAACCGGAAATGAATTAAAAGAATTCGCAATTGCCGGAAATGATGGAAAATTCGTTTGGGCAAAAGCCGTTATCGATGGCGATAAAGTTATCGTGAGTAATGATTCGGTCGCAGATCCTGTAAAGGTTAGATATGCCTGGGCAGATAATCCGGCAGAAGCCAATTTATACAATAAAGAAAATTTACCCGCTTCGCCTTTTGAAGCAGATATTAAATAATTTTTTACATCTAATTTTATTCAATTGCCTCCAGCTTTAGCTGGAGGCAAATAATTTACACCCATTTTTTACTGTAGAGACGCACAGTAGTGCGTCTAACGCAACGTAACCCCAACGTATATAACTTTGCGCATAAGACGCACTGCTGGGCGTCTCTACGGATATAATTTGTGTTAATACTATTGTATTTTTATTACAATTTTAAATCATAACGTTCTTCGCTAAAAACTTTCCCCCATTCCTGTACTTCTTTAGACCATGTAAGTTCAAACCCCGCTATTTTGTACATTTCCAGCGCTTTGTCCTGCATGCTTGTAGTAAGCAGAAACACGTTTTTAAATTTCTTCTCACGACAAAAATCAACTGCATCAGTTAAAAGTTTTTTGCCAATTCCAAGCCCTCTAAATGACGGATCAAGTAAAAACCACCTCAACTGCGCTTCTTCCACCAATTGATGCTGAATCGCAATACAGCCCACAATTTTATTGTTATATTCAGCCATCCAGATTCGGTCATATTCTGGAGAATAATTTTCTAAGAAATTGTAAAAAGTCTTAATCACATATTTCTCAAACTCGTTCGAAAAATTAGATTCATTGCCATAAATAAATCCGTGTAAATAAATGATGTAACCAATATCTCCCGGATTAATTTCATGACGATAGGTGATGTCACTTCGAACGGGTTTGCTTTCAGACAACAGATTTTTTACAGTATGCATTGAGTTTATTAAATTTTCTTTTTCAAAGAAACTCAGCTTTTCGATTTTATGGTTTATTTGTTCATCTACTTTGTTGTTTAAAGAATGCAGTAATTCTTTCCCTAAATCAGTAAGTTCAATATTAAAAGCACGTTTATCATCGGGTGAAGAAACCTTTGCAATTATATTTTCTTTTAAAAAACGTTTTAAAATTCTGCTTACATATCCTTTATCCAGATTTAAAATTTCGGTGATTTTTTGTGCTGTAATAGTTTTGCTTTCGCTGATTTCGTAAAGGATTCGAACTTCGGTCAACGAATAATCACTATCCAGATAATGCTGGCTTAAAATGTCTAAATGTGAAGTGTAAAAACGATTAAAACTTCTAATTTTTGAAGTTGTAGCATTCATAATTTGAAATATTGTATTGTTGAATACAAATATATAAAACAGTTGCTTTTGTCAACTAATTATTTTTTTCAAATAATAAAAATTAAAATCCTCCAAAGTCTTATTTTTATAAGATAAATAAATCCTTCTCTTTTTAAATTTACAAATCATGATAAAGCCAATCGATTTTATAGGAAACTTTGATTTTTACTTTCCAGATTATACAGCTACTGAACCTTGGAATATTGTCAACGAACTGGACAAAATACTTTTAGAAAAATTAAAACTTCTTTCAGCTGATTATAGAATAGAAGGGACAACTGCGATACACAAAACAGCCGTAATTGAAGAAGGCGTAACCTTAAAAGGAACAATCATCATTTCAGAAAATTGTTATGTTGGTGCGCACGCTTATCTACGTGGGCCAATATTGTTTGGGAAATCTGTAAAAATTGGTCCAGGTTCAGAAATAAAACAATCGTTTATTTCGGATAATTCGGCTGTAGCACATTTCAATTATATAGGAAACAGCCTGATTGGGCAAAATATTAATTTTGAAGCAGGTTCAATTTGTGCCAATCATTACAACGAAAGAAAAAACAAAAACATTTCGGTTAAATACAAAGAAAAGATTATCAATACCCATTCAGATAAATTCGGGTCATTGTTGGGAGATAATTCTAAAGTTGGTGCAAATGCCGTTTTATCGCCGGGGACAATTTTGGATAAAAATATGGTTGTAAAAAGATTACAGTTGATTGAGCAATTAGTCGAGGAATAACTTTGTGTAGACGCACTGCTGTGCGTCTCTACAGATATGCTTTGTGTTGATATTGTTGCCATTTTTATACCCGTTTTATTCTGTAGAGACGCACAGCAGTGCGTCTACGCAACGTAACCCCAACGAATATCGACAGCAAAAAAACTATTTATTCATAGCAATATACTCTGAAGGCGTCATCGTAAAATGCTTTTGAAAATTACGACCAAAACTCGTCTGCGATTTATACCCCACCATTTCAGCAATCTCATACATTTTATAATTCTCATTCAAAAGTAATTCAGCAGCACGTTTTAAACGGACGATATTAATCAACTCATTCGGACTCAAATTCGAAATATCTTTAATTTTTCGGTATAAAGTCGAACGGCTCATATTCATGATTTCTGCCAAAGATTCAACACTTAAATCAGAATCCGTGATGTTTTTTAGGATTTCCTCGTCGAGTTTTTTCAGGAACTTTTCGTCGGTTTTGTTGTGCGCAATACTTTTAATGTGCGAAAGCGGAGAACTCGCATAATAATTCATAATCTGCTTTCTGTTTTCGATTAGATTATTCACCTGAACTTTTAAATAATCCATTGAAAAAGGTTTTGCGATATACGCATCGGCACCCACTTCAAGACCGTCAATTTGCGATTTCAGCGAGTTTTTAGCAGTAAGCAAAATTACCGGAATATGACTCGTTTCTAAATTGGTTTTAATCTCTTTACACAACGTAATTCCGTCCATAATTGGCATCGAAACATCACTTATTACCAACTGAATATTCTCGTTATGAATTATTTTTAAAGCATTTTCTCCATTATCAGCTTTTAAAATCGTGTAAAATGGAGCTAATTCTGCCGTAATAAAATTCAATAAATCTTCATTGTCTTCAACAACTAATAGCTGTGTTTTTTCGTGTTTATTTTCGATTTCTACAGTTTCTGATTCCGTCTCTGTTTCATCTTTTTCCGTTTCATTATAAAACATAAATTCTTCTTCCTGACGAAGCGGAACCACAAGTTCAAAAATATTCACTTTTGAATCCGGAATTACCTGCAGGTTTCCATTATGCAACTGTGTTAGCGAATGCGCCAGCGAAAGCCCAATTCCCGTTCCCGAAGTCGTATCCATATTATCAACCCTGAAAAACGGTTCGAAAATTTTATCTTTTAAATGAAACGGAATCAGATTTCCGTCATTTTTTACAATTAAAGTCAACTTCTTTTCATCTCTAAAAAGCGTAATCGAAGCTTTATCTGTAGAATATTTAATAGCATTGCTCATCAAATTACTCAGGATTTTTTTGAAAGCCTCTTTATCTACAAAAGCAAAAATATCTTTATCTCCCAGTTCCAGTTCAAATTCAATTCCTCTTTCTTCGATTAATTGACTAAATCTCAAATGTAAATTCCGAACCATCGACGAAATATTCGCTTCCACGAAAGTAAGTTTCAAACCGCCAATTTCTGATTTTCTAAAATCCAGTAATTCGTTTACCAGTTTTAATAAACGAGAAGTATTTTTTTTCATTATCGAAAGATTCTGAGGCACTTCCGGCAAAATGTGATCCATAACCAAAAGTTTTTCCAAAGGCCCTTTTATCAACGTCAAAGGCGTTCTGATTTCGTGCGCTACATTCGTAAAAAAGTCAATTTTGGCCTGATAGATTTCTTTTTCTTTTTCGTCGTTTAAATGTTTTATTTTTCGATTGTGTTTAATCTGAGTCAGATTTTGCGAATAACGAATGATGTAATAAAACGAACCGCATATCAGCAGAAAATAGAAAAAATACGCATAAGAACTCGCCCAAAACGGCGGCAGAATCCTGATTTTCAATTCCACTTCTTTACTCCAAACACCAAAGCTATTCAGTGATTTTACTTTAAAAACATAATCGCCAGGCGCCAATTCCGTAAAGAAAACTTTATTGTTACGTTCCAGATAAACCCAGTCATTATTCACGTTTTCAAGCTTATACCAGTATTCTGTAAGTTCTGGTGCAGTATAATTTAACGAAGCAAATTCAAGATTAAATGATGACTGGCTGTTGTTAAGTTCCAGTTCGTCAATATGCGCAATAGATTGTTTTATAGGCGAATCATTTTCATTGGCATCAATATCTTTATTATTGATTTGCAGATTGGTAATAAAAGTCGAAGGCGTATATTTATTTTTGGTAAAATTCTTCGGGTTGAAACTGATCATTCCGTTTAAATTTCCAAAATACATATCGCCGTTTGTATCCTTAAAAGCAGATGCATAATTAAACTGGTCGCTCAATAAACCATTTGCGGTGGTGTAAATTTTAATGCTTTTATGATCCGGGCCAAATTTCACCAAACCTTTAGAAGTCGTCAACCATAAATTTTTAGCTTCATCTTCTAAAATCGAATAAACAACATTACTCGGGAATCCGTTTTTAGTTGTAAATTTTTTAAAAGTCCTTGTTTTTTTATCAAATAAATCCAGTCCGTTTTCGGTAGCAAACCATAAATTTTTAAAACTGTCTTCAAAAATATAATTGATCGAATTATTACTGATTCCGTTTGGGTTTTTGTAATCATAAATAAAAACCTCTTTCTTTTTGGTTTTCGGATTGTAATAAAACAAACCATCACGATAACTTCCTGCCCAGAGATTTCCGTCGCTATCTTCTTTATAAGTCGTATAATGCGTCGTTTCGGGAAAAGTTTTTAAGGTTTCAAAATTGTCATTTTTTTCATTGTATAAATAAAGTCCCATTGTAGTAATCACAATCAATTCGTCTTTTTTGGTTTCATAAAAAGAAAAAATGAAATTACTGCGCAATCCAGAAGCCGGATTATTGGCGCTATAGTGTCGCACAACGTTACCCGAATTTCGGTCTAAAACATCCAGACCATGCTCAAAAGTTCCTACCCAAATTTTGTCTTTTCTGGGCATTAAAGCATGAATGTTATAATAGGAAACACTGCTTTTGTTTCCATTTGGTAAATACGATGTAAACTGCTGTGTTTTTGGATTAAATCGGTTTAAACCGGCATCTTCGGTACCAATCCACAAATCACCTTTATCATCTTTATGAATTTCCCTAACGGCGCTTCCGCTGATAGAATTTTGTCCTTTCTGCGGAAAATATTTCTTGAACTGTGTGTATTGTTTTTGATGGTAATTAATACCGCCAAAATACGTTCCAACCCAAATTCCATTTTCCTTATCAATAGTTATTGAATACGCCGCATTGTCTGAAATCGCATACGGATCATTGTAATTTTTTTTAAGATTAATGCTGGACTTTGTTTTCAGGTTGTAAACATAAACTCCAGATTCGCTGGCAATCCAAAGTTCATCATTTCCTCTCTTTTTAAACTGACGGACATACACCGGTTTTTTTGTCGAAAATTCTAAACTAGAAGTTGTTTTATTGTGAATATTATAAAGCAAAACTCCGTCGTCCTGCGTACCAATGACAATATTATTTTTATCTAAAGCATAAATAATGGTAATTCTAAAATTAGAAGAACTTGCAGGGGGCGTAATCGGAATATTTTCAAAAGAAAGATTCTCTTCAGAATAACGATAAATTTTATTCAATGAAGATGCCCAGATTTGACCATTTGCATCTCTGGAAATCGAAGTGGCAATAAAATATTTATTCGGATTAAAAGTTTTGGTTTCCTTTTTTGTTGTCGAATATTTATAGAGAATATTTCCAGAGATAAACCAGATATTTCCGTTTTTGTCATGATTAATATCGTTGATACGGTCGTTAATCGCTTCGTTTAAAACCGTAAACTGATCTGTTTTTTTATCGTATTGATACAAACCTTTATCAGTTCCTACCCAAATTACACCTTTATATTCATGTAAAGACTGGATATAATTACTTCCTAAACTATGAATTGGGTCGGCATTGCTTCTGTAAGTCTTAAAACGATAACCGTCAAATCGGTTTAAACCGTCTTTTGTTCCAAACCACATAAAGCCGTCCTCATCCTGTAAAGAAGTCAAAACAGTGTTGTTAGAAAGTCCTTCTTCAACCTGAAAATGTTTGAAATAATATTCCTGTGCCTGAATAAAATTTATCGAAAAAAGCGAAAAAAATAATAAAAGAAAGAATTTACGCATAGTTGTGTTTTTTAGGATAAAACAAGGACTTATTCAAATCGTGTCAATATTCAACAAAATGTTGCAAGCCGCTATATTTCTGATCTTTTTTATACAATTTGAATCATTTGAGATAGAAATTGACACAAATGAATCATTTTATTTTGAATTAAAATCATCTACTTTGAATTTTCAAACAAATCATATTGATAATTTTTAGGCTAAAAAAATACAGCATCAATAAAATTAAGTTTGAAAAAATACACCATTAATAATTTTGAATTAAAATGAACACATTATTATTACTGAGCAATATTAATTATTTTTTTGCTCGCATCAGAGATGATTAGAATTTTTAAAAAACAATTGTAAAACCAACCAAGAAATGAAAACTATCTAAATGACAAATCAATGAAAACAAAGATCACTCAAATTTTAAAGCAGAGATATTACCTCTTGTTTTTCTTTAGTTTATTATTACAACAAACGTATGCACAACAGCAAATAACCATAACGGGAAAAGTAGTTTCTGCAACAGGAGAATCAATTCCGTTTGCTAACGTTGTCATAAAAAACACAAAAAATGGCGCAGTTACCGATTTTGACGGTACATATAAAATAGCTGCCGCGGGAAACCAAACACTGGTTTTTAGTTCACAAGGCTATAAAACAACAGAAATTGAAATCAACAACAAAACGTCTATCAATGTTACTTTACAAGAAGACGCAATGAAATTGGATGAAATTGTAGTTGTAGGTTACGGTTCACAGCAGAAAAAAGATCTTACAGGTGCTGTTTCGCTTGTAAAAGCTACAGAAATCCAAAAAAGACAGGTAACTACTGTTGCTGACGGATTACAAGGTTTAGTTACCGGAGTTAAGGTTCGCGGCGGTGGACGTCCGGGACAGGAAGCCAGTGTAGAGATTCGTGGTCTTAAAAATCTTCAAAATACAAATCCATTATATGTAATTGATGGATTAGTTACTTCAGCAAACAGAGATTTTAACCCAAATGATATTGAAAGCATTCAGGTTTTAAAAGATGCATCTGCAGCAGCAATCTATGGTTCGAGAGCAGCAAATGGTGTAATTATTATTACCACAAAAAAGGGTAAAAAAGGGCCGCTTCAAATTGATGTTTCGGCAAAAAGCAGTTTTACAACTATTCCACGCTATGATTTGGCGGGAACTGAAGAGTTTGCCAGATTAAATAATATGGCTTATGATAATGCCGGAATGACAAGACAAAACCTGAATATGGCAGTTAATACAGACTGGCAGGATGCAGTTTTTAGAACAGGAATGATGCAGGATTATAATGCCAGCGTTTCTGGCGGGAATGAAAACTCAACCTTCTTTATGTCTGGGAATTATTTTGGAAATGAAGGAGCAGTAATCGGAACTGATTTTGACAGAATTTCATTCCGTGTAAATTCAAGCGGAACAAAAGGAATTTTTAGTATTGGAGAAAACTTAGCAATCAGTAATTCTAAAACAGATGAAATGTCTGGAAATCCAATTATTGATGTGTACAGAATGACACCAACAATTCCGCTTTACGATGCATCTAATCCTGGAGGATATGGTTACGGTAAACAAGGTGTTGCAGATACTTTTGGAACAAACCCTCTTGCAATTGCTGATTTTGCCAATACAATCAACGAAAATTTCAGAATTAGAGGTAACATCTGGTCTGAATTAA
Organism: Flavobacterium sp. 2755; assembly: GCF_031455715.1. NCBI lineage: Bacteria > Pseudomonadati > Bacteroidota > Flavobacteriia > Flavobacteriales > Flavobacteriaceae > Flavobacterium > Flavobacterium sp. 2755. The sequence goes on from NZ_JAVDTG010000015.1 coordinate 50,064, forward strand.
AATTTGCTCCATGGTTGAAATATCGTTTCAATTTTGGATATGAAACTAGTTTTGATTCTTATAAATTCATGAGAAAAGTAGGGAACTGGACCTTAAATCAACCGATAGATCCATCTCAGACAGATCAAAATAAAGGAAGATCACAAACAACATTGTTCGAAAATACTTTGACTTTCAAAAAAGAATTCGGGAAACATGATATAACGGTTCTAGTTGGCCAGACTTTTCAAAAAGATAAATACGATCAAATTTATGGTACAAAAAGAAACCTGCCAATAAACTCCGGAACTGGACAATATTATGAGGTTTTAAACCAAGGAGATTCTCCGGTAGTTGGTGGTTTTATTAATGAAGCAGCTCTTGCATCTTATCTTGGAAGAATTGAATACAATTATGATAACCGTTATTTATTAAATGCTGTTTTAAGACGCGACGGATCATCAAGATTTAGTGATGCAAACAAATGGGGGAATTTCCCTTCTGTTTCAGCAGGATGGAGAATAAGCAACGAATCATTTTTTAAATCAGAGTTCATTAAAGATTTAAAATTAAGAGCGAGTTATGGAGAATTAGGTTCTGGAAATATTAAAGAGTACGAATACAAAAGCTTCGTTAATAATTTCGGACAGATTGTGTTAGGAAACGATCAGAATTTATATCCTTCTGCAACTCAGGTAAAATTGTCAAATTCAGAACTGCGCTGGGAAAAATTAAAACAAACCAACATAGGATTAGATCTTGGTGTTTTAAATAATGATTTACGTCTTACAGCAGATTATTTTATCGCTCGTACAGAAGATGTATTATTTGGTTTCCCAATTTTATTAACTACAGGAAATGACGGCGGAAACCCAATTTCTAATGCTGCAACTGTTGAAAATAAAGGTTTTGAATTAGAATTAGCTTACAGCAAAAAAATCAATGAATTCTCGTTTAATGCTTCTATCAACTTTACAAAAGTTAACAACAAACTAGTTTCATTAGGTAACGGTCAAAATGAAAATATTTCTGGAAACACAATCACAAGAGCTGGTATGCCGGTAGGAATGTGGTATGTTTTACAAACTGATGGATTGTTTCAAAATCAGCAGGAAATTGATAACTACAAAAATGCTAATGGACAAGTAATTATGCCAAATGCTGTTCCTGGAGATATTCGTTTTAAAGATGTTAATGGTGACGGACAAATTACAAGTACAGATAAATCTATTGTGGGAAGCCCATGGCCAGAATTCGAAATGGGGTTAAATGCAGGAGCAGAGTATAAAGGTTTTGATTTTTCTATGAACTGGATCGCTTCTCACGGAGCAACTGTTTATAACGGATTTAGAAGTGTTGTAGACAGATTTGATGACAATAGTAATTACAGAGCTGGAATTCAGCCTTGGACACCTGAAAATCCAAATACTGATTTTCCTAGAATCACAAAAGGTTCAACTTTAAATTCAAGAGGAGACAGTGACCGTTTCTTAGAAAATGGAGATTTTATCAGACTTAAGTACATTGGATTTGGTTATAACCTGCCTCAAAGTGTCTTGAAAAATTCAGGTATTTCGAGAGCAAGATTAACATTATCGGCACAAAATATTATTACAATTACTAAATATAAAGGTTTAGATCCTGAATTTACAAACAGTAATATTTTTGAAAGAGGCGTTGATAATGGTGCTTTCCCAAATCTTCAAACTTATTCTTTTGGTGTTGATTTTAGCTTTTAATTTAAAAAAATAGCATAATGAAAAAAATAATAATAATAACCGCAGCTTTTCTGGGTCTTGTTTTTACAGCTTGTGAAAGTGAATTAGACCTGAACAGCCCTAATGATATTACAGTAGACCAATATTGGAAAACTGAAAGTGATGCTCAAGCTGGTGTAAACTCAATTTACGCTATGTTTTACAAAGACGGTCTTTGGGCAAGATGGATGTATTTTCGTTTAGATTTGACTTCTGATGAAGGGTATAGTGTAAGCCCGTGGACAGAATTAGCAGACTGGACGCGATTCAATTATATAAATTATAATTTTTGGGAAGGAAATGCAGTAACATGGAGAGATACTTATAAAGCCATTTTTAGATGTAATCAGGTTTTAGCAAATGTTCCGAATATCACATTTCAAAATGAAGATGATAAAAAGAAAATCATTGCTCAGGCTAAATTTTTCAGAGCATTACATTATTACTATGCAGCCGTAATCTGGGAAGATATTCCGTTAGTTTTAGATCCATCTACACCAGCAGATTTGCCACAGCAAAAAAAGGTTGATGAAATCTGGGCTCAGATTGAAAAAGATTTGAACGAAGCCTTTGTGGATTTACCAGCGCAATGGCCGTCTGATCAAACCGGAAGACCTGATAAAGGAGCTGCCAAAGCATTTTTGGCAAAATTATACATGCAGCAGCACAAATGGCCAGAAGCCAAAACGGCGCTAGAATATTTGATTACAGGGCCAGGTGCAAGATATGGTCTGGTTACTAATTACAGAGATAATTTTACAGATGTAAACGAAAACAACAGCGAATCTGTTTTTGAAATTCAATTTGGAGATCAAAGAAAAGGAGGAACTGGTGAAGATCCAAACGCTGCAGTTTCCAGCAACCGTGGTCAGTTTTTTGCACCAAGAGGAATTGGATGGTCTGACGGACAAGCGCGTTTATGGCTTGTAAATGCTTTCAAGGCCGAACAAAATAAAGATGGTGATCTTGATATTCGTTTAAGATGGACTTTATACTATCCGGAATTATTAGCTGATTTTGGAGATAAAACCTACGGAAGAAACTGGGAATGGAATAATAATGAAGCTTGGTTTAGAAAAGGAAGCCGTGATTATTACAGAAATAATGAAGATTATTACAGCCAGGTAAATTACAGATTAGTTCGTTATGCTGATATTTTACTGCGCTATGCCGAAGTTTTGAACGAAACAGGAAATACAGCACAAGCTTATCAATATGTTGATTTAGTAAGAGCCCGTGTAAACATGAACACTTTAGCAGTTGCTCATCCTGAAATAGGAAACGATCATGATAAATTCTTAGAGCGTTTAAAAACAGAGAGAGTTTTAGAATTAGCGGGAGAAAGCGTGCGTTGGGAAGACTTAAAACGCTGGGGAGATTTAAATTCTCAGGCTTCTGTTGATAAAATTGCGCTTCGTGATCCGGATTTTAAAAACTTCAAAGTGGGTAAAAATCATAGAATGCCAATTCCACAAAGTGATGTAGATAATAATCCAAATCTGGAACAAAACTCAGGATATTAAAAACTAATTTTTTAAGGGAATCAGATGTATTGGTCTGATTCCCTTATCATAAAGAACGATTGTTCATAATAACAAAATTTATAATGAGAAAAGTAAAATTGTGTCTGACATTTATGTTGGCAGGATTAGTATTGCTAAGCTGCAACAACAAAAAGAATACTACCGAAGAAAATAAAAACGAAACTGCTGCAGTTGAAAAAAGAGAAATCTGGACAAAAGATCAAGCCAATAAATGGTATGCAGAACAGCCTTGGTTAGTAGGTTCAAATTATTATCCTAGCACAGCTATAAACCAATTAGAGATGTGGCAGGAAGATACTTTTGATCCAAAAAGAATTGATCAGGAATTGGGCTGGGCAGAAAATTTAGGCATGAACGTAATGCGTGTTTACCTGCATGATTTATTGCACCAGCAAGATGCAGAAGGATTTTACAAACGCATGGATAAATTTTTAGAAATTGCAGATAAACATCATATTAAAACACTTTTTGTTTTATTTGATTCCTGCTGGGATCCGTTTCCTGCTTTAGGAAAACAACGTGCTCCAAAACCGCACACGCACAACTCAGGCTGGGTGCAGAGTCCGGGGCAAAAAGTATTGCAGGATAAAACACAATATCCTCGTTTAGAGAAATATGTAAAAGAAACCGTTGCTCATTTTAAAGATGACAAACGCATTTTAGGCTGGGATGTTTGGAATGAACCAGATAACATGACAGGTCCATCTTACGAAAAAATCGAAATCAAAAATAAAGTTGATTTAATCCTTCCTCTTTTAAAAAATGTTTTCGTTTGGGCAAGAGAAAGCAATCCGTCACAGCCATTAACTTCTGGAGTTTGGGTTGGAGACTGGAGTGACGAAGCCAAAATGAAACCAATGCACAAAATGCAGATCGAACAATCTGATATTGTTTCTTTCCATAATTATAACACACCACAGGATTTCGAAAAAGTAATCAAACAATTACAGCGTTACGGAAAACCTTTATTGTGTACCGAATATATGGCAAGACCAAACGGAAGCACATTTGAAGGCTTTTTACCAATAGCAAGAAAATACAATGTTGGAATGATCAACTGGGGATTTGTAGATGGAAAAACACAAACGAAATACGCTTGGGACAGCTGGACAAAAACATATACTGCAGAACCAAAAGTATGGTTTCACGAAGTATTACACACAGACGGAACGCCATACATAAAAGCCGAAACAGATTTAATCAAAAAGATGACATCTGAGGCTAATAAGAAGTAGATAATTATTGGCCCACGGATTAAACTGATTAAACAGGTTTCTGCCGATCATTTTAAATTCAATCTAAAAAAAACATCAGCGCAAACCCGTTTAACCCGTAAAAACCCGTGGGCAATAAACTAAACCTTAAAAGCAATGAAAACACATACAATAAAGCAGCTCTTTTTTCTAGCCGTAATTTTGGTTGGATTTTCTGCGAAAGCACAACAGCCAGACCCGCCGGGGCAAGTTAAAGGAAATGAAAAACCAAAAAACGAAGCGTATCTTTTTGCACACATGACGCACAACGATTACGGCAGATTGTACTATTCTGTAAGTTTGGACGGTTTGCATTGGGAAAACCTCAACAACGGAAAACGAGTTTTTGAAGAATACAAAGGACATCCCGATATCTGCAAAGGCCCGGACGGAAAATATTACATCGCAGGAAATACAGGCGATGACGCAAAAAGTATCAATATCTGGGTTTCAGATGATTTAATTACATGGAAAAAACACTCCGATTATACGCCTGATTTAAAAAGCACACCTGATTATTCAAATGCTTTACAGCGAATAGGAGCACCAAAATTATATTACGACAAAGATTCTGAAAAGTTCATCATGACTTGGCACACCCCGCATCTTGAAGGAACAAAAGAAGACGGCGAACGTTATTGGGCAAGTCAGCGAACTTTATATGTTTTATCTAAAGATTTAAAAACTTTTGAAGGAACTCCAAAACGTTTATTCGATTGGGATATGGGAACCATTGATGTTTTCATCCGTAAAGTAGGCGATTCTTATTACGCTGTAATTAAAGATGAAACCTATCCAACTTTGTATTGGACAACTGGAAAAACCATCCGAATTGCAAAATCAAAATCCCTTTTAGGACCTTATTCTTTGCCCCAGCAATCTATCAGTCCAAACTTTAGAGAAGCACCAATGTTAATTCCTTCTCCAGATGATAAAATATGGTACGTGTATTACGAACAATATCCGGGAGTTTCCTATGGATTATCAATTGCAGATAATCTAAACGGACCTTGGTTTCAAGCCTCAGGTTATACTTTTTTCTCTGATTGGGATAAATACAGCTTCCCTGAAAAAGTACGCCACGGCTGCATGATTACAATCTCTAAAAATGAATACGACAGTTTAGTGAAGAAATTTGGAATCACAAAAAAGTTATAAGTTATAAATTATGAGTTATGAGTTGAGGTCGTAAGTTTTTGAATTTTGAGTTAATAAAAAACGGATTATTTAATCGGAAATAAAATAATTAATAACCCAACTCATAACTTCTAACTCAAAACTCATAACTAAAAGAATTGGTTAGTAAAGTTAGTGTTTGAAATTACCAGACTATGTGGATATGGTCTGGTAATTTATTTAGTAAAGAAGAAACAGCAGTAATCGAGGAAATTATTGCGTAAAACGATATAAAATGAATAAGAAAACTACAGTTCTGGTGGCGCTTTTTTTAAGCTGTCTGGTTCATGCACAATGGAAACCGCAAGGCGATAAAATCAAAACAAAATGGGCAGCGCAGGTTGATCCGAACAAAACTTTACCAGAATATCCCCGTCCGATTATGGAGCGTGGCCAATGGAAAAATCTGAATGGATTATGGAATTATTCCATTCAGGAATTTGGCAAAACAGCGCCTTCAAAATATGACGGGCAAATTTTGGTTCCGTTTGCGGCTGAATCGAGTTTGTCTGGCGTAATGAAAGAAGTTGGAGCAAAAAACGAACTTTGGTATGAAACCAATTTTTCAATTGAATCAAATTGGAACGGAAAAAATATTCTGTTGCATTTTGGCGCTGTAGACTGGAAAACAGAAGTTTTTATTAATGACATAAAAGTGGGTTCACATACTGGCGGTTACACACCATTTTCATTTGATATTACACCTTTTATCCAAAAAGGAAAAGCTCAAAAACTGGTTGTAAAAGTTTGGGATCCATCAAACGACGGACCTCAGCCAAGAGGAAAACAAGTCAAAAATCCCGAAGGAATTTGGTACACACCAGTAACCGGAATCTGGCAGACGGTTTGGATTGAACCTGTAAATGGTAAAAACATTTCAGAATTAAAAACAACTCCAAACATTGACCAAAATACAATCAGCATAAAAGCCGATGTAAACGGAGCAGAAAAAGGCGATTTAGTAGAAATTTCTGTTTTTGACGGCGGAAAAGAAATTGCAAAAGAAAAAGCCGTAGTTGGCGAAAGCAATGATATTGTTTTAAATTCTCCAAAATTATGGTCGCCGGAAAATCCGTTTTTATATCAGACAAAAATCCGTTTAATCAGCAAAAATAAAGTTGTTGATGAAGTGAAAAGCTATTTTGCCATGCGAAAAATTTCATCAAAAAGAGATGAAAACGGAATCATGAGAATGCAGTTAAATAATAAAGATTATTTTCAATTTGGGCCTTTAGATCAGGGTTGGTGGCCAGAAGGATTGTATACTGCACCAACTGACGAAGCTTTAAAATACGATATTATTAAAACTAAAGAATTAGGTTTTAATATGATTCGTAAACATGTGAAAGTAGAACCGGAACGCTGGTACACGCATTGCGATCAGTTAGGAATTTTAGTTTGGCAAGATATGCCAAGCGGTGATGAACAACCGATTTGGCAAGATAAAAAGTATTTTGAAGGTACAGAATTACAGCGTACTCCAAAATCACAAGAAATCTACAAAAAAGAATGGAAGGAGATAATGGATCATTTGTATTCCTATCCAAGTATTGTAGTTTGGGTTCCTTTTAATGAAGCCTGGGGGCAATTCAAAACCGTAGAAATTACAGAATGGACTAAAAATCATGATCCAAGTCGTTTAATAAATTCTTCAAGCGGAGGAAATCATTTTCAAACGGGTGATATTTTAGATTTACACAAATATCCAGCTCCGGAATTGTATTTGTATGATGCCAGAAGAGTTACTGTTTTAGGTGAATACGGTGGAATTGGTCTTCCTCTTGAAGGTCATTTATGGAGAGCAAATGACAATTGGGGTTATGTGAAATTTAAAAACGAAGCAGAAGTTACTGCCGAATATGTAAAGTACGCTCAAATCCTTAAAAACTTAATAAAAACAGGATTTTCGGCAGCAGTTTACACGCAGACAACTGATGTTGAAGGCGAAGTAAACGGTTTCATGACCTACGACAGAAAAGTAGATAAAATGGATTTTAAAGCTGTAAATCAAATTAATACTGAAGTTATTAATGCTTTGAATCATTAAATAGTGATTTTTTTAAACACATAGAAACATAGGTTTTTTGTGTTGAAATAAGAGAGTGAAAGAAACTAGTTTCCACACATAGCCTCAAAGTTTGTCATTCCGAGGAACGAGGAATCGCACAAGAGATTCGACAAAGATTGACGATTCTCTATATGGAGTTTCGTGTGCGATTCCTAGTTCCTCGGAATGACAAGATTAAGCAGCAACAGCTATGTTTGTTTAAATAAGTGAAACGCCTTTTTACAGACAAAGCAAAACTATGTCCCTATGTGTTTAAAAAACCACGCCCAATAATAAAAAAACTAAAATGAAAAAATACCTAATTCTTGTTCTGCTCACAACAATGAGTTTTGCCCAGCAAAAAACATTCACAAATCCCATTTTGCCAGCAGGTGCAGACCCTTACAGCACGTATTATAAAGGCTATTATTACTACACCAACACACTTGGAAATAAACTGGTTTTGTGGAAAACAAAAGATTTATCAGACATCAAAAATGCAGAAAGCAAAGTGATTTGGACACCGCCTAAAAACACGAATTATTCAGCAGAAATATGGGCACCTGAATTTCATATTATAAACGGAAAATGGTATTGCTATTTTGCAGCAGACAATGGCGACAACAATAATCACAGAATGTATGTTTTAGAAAATAAATCATCAGATCCGTTTAAAGGAAATTTTGAATTTAAAGGTAAAATTGCTGCCAAAACAGATAAATGGGCGATTGACGGAAATGTCTTCGAACATAAAAAGCAACTCTACATGATTTGGGCTGGCTGGGAAGGCGACACCAACGGACAGCAAAACATCTACATCGCTAAAATGAAAAATCCGCTTGAAATTGATGGCGATCGTGTTATGATTTCAGCACCAACAAACGATTGGGAAACGCACGGTGCATTGCATGATGATGTAAATCCTGCGCAGGTAAATGTAAACGAAGGGCCACAGTTTTTAGAAAGAAATGGTAAAATTTTCATTGTGTTTTCAGCAAGCGGCTGCTGGACAGATTTCTATTCTTTAGGATTATTAACTTTTAATGGCGGAGATAATTTATTAGAGGCATCGGCATGGAAAAAATCTTCTGAACCAATTTTCAAACAATCAGATAAAAATAAAGTTTATGCACCGGGACATAATTCATTTTTCAAATCTCCAGATGGAAAAGAAGACTGGATTTTATATCACGCCAACTCCAATCCGGGTGAAGGCTGCGGAAACAAAAGATCACCAAGAATGCAGAAAATAGATTGGGATGCAAACGGATTTCCGGTTTTAGGAGAACCTGTTAGTGAAGAAACCAAACTGACAATTCCATCAAAATAAAACTATAAAAACTAACCAGAGGATAATATTACTTTTTCCTCGCAATGACATAAAAATGAAAAATATTCAAATCGCTGCGGTTGTTTTACTGGCACTTTTTCAGTTCAATTGCAAAGACAATAAAAAAGAAAATAAAACTTCAACTGAAACTGCCGAAATAAAAACAGATTCAGTTAAAACCGTTTTAGAAACTAAAAATTTTGATACCATAATCGAAGGTAAAAAAGTCAATTTATACTGGATAGAAAACAAAGGAATAAAAGCTGCTTTTACCAATTACGGTGGAAGATTAATCGGACTTTGGGTTAACGATAAAAACGGAAAACCAACCGATGTTGTTGTTGGAATGAACAGTGCAAAAGGCTTTAAAACCTCAACAGAACCTTATTTCGGAGCAACAATCGGAAGAGTTGGAAACCGAATTGGAAAAGGAAAATTTACTTTAGAAGGAAAACAATATCAAGTTCCATTAAATAATGGAAAAAATGCTTTGCACGGTGGTATAAAAGGTTTTCAAGATGTAGTTTGGAATGCCGAAAAAGAAAACGAAAACACTTTGGTTTTTACTTACGTTTCTCCAGATGGAGAACAAGGTTTTCCTGGGAATTTAACTGTAAAAGTAACGTATACGATTACGGATGATAATTCGGTAAAAATGGAATACGAAGCGACAACAGATAAAACAACAATTACCAATTTAACAAACCACGCCTTTTTTAATTTAAACGGAGAAGGAAGCGGCACAATCTTAAATCACGAATTACAAATTTATGCAAATGAATTCACGCCGGTTGATGAAGGTTTGATTCCGAGTGGTGAATTAAAATCAGTAAAAAATACTGTTTTTGATTTTACTTCAAAACATACAATTGGCGAAAGAATCGAAGCGAAAGACGAGCAGTTGAAATTCGGAAAAGGTTACGATCATAATTACGTTTTAAACGGAACCAAGAAAAACGGACTGAATCATGCCGCAACAATTTCCGGAGATAAATCTGGAATTACAATGGATATTTTTACAGAAGAACCTGGATTACAGTTTTACAGCGGTAATTTCATGCAGTCAAAAAACACATTTAAATCTGGTTCAAAAGATGACTTCAGAACAGCTTTTGCTCTAGAAACACAACATTTCCCAGACGCACCAAATCAGCCAAAATTTGCCCCGATTGTTTTGAAAGTGGGAGAAAAATATCATACGGTTTCTTATTATCAGTTTTCTGTGAAATAATAAAATAGTTTTACCGCAAAGAGCGCAAAGAATTACGCAAAGGACGCTAAGAAAAATGAGGAATAACTTTGCGCCCTTCGACTTCGCTCAGGGTGACATAAAATGAGAAAAAAACTTTGTGTCCTTTGCGTAATTCTTTGCGCTCTTTGCGGTTAAAAAACTTAGCGTTAAAACCTAAATCCAATAAAAAATGAAAAAAATACTATCCCTAATAACATCACTTTGTGTTTTCGCAGCCTGCTCGCAGGAAAAAGACAACAACCAATCAAAACCAATAGAAGTAAAACCAGCACCAGCAATTTTACTGGCTGACCCAACTATTTTTTACAATAATGGAACCTATTATTTATACGGAACCACAAGCGGAGATATTCCAAATGGAGAAGGATTTCAGGTTTATACTTCTTCGGATTTAAAAGACTGGAAAGGCCCGGTTGGGGCGCAGAATGGTTTGGCTTTTAAAAAAGGAGATGCTTTTGGAGACAAAGGATTTTGGGCACCGCAGATTCTTTCGTATCAAAATAAATTTTATATGATTTATACGGCGAATGAAAATATAGCAGTTGCCACCAGTGACAGTCCGCTTGGGCCATTTAAAAGCGATTCAAAAGAACCGATTATTAAAACCGGAAATCAAATTGATCCGTTTATTTTTATTGATGAAGATGGAAAGAAATATTTGTATCATGTTCGTTTGACAAATGGAAACCGAATTTTTGTGGCAGAAATAAACGACGATTTTAAAAGCATAAAACAAGAAACTTTAACGGAATGCATTTCGGGAACTATGCTTTGGGAAAATACACAAAACGTAAGCTGGCCGGTTACAGAAGGGCCAACGGTTTTAAAACACAACGGCTTATATTACATGATTTATTCGGCAAATGATTTCAGAAATATAGATTATGCCGTGGGTTACGCCACAAGTAAAAGTCCGCTTGGGCCTTGGGAAAAAGCGGCGGACAGTCCGATAATCAGCAGAAAAAATACTAAACAAAACGGAATTGGCCACGGTGATGTATTTTGGGATAAAAACAATAAAATGCATTATGTCTTGCACACTCATTATAGTGAAAGTGCCGTTTCGCCAAGAAAAGCCGGAATTATTTCAATTGAATTTAAAGATGGAAAAATAGTGGCTGATCCTGCAAGTTTTCAGTTTCTAAAAGTTAATTAGTAATTCAAAAGCCTTCAGAATACTGAAGGCTTTTTTAATCTATTTTTTATTTGAAAATATAAAAAATGAAAACAAGTTCGAAATCAAACCAGCAACCAGCCAGGAACGCATCCAAAAAAATAAAAAAATAGATTTATTAGAGCAGTTAATACTGGCGAGAGTTAAAGTTATAAAAAACGTTGTTGTCAGATTTTGAAGTACTTGAATTAATAATTTCCTATTATAAAACCGGACAATTCTCATTTTAATTCAAATTAATTAGCTGAGGTCCAAATTCTTCATAGAAAATATTTTCCTGATTCACGTTTAAATTAATAAGCGCTTCATATTGTGTTTTGATGAACATTTCAGGCCCGCAGATATAATATCTGGCTTCTTCTAATAAAATAGAATCTTTGCATTTATGAAGATCAACGCGACCGTGAATTACTTCGTTTGAAATTACATTTTCCGGGGTTACAGCATCATAAAAAGTAAAGGTTTCCAAGTGATTTGCTTCTTCTTTTAAGGCTGAAATCTGATCTTTAAAAGCGTGAACAGATTCATTTCTGCAGCCGTGAATCCAGATTGTTTTTTTATTCTGAATCGAATTCAAATTTGTTTCCAGCATGCTTAACATCGGCGTAAGCCCAACTCCGCCGCTTATTAATACTAAAGGATTTTGAGAATCTTTTTCTAAATGAAATAATCCTGCAGGAGAAGAAATCGAAATAACATCGCCTTCAGATTTTGAATGCATTGTATTCGAAACCCATCCGTTTGGATTTGGCGCAATTCCGGTTTCTTTTTTTACAGAAATTCTATAATATTCAGGATTAAAAGTGCTTGACAAACTATATTGTCTTGGCTGTAAAAGATTCAGCTCAGGTACAAAAACCTGAACGCTGATAAACTGTCCGGAATGGAAATCGGCAATTGCTTTTTCATCTTCTGGATAAAGATAGAAGGATTTGATTTCGGCCGATTCTTCAACAATTTTTTTAATAACGAATTTTCTCCAGCCGTTCCAGCTTCCCGGTTTTGAGATATTTTCTTCGTATAAACCTTTTTCAAGATTAATCATAATATCGGCAAGTTCGTAAAAGGCAACCGTCCACGCTTCAAGAATTGGCAATGTGGCAGCTTCTCCAACTACTTCTCCAATAGAAGCGATAAGATGTGTTCCTACGATTTTATATTGTTCCGGCTGAATATTAAGGCTTCGGTGTTTGGTTCCAATTCCTTTTAATACGCCAATTAAAACTGACGGATCTTCTATATTTTCGGCGTAAGCCAAAACAGCATTTGCCAACGCCGATTTTTGTCTTCCGTTTGCCTGATTTCCCATATTAAACATATTTCGCAATTCAGGATGATGCTTAAACATTCTGGCATAAAAATAATTGGTAAGGTCTTCGCCGCTCGCTCGTAAAATTGGAACCGTAGCTTTAATAAGCTCTTTTTGTTGTGGATTCATTTTGAATAATTTGATTAGGATTTAAAATTGAAATTCTAAGAAATAAAAGGCCTTAGAACTTATATTCGCAAATTTAATCCCACAGTATTGCTCCATTTTATGATCCAAATCATAATGGGGTAAGTTTTTTTGTTTCAGGTTTCAATTTGAGACTGAATACAGGTATTCTCATTTTATTTTGTAGAGACGCACAGCAGTGCGTCAACGTCTCGAATATCAAACATTGTGGTTACGTTGCGCAAGACGCACTGCTGTGCGTCTCTACGATATACGTTGTGTTGATTTTTATTTTTTTTTGAATTGCCTCCAGCTTTAGCTGGAGGTAAAAAAGGTTATTAAGAAAGGGCTTTAGCCAAAACTTCAAAGTTTGGCTAAAGCCTTTCATGTTTTCATATTTTAAACCTCCAGCTAAAGCTGGAGGCAATTCATTTTTGTAAAGAATTGAATATTCTCATTTTATTCCGTAGAGACGCACAGCAGTGCGTCTACGTCTCGAATATCAAACATTGTGGTTACGTTGCGCAAGACGCACTGCTGTGCGTCTCTACAATATGCTTTGTGTTGATTTTTATTTTTTTACAATTAATAATCAACAATCAACAATTCAAATCCGTTGTTGGTCGAAATTCTGCATTGCGAAACTTCAATTTATATTACATTTATGTTTACAGATTATTTTAAGTAAATCAGCAATGAAAAATATTTTTCTTTCCATATGTCTTTTTGGTATAATTTCCAGCAGTTTAAGTCAGGAATTAGCGAATGCTCCAAAACCTTTTGGACCGCTTCCTACGCAAAAACAAATCGACTGGCAGGAAATGGAATTTTATGCTTTTGTGCATTTTTCATTAAACACTTTTACCAATAAAGAATGGGGTTACGGCGATGAATCTCCGGAATTATTTAATCCTACTAATTTAGATGTTCGTCAGTGGGCGCGTATCGTGAAAGCGGCGGGAATGAAAGGAATTATTTTGGTTGCGAAACATCACGACGGATTTTGTTTATGGCCTTCAGCATATACGGAACGTTCTGTGAAAAATTCTCCGTGGAAAAATGGAAAAGGCGATTTGATTAAAGAACTGGCAGCAGCCTGTAAAGAATACAATTTAAAATTAGGATTATATCTTTCGCCTTGGGACAGAAACCGCGCCGATTATGGCAAACCAGAATATGTAACCTATTTCAGAAATCAGCTGAAAGAATTATTGACCAATTACGGAGATGTTTTTGAAATGTGGTTTGACGGCGCAAACGGCGGAGACGGTTATTATGGCGGAGCCAATGAAACCCGAAAAATCAATACGCTTGAATATTACAATTGGGATGAAACCTATAAATTAATTTACAAAACGGCACCTAAAACTCTGGTTTGGGGAGTTGGTCCATCTGAAGCGAGATGGATTGGAAATGAAGATGGACGTGCCGGAAAAACAAACTGGTCGCTTTTACGTCAAAAAGATGAATTAGCGGGGAAAGTGCATTATACCGAATTTATGTCGGGACATGAAGATGGAGAAAAATGGGTTCCGGGCGAAGCCGATGTTTCAATAAGACCGGGATGGTTTTATCATTCGGTTGAAGATGATAAAGTGCGTCCGATGGATGAAATGGTTGATATTTATTATGAATCAGTTGGGCGAAATGCAACTTTATTATTAAATCTTCCGGTTGATAAAAGAGGTTTGGTTCACGAAAACGATGAAGCTAGATTAAAAGAATTGGTTGCAACCATAAAAGCTGATTTTAAAACGGAATTATTATCCAAAACAAAAATTACGGCTGATAATGTTAGAGGAAATAGTTTAGAATTTTCTGCAAAAAATGTTTCTGACGGAAATAAAAATACCTATTGGGCAACAGATGATAATGTAAAAACTGCCTCGATAACTTTTGAATTTGAAAAAGCTACAGACATAAACCGAATTTTACTTCAGGAATATATTGCGCTTGGACAACGTGTAAAAGCTTTTAATGTTGAAGCAAAAGTTGATGGAAACTGGAAAACGGTTGCAAACGAAACTACGATTGGTTACAAACGAATTTTAAGAATCGACAGAGTTAAAGCATCGGCATTAAGAATCAATATTACAGACTCAAAGGCCAATATTGTTATTTCAAATATTCAGGCTTACAACGCGCCGACTTTTGTGCGCATGCCGGAAATTCAGCGTGATAAAAATGGCGATGTAACGATAAAATCTGAAGATGGAAATCCAGTTTATTATTCGCTTGACGGAAAAAATCCAACGAAAAAAAGTACTTTATATAAAGGAGTATTTCGGGTTAATAAAGCGGTTACTATAAAAGCCGTTGCTATTGATGCTGCAGAAAATATAAGCAGTGCTGTAAAAACGGCAAAATATGGTGCATCAAAAGAAAACTGGAAAATAGTTTCGGCTTCAAGCGGGGATTTAAAATCAGCTGATCGAATTATCGACGGAAATCCAAATACAGATTGGAGTTTTGGTAATGATCAAAATAAACTTCCGCAGGAAATAACCATCGATATGGGAAGCCTTTTAAACATAAACGGTTTTACTTATGTACCGCAGCAAGTGGGTAATAATCTTAATTTAATCTCCAATTACGAATTCTACACAAGTATCGATAATATAAACTGGACATTGCAGTCTGAGGGTGAATTTTCGAATATTAAACACAATCCAATTGAGCAGGTTAAGACTTTCAAAAAAGCTAAAGCCAGATATATTCGTTTTGTTGCTAAGTCAGCGGTAGGGAAGGGTTCAACAGTTTCTATTGCAGAAATAAACGCGATTGAAACTTTATAATTGCATTTTAATTTGTAATCTTTTTGCTTAAAGTTTCCAATTTTGTTTTTTAGCGAAGCTTACAGGTTATTAGTCGAAATTTTGATTATTTACATTATGTAATATTTAATTTTATACTAAATAATTACAACAACAGGCAAATGATTAAAGAAAGTATAAATTTCAAAGAGGCTGGAAAGTTCGAAGAAACGCGTTTTGAAAAGATACACAATGTAATTTTCGATTCGTCTAAAGAAGCTTCGATTTTAGTTGCTCAGGAAATCGCCAATATAATTCAAAGAAAAGAAGAGCTAAACGAACCTTGTGTTTTAGGTTTGGCAACTGGATCTTCACCTATAAAAGTATACGAGGAATTAGTTCGTCTTCATAAAGAAGAAGGTTTAAGTTTTGAAAATGTAGTGACTTTCAATTTGGATGAGTATTATCCAATGGATAAAAAAGATATTCAGAGTTACTGGTATTTCATGCACGAGCATCTTTTTAATCATGTTAATATTCTGCCTCAAAATATCAATATTCCTGACGGAAGTATCAGCAATGAAGACCTTCAGCAATATTGCATCGATTATGAAATGAAGATCAAAGCTTACGGCGGATTGGATTTTCAGCTTCTTGGAATTGGAAGAACGGGGCATATCGGTTTCAATGAGCCGGGATCTCACGTAAATTCTGGAACCAGAAGCATTACATTGGATCACTTAACGCGTGTTGATGCGGCATCATCATTTTTAGGAATTGATAATGTACCTAAAAAAGCAATTACAATGGGAATTGGTACAGTAAAAAATGCCAAAAGAATTGTACTTCTTGGATGGGGAATCAGCAAAGCAGAAATTATAAAGAAAACAATCGAAGGTGAAATTTCATCTCGGGTTCCGGCGACGTATTTACAACAGCACAACAACACAACTTTTGTTTTAGATACCGAAGCTTCATCAGAATTAACGAGAGTAAAAACGCCTTGGTTGGTAAAATCAGTAATCTGGACAGACGAATTGAAATTGAAAGCGGTGGCTTGGTTAAGCGAATTGACCAAAAAACCTTTCTTAAAACTGACTGACAAAGATTATAATGATAACGGAATGTCAAGTGTTTTAAGCGAAGAAGGAACTGCATACAATTTGAATATTAAAATGTTCAACAAAATGCAGCAGACTATTACGGGCTGGCCGGGTGGAAAACCAAATGCTGATGACACGTACAGACCAGAACGCGCCACTCCGGAAAGAAAAAGAATTATCATTTTTAGTCCGCATCCTGATGATGATGTTATCTCAATGGGAGGAACTTTTGACAGATTGGTAGAGCAGGGACATGATGTTCATATTGCTTACCAGACTTCTGGAAATATTGCGGTTTCGAATCAGGAAGCGTTGAAATTTGCAGAAATTACAAAAGCATTAAATACTGATTCTGCTGAAGCGGAAAAGATTATTGACTTTTTGAAAAACAAAAAAAGTAATGATATCGATTCATTAGAAGTTAGAAAATTAAAAGGATTGATTAGAAGAAGTGAATCTTTGGCAGCAACAAGATATTTAGGTTTGCCGGATTCTAATGTAAATTTCCTTGATCTTCCTTTTTATGAAACGGGAACGGTAAAGAAAAATAATCTTGGTGAAGCGGATATCGAAATTATGTGCGATATCATTGAAAGAATAAAACCGCATCAAATTTACGCAGCAGGAGATTTAGCAGATCCGCACGGAACGCACAAAGTTTGTCTGGACAGTTTGTTTGAAGCTTTGAAACGTTTGAAACATAAAAGTTACATGGATGACTGCTGGGTTTGGTTGTACCGAGGTGCGTGGCACGAATGGGAAACGTACCAAATTGAAATGGCGGTTCCAATGAGTCCGGATCAGGTGTTGAAAAAACGTCACGCAATTTTCTATCACCAGTCTCAAAAAGATGGTGTAATGTTCCAGGGTGATGACAGCAGAGAATTCTGGATTAGAGCAGAAGACAGAAACAGATTAACAGCAGAAAAATATCACGCTTTAGGTTTAGCAGATTATTCTGCAATTGAAGCTTTCAAGAGATATTTCTTCTAAGAAAATATTTAAAATAAAATAGACTATTTCATGTGGTTTATTTGGTTAGTTACCAAGTTTTGAAATGCAGCCGTGGTTGGCTGCATTTTTTTTGTTTTTATACGTTGCGTATTTTTTTACCGCAAAGAGCGCTAAGGTTTACGCAATCCCGATAGCTATCGGGAGCAAAGTTTTTTTTCTCAGCTTTATCATTAAGAGAAGCTGAAGGACACAAAGCTGTTCGTCATTTTTTGTCACCCTGAGCGAAGTCGAAGGGCGCAAAGTTTTTCCTCATTTTTTGTCATCCCGACGAAGGAGGGATCGCACTAGAAACTCTACAAAGTTTTTCCTCAATAAATATTCAACACAATCTTGTCATTTCGAGGAACGAGAAATCTTCGTAAGTAGCTCCACAAAGATTGGCGATTCTCGTTGTCGAATTTCTAGTGCGATTTCTCGTTCCTCGAAATGACAAACCTCAACTAAACAAAAAACCTTTGTCAAAGTTTCAAACTTTGACAAAGGTCTCGTTATATAAAAAGGTCTTCGACTTCGCTCAGACTGACAATCGTATTAAATCGAAGAATTCAAAATTCTTTGCTTCACATGATCAATATACGATCTTCCAATCACATATCTCAATCCTTCAATTTCAATACTGTTTCCTTCAACGGCGTCAATTTTGTCGATTGCGATCGTGTACGAGCGGTGAATTCTCAGGAAGTTTTTTTCCGGCAGTAAATCCGTAAAGTCAGATAAAGTGCTGTGAATGATATATTTTCCCGTTAAGGTGTTTATTTTTAAGTAATCTTTTAAGCTTTCGATAACCAAAATCTCATTGAAGAAAATCTTCTTCATTCTTTTTTTGTCAATTTTTACGAAAATAAAAGGGCTGTCTGTGGTATTTTCTTGTGGAGAATTGGTTTTATTTTCGAGCCTTTTGCTGATTTTATTCAGCGTTTTCATTAATCTCGGAAATTCGATTGGTTTTACCAGATAATCTAAAACGTCCAGTTCGTAAGTTTCAATTGCAAACTGGCTGTAAGCACTTGTAATAACTAATAATGGTGGGTTTTCAAGACTTTTTATAAAATTAATTCCGTCAAGAACAGGCATATTGATGTCAAGAAAAATAACATCAACTCTATTATTTTTCAGAAAATTTAAGCCCTCAATTGGATTGCTAAAAGTATCTATTACCTCAAAATTCTCAATCGGCTCTAAATAGTTTTTTATAACATTGATTGCCAATGGCTCATCGTCAATAATCAAACATTTTATCTTCATTTCTATAATCTTATGTTATTTGAGCGAAATAATCTAGCAGGTAAACTTATATACGAGGAAAAGCTGCATTTAGGTTACTTTAATCACAAGCTTCACGACAAAAATATTCTTTTTATTTTTAAATGAAAGCTTATAGTCATTTTTATTATATCCTAATTCCAGTCTTTTTTTGACATTTTCGATACCTATACCACTTGACTTGTTAAAATTATCCTGATGTTGCGTAATTTCTGGCGTTGGGTTCGAAATCGTAAAATGCAGAAAATCTCCTTTTACTTTAAAATCAATATTAATCCTGACTTTTCCTGTGTTTTTGTTTACACCGTGTTTAAATGCGTTTTCAACAAAAGTCAGTAAAATCACCGGAGAAATCTCTTTATCGTGAATATCTCCCGAAACTTCCATGTTCACTTCAAGACGTTCGTCGTTTCTGATTCTTTCTAAATCCAGATAATTCTGAATACATAAAATCTCATTTTCTAAACTTTGCTTTTTACCACTTGTATCATAAAGCATATAACGCATTAATTCTGAAAGTTTTAAAACAATCTTTGGCGTTTTATTCGATTTTTCTACAGATAAAGAATAGATATTATTTAAAGTATTGAAGAAAAAATGCGGAGAGATCTGTGATTTCAAAAAAAGCAATTCTGTTTCCAGCTGTGATTTCTCTAAATCGGTTACTCTTTTTTGCTCCTTTAAAAAGTCCAAAGTGATTTTGATTGCCGTAACAAAAGTAATTACGTACAATTCTCCCATCATCATATCAATGGTATAATTAAGAGTCAGCTTATCAATTGTCTGCGGACCTTCCGGCCAAACATTGTGTGTGATTAACAAATAGGTAAGATTAAATTTCACCAATACCATAAGGAAGATGGCAGACAAAACCGCAAGAACATAAAGCACATACTTTTTTCTGTAAACCAGATACGGCATAAAAATCAGAATATTCAAATAACACAACGTCATGTGAATAGGGAAACCCAGCAAATTGGTTTTTAGCGAATACAAATAGTCATTAAAATAACTTCCCCATCGAAAAGTATTAAATAAGAAATAAGTCAGCCAAAAAACCACATGATAATACAAAGGTACGCGGTATAATTTGTTAGAATTGAAATTCATAATATGAGTATGTTTTGTGACTTTTTTTGATGTTTATCTAAGTTTATGTGTTGTCCGTCTAAATAAGTTTTAATAAAAAGTCGGTTTGTTTAAATTTAAAGTTAAATTAAGGTTGTTTTATATGAAGAAAATTCTCGTGCCGGCTTTATTTGCAATTTTGGCTACAAGTTGTAAAATAAATGTAAACAAAAATAATAAACAGGAAAATATTTTTGTAAACCATGTTGATCCTTTTATAGGAACAGGTGGACACGGTCATACGTACCCTGGAGCTACGGTTCCTTTTGGGATGTTACAAGTAAGTCCGGATAACGGAATCTCAAGCTGGGACTGGTGTTCGGGTTATCATTATTCAGATTCTATCGTTTCTGGTTTCAGTCATTTACATTTAAGCGGAACAGGAATTGGCGATTTGGCGGACATTTTATTTATGCCGACAAATAAAAAAGTCGATTTAACATTAAAAACAACTTCACGCGATCAATTACCTTATAAATCAATTTACAGTCATGTTAACGAAAAAGCAGCACCGGGCTCTTACCAAGTTTTTCTTAAAGATCCTAAAATCAATGTAGAATTAACTTCTTCACAAAGAACAGCGTATCATAAATATACGTTTGCCAAAAACGACAAACAATCTGTAATTGTCGATTTAGGATTTGCCATAAATTGGGACAAAGCCTTAAAAACCGGAATTACAATTGAAGACGAATATACTATAAGCGGTTACAGATATAGTAAAGGCTGGGCAGCAAATCAAAAAGTATTTTTTGTAGCAAAGTTTTCAAAACCTATTACAGAATCAATTTTATCTGCTGATAAACAAATTGTTACCGGTAAAAAAGCAGACGCAGAAAATACATCGGCACAATTATTTTTTGACCCGAAAAACTCACAGGAACTATTTATAAAAGTCGCTTTATCATCTGTAAGTGTGGCTAATGCCAAAGATAATCTGGACAGAGAAAAAGCAAATTTCGACAATACAAAATCAGAAGCCGCTTCGATTTGGAATAACGCATTAAGTAAAATTAAAGTTGAAACACCAGTAGATTCGTTAAAAACGATTTTTTATACTGCGATGTATCACGCACAAGTTGCCCCTGTAACCTATAGTGATAAAAACGGTCAATTTAGAAAAGAGGATGATCAAATTGTTACAGCAAAAGATTATACCGCTTATTCGACCTTATCACTATGGGATACTTTTAGAGCCGAAAATCCTTTATTGACTTTATTGGCTCCAGACAAAACTTCAGATATTGTAAACTCAATGTTAGCATATTACGATACCAAAAAAATATTACCAGTTTGGACTTTATACGCCAATGAAACCAATACAATGACTGGATATCACTCGATTCCTGTAATTGTCGATGCCTATTTAAAAGGTATAAAAGGTTTTGATGCCGAAAAAGCATTTCAAGCCATGAAAACTACCATGATGCAGGACGAACGCGGTTTAAACTTCTACAAAAAATACGGTTATATCCCTTATAATTTATTAGACGAATCGGTTACAATTACTTTAGAGTATGCTTACGACGATTGGTGTGTAGCGCAAATGGCAAAAGCTTTAGGTAAAAATGCTGATTACGAATTTTTCTTAAAACGTTCTCAGGCCTATCAATATTTATTTGATCCGAAAACAGGATTCATGAGAGGAAAATCGGATGACGGGAAATCATGGAACGAACCTTTCGACCCAAAACATTCGAACCACAGAGAACATACGGATTATACCGAAGGAAATGCCTGGCAGCACAGTTGGTTTGTACCGCAAAATGTCGATAACTTAATTTCGATTCACGGTGGAAATGAAACTTTTACCAAACGCTTAGAGCAGTTATTTACAGAAAGTTCTGAAATTACAGGAAACAATGTTTCGGCAGATATTTCGGGATTAATTGGGCAATACGCACACGGAAACGAGCCAAGTCACCACATTGCGTATATGTTCAATCACGCAGGTCAGCCTTGGAGAACGCAATATTGGGTACGCCATATTTTAGATACGCAATACAATACAACACCAAACGGATTAAGCGGTAACGAGGACTGCGGGCAAATGTCGGCTTGGTATGTTTTCAGTTCAATGGGATTATACCCAATGAATCCGGCTTCGGGAGAATATGAAATTGGAAGTCCGATTTTCGAGAAAGCAACCATCAATCTTGAAGGCGGAAAAACTTTTGTAATTGAAGCTCAAAATGTTTCAGACAAAAATTTTTACATTCAGTCGGCTACTTTAAACGGAGTCGAATTCAATCAAACAGCAATCACACATCAACAGATTTTAAAAGGCGGGGTTTTACATTTTGTAATGGGACCTCAGCCAAATAAAAACTGGGGAACAAAAAAATAAAACAAAAAACGTAACTAACCTACTAACAAATATATTTAATGGATATTATTGACGTATCGATAATCGTAGCTTACATTCTGCTCTCAGTGAGTATCGGAATTTGGATTTCAAGAAAAGCAAAACAGGGATTGGATGATTATTTTCTTGGCGGAAAAACAATCAAATGGTATTTTTTAGGTCTAAGTAACGGATCTGGAATGTTTGATGTTTCCGGAACTTCCTGGATGATTGGAGTACTTTTTCTATACGGAGTAAAAAGTTTCATGTTCATGTGGCTTTGGCCAATATGGAACCAGATTTTCGTAATGATGTTCCTTGCAGTCTGGATTAGAAGATCAAAAGTAATGACAGGTTCTGAGTGGATTTTAACCCGTTTTGGAAGCGACAGAGCCGGAAAAGCATCACATATTATTGTGGCTATTTTTGCCATTATTTCTACAATTGGTTTTATCGCTTATTTCTTTGAAGGAATCGGAAAATTTGTAACCATTATTCTTCCGTGGGATTTAACGCTTCATTATGGTGATTTAATTTTGTTGACTTCAGAGCGTTCTTACGCGTTAATCATCATCTTTTTAACTACCATTTATACCGTTAAAGGTGGAATGTTTTCTGTAGTTGCGACAGAAGTTGTACAATATTTAATAATGATTGTAGCGGGAGTTTTAATTGCCGGATACGCTTTTGTTAATTATACTGATATTCAGATAAATTCGGTTATTACCGAAGAATGGAAAAATGTTTTCTTCGGATGGCAGTTTGAAACCCAATGGAGTGATAAATTCCAAACGTTCAATAATTTAATTGATTCTGAAGGTTACAAAATGTTTGGTGCTTTCATCGGAATGACGTTATTCAAAGGTTTCTTTGCAAGTGTCGCAGGACCAACACCGAGTTACGATTTACAACGTGTTCTTTCAACTAAATCTGTAAAAGAAGCAGCTTATATGAGCGGTTTCACGAACTTAATTTTATTCATTCCGAGATACTTATTAATCACAGGAATCGTGGTAATTGCATTGGTAAACTTAGCACCAGAATTAAATGCCAACACAGGATTAACCGGAGCCGATTTAGAATTATTAATGCCAAAAGTGGTCAATTTATATATCCCGGTTGGAATTAAAGGAATCCTTTTAGCAGGTTTATTAGCCGCTTTTATGTCGGGATTCTCAGCTTTCGTAAATGCAGGGCCAGCATATATTGTAAATGATATTTATAAAAAATACTTTAAACCAGTTGCTACAAATGCACATTACATTAAAGTAAGTCAGATTTCTTCTTTCCTTGTAGTTGGTTTAGGAGTTTTCATGGGATTCTTCGCAGACTCGATCAATTCCTTAACTCTTTGGATTACAAGTGCTTTATACGGAGGTTACGTTGCAGCAAATTTCCTAAAATGGATTTGGTGGCGTTTTAATGGCTGGGGTTATTTCTGGGGAATGTTCGCCGGATTAATTGTAGCTTCTTTACAATTTGCTTTAGGTCAGGCTAAAGGAAGTTTAACCGAAGGATCATTTTTATATGATTTAGCACAAGTACAAGCGATTTACTTGTTCCCAATAATATTTGGTTTCTCTATTTTAGGATGTATTTTAGGAACGTTTTTAAGCAAACCAACAGATATGGAAGTTTTAAAATCGTTCTATGCAAACGTAAGACCTTGGGGATTCTGGGGTCCGGTTTATAAAGTATTAAAGTCAGAAGATTTTACTTTCGAAAAAAACAATGATTTCTGGAGAGATATGATGAATTGTGCGATTGGAATTATTTGGCAGTCCAGTATGATTTTGCTTCCGATATTCTTTATTATCAGAGATTATCCAAAAGCAATTACAGCTTTGATTGTGTTTTTAGTAACGACGACGATATTGAAGTTTACGTGGTTGGATAAGGTTAGAAAAATTGAAGATTAAGATACAAGATTAAAGATACAAGAGCTTAGACAAAGCTTAAAGATACAGTTTGTAATTCCGAGGAACGAGGAATCTTCACGAGAAACTCTACAAAGATTGGCGAATTTCTAGGCGGAGTTACTAACGAAGATCCTTCCTTCGTCAGGATGACAAAAGTGAGAGAATAAAAAAACAAACAATAAAAAAACAAAAAAAATGAGCAGTATTCCTTGGCAAGACAGACCCGAAAACAGTAACGATGTAATGTGGAGATATTCTGAAAATCCAATTATCGACAGATATGCAATACCATCATCAAACAGTATTTTTAATAGTGCTGTAGTTCCTTTTGGAGACGGTTATGCGGGAGTTTTCAGATGTGATAACAAAGCGGTTCAAATGAATATTTTTGCCGGCTTTAGTAAAAACGGAATCGATTGGGACATTAACCACGAACCAATCGTAATGCAGTCTGGTAATACAGACATGATCGAATCTGCTTATAAATACGATCCGCGTGTGGTTTTCATCGAAGACCGTTACTGGATTACATGGTGTAATGGTTACAATGGGCCAACAATTGGTATTGGATATACTTTTGACTTTAAAGAGTTTTTTCAATGTGAAAATGCCTTTTTACCGTTCAACAGAAATGGGGTTTTATTTCCTCAAAAAATAAACGGAAAATACGCCATGTTAAGCCGTCCAAGTGATAACGGACATACGCCTTTTGGAGATATCTGGATCAGCTACAGCCCTGATATGAAATATTGGGGAGAACATAGATTGGTAATGAAACCAAGTCCTTTTGAACAAAGCGCTTGGCAGTGTACGAAAGTTGGAGCAGGGCCAATTCCTATTTTAACTAATGAAGGCTGGCTGATGATCTACCACGGCGTTATCAATACCTGCAACGGTTTCCGTTATGCAATGGGTTCAGCACTTTTAGATGTTGATTCACCAGACAAAGTAAAATACAGAACACAGCCATATTTATTAGGCCCGGCAGAGATTTATGAAATGGTAGGAGATGTACCAAATGTAGTTTTCCCATGTGCCGCTTTACACGATACAGAAGAAGATAAATTAGCCGTTTACTATGGTGCAGCAGATACCGCAGTAGCCATTGCATTTGGTAAATTAAGTGAAGTAATTCAGTTTACAAAAGATAACAGTTTATAGAAAAAGCATGCGTTTAAAAATTCAATGGTTAACAGTTGTTTTAGTTTCTTTTTCGGTTGTGGGTTTTTCTCAATCGAAGAAAAATACCATTATTCCTAAAACATACGTTGCTTCAAAAACAACAAGTCCAATTACAATTGACGGAGATGAATCTGATGCTTCATGGAGCAAAGCAGATTGGACTGATCTTTTTGAAGATATAGAAAACGGCATTAAACCCAAGTATGCAACAAAAGTCAAAATGCTGTGGGACGAAACCAATTTTTATATTTTAGCAAAGATGGAGGAACCGCACGTTTGGGCCAATTTAAAGCAACGTGACACCATTATTTTTTACAACAATGATTTCGAAGTTTTTATAGATCCCGACAGCGACACTTTTAACTATTACGAATTAGAAATAAACGCCTTGAACACTGCTTGGGATCTATTTTTATCAAAACCTTATAGAGAAAATGATCTCGTAGTTTTAAACGACTGGAATATTCCAGGTTTAAAATCGGCAGTTAAAGTTCAGGGAACGCTTAATAATCCAACTGATATTGATCAAGGCTGGACATTAGAAATGGCGATTCCGTGGGCATCTTACAAAACCTCTTTTTTCGATCAAAACGTACCTGTAGATAAATTTTGGAGAGTTAATTTTTCAAGAGTAAACTGGCAGCATTCTCTTGTTGACGGTAAATACGAACGCAAAAAAGACGCCGACGGAAAATTTTTGCCAGAATATAACTGGGTTTGGTCGCCAATGGGTGTCATTAATATGCATGAACCTGAAAAATGGGGCTATGTTTATTTTTCTTCAAAAGAAGGAAAAGATACCTTTACAATTCCGCAGGACGAAAAAGTAAAATGGGAACTTTACAATTTGTACAGAGCCCAAAAAGAATATTTTAAAAAGAATAAAGTTTGGGCAAAATCACTGGCGAATCTTACAAAAGAAAACATCAGTGTTGATAATAAAATTTTAAAACCTATCTTAGAAAATCATTCCAGCGGATATAATATTTCAGTAAAAAGCCCTTTTTCGAATCAAACATTTGTGATAAAAGAGGACGGAAAAATAATAGCAAAATAAACCACAAAACCACTATGAAACTACCAAAACTATTACTTTTTTTACTGGCATTCAGCATTTTTTCGTGTGCCAAAAAAGAAGAAACCACCTCATTTAAATTTGCTGTCTGGACAACCGCAGACGCCAAAAAATCAGACGCAGATTACACCAAAGAATTCAAAAAATACAAAGACGGCGGTATCGACGAAGTATTAATCAATACAACAACAGATCAAAAACTTTTAAAAAGATTAGTGCCGCTTGCTACAAAAGAAGGCCTAAAAGTTCACGCTTGGATTATGGCGATGAACCGTCCAAATGATTCAGTTGCGTTACAACATCCGGATTGGTATCAGGTAAGTAAAGAAGGAAAATCTTGTTTCGACAATCGTCCGTATGTTGATTATTACCAATGGTTATGTCCAACCAGAAAAGAATCAAGAGAACACGTTTTGCATTTAGTGGAAGAATTAGCAAAAGTAGACGGAATCGAAAGTGTTCACTTAGATTATATTCGTTTCCCGGACATCTTTTTGCCAATCAGCTTATTGCCAAAATACAACTTGGTTCAGGATGTAGAATTACCTCAATTCGATTTTTGTTATTGTGACGAATGTGTAAAAGCATTCGAAAAAATCCATCATAAAAATCCAAAAGAAAGCCACAACACATCTATCGATATGGAGTGGAAAAACTTCCGTTTAAATGCGATAAAAGCCGTTGTTGACGATGCTTATAAAATTGCACACAAACACAATAAACAATTAACTGCAGCCGTATTTCCTTATCCTGAAATGGCAGATCACATGGTGCGTCAGCGTTGGGACAAATGGAATATCGACGAAGTATATCCAATGATTTACCACAGTTTTTACAATGAAGAAATTGACTGGGTTGGTTATGCTACCAAACAAGGTGTTGCCGATTTAGAAGATAAGAAAACGAAAATCAATACAGGAATTTATATTCCGGGATTGAAAAATGATAAAGAGCTAAAACAAGCTATTTTAGAAGCAAAAGAAAATGGAGCAGTTGGAGTTTCATTTTTCGACGGAAATGCATTGTCTGAAAGTAATTTAAAGACAATCAAAGAAACAAAAGCAAGTTTAAAGTAATATTTTTAAACACATAGAAACATATATTGATAATTCAACTTTGTCAAAGTTTTAAACTTTGACAAAGTTCAGGCGATAAAGCTATGTTTGTTAATGCAAGTGAAACGCCTTTATGCGGTTTCAAAAACTATGTTCCTATGTGTTTAAATAAAACTAAAAGTAAAAAAGCATGTCAAATAGAAGAGACTTTATCAAAAAAGCAGCTTTAGGCGCAGCAGCCGTAAGTTCTGTAGGCTTTAGCGGATTTGCAAAAGAGAAAAAAAATGAAAAAGAAGGCGCATTAGAATTTCCTTCAAAAAAAGTAAAAAAGCCAGTTGTAATTTCAACTTGGAATCACGGTTTACCTGCTAATAAAGAAACCTGGGAACAATTAAAAGCCGGAAAACCAGCTTTAGATGCCATTGAGGCAGGAATGAAAATTCCCGAAGCAGATCCAAATGTACGAAGCGTAGGTTACGGAGGATATCCGGATCGCGAAGGAAAAGTAACCCTTGATGCCTGTATTATGGATCACAACAGCAATTGCGGTTCGGTTTGTTTTTTACAAGGAATTATGCATCCAATTTCTGTAGCAAAAAGAGTATTGCAAAATACACCACACGTAATGCTTGCCGGACAAGGCGCATTGCAATTTGCATTATCAGAAGGATTTAAAGAAGAAAATTTACTAACTCCGGAATCTGAAAAAGACTGGAAAAAATGGCTGGAAGATTCAAAATACAAGCCAGTTATTAATATAGAAAATCACGATACCATAAGCATGCTAATGTTAGATCAAGATGGCAATCTTTCGGGAGGGTGTACCACCAGTGGTGCTGCCTGGAAGATGCATGGCCGCGTCGGTGACTCCCCAATAATCGGCGCGGGTCTTTTTCTGGATAACGAAGTAGGAGCTGCAGCGGCAACCGGTTTGGGCGAAGCTGTAATTAGAACCGCAGGAAGTGCCATGGTTGTCGAATTAATGCGTCAGGGAAAATCGCCTTATGATGCCTGTAAAGAAATCACAGAACGTATTTACAACAAACACAAAAACCACAAAGACATGGAATATCTGCAAGTTGGTTTTATTGCTTTAAATAAAAACGGAGAACATGCAGGTTACAGTTTAAGATCTGGTTTTAATTATGCTGTTTCCGATGATGAAAAGGGGCATAGAATGGAAGATGCGAAATTTAAAATGTCGTGGGATAAATAAACGCAATTTTGTCATTGAATTTTGATAAAGTTTGACCACAATCTTGTCATTTCGAGGAACGAGAAATCTTCGCAAGTAGCTCTACAAAGATTGACGAGTTACTATGAGGAGTTTCTTGCGAAGATTTACTTCGTCAGTTCGCTATCGCTCGGGTCTCCTCCGTCGAAATGACAAAAATTGAGAAAAACTCAATTGAGAATAAAAATTTTAAACACATAGTTACATAGATTCTTCTCTCACAATCTATCCCGATAACAATCGGGGCTATGTGTTCAAACAAAAACAAAGAATGAAAACAACAATATCCATATTAACCTTATTACTTTCAGTTTTAACTGTTAATGCACAAGAAAAAGTTCCGTTTTGGCAGAATGAAAAAATCAATGAAGATAATAGAGAGCCCATGCACGCCGCCTATTATGTTTTTGAAAACGAAACATTAGCTGCTAAAAACGAATGGAGACAATCTAAAAATTACTTAGACATTAACGGAGCCTGGAAATTTAAATATGTGGATAATCCGGCGGCGCTTCCCAAAGATTTTGAGAAAACCAATTTTAACGATAATATCTGGGATAATTTCAAAATTCCGGCAAGCTGGGATGTAAACGGTTATGGATATCCGGTTTATGTAAATACAACTTACGATTTTGATTATTTAATGGCACCAAATCCGCCGTTTGTTCCAACAAAATATAACCCGACAGGAGTTTACAGAAGAGAAATCAACATTGATAAATCCTGGGAAGGAAAAGATATTTTTCTGCATATCGGAACAGCAAAATCAAACTTAACCGTTTGGGTAAATGGTGTTTATGTAGGTTATGGCGAAGACGGAAAATTACCTTCTGAATTCAAATTAAACAAATACGTAAAAACCGGAAAAAACACGATTGTGCTTCAGGTAATGAAATGGAATGACGGTTCGTATTTAGAATGTCAGGACATGTGGAGAATGAGCGGAATTACAAGAGATTCTTATTTGGTTGCCAGAAATAAAGCCCATTTAAATGACTTCGAAATTATTCCGGATTTAGATGCCAAATACGTAAATGGAAGTTTAAAAATCACAACTCAATTTTCTGATTTAGATAAAAAAGACAGTTATACTTTAGATGTTCAGTTAAAAGATGGAGACAAGATTGTAACCTCAAAAGTTATTTCCGCTTTAAGCGAAAAACAAACATTTGATTTTGCTGTAGAAAATCCGAAGAAATGGAGTGCAGAAATTCCGAATTTATATCAGGTACGTTTTATTTTAAAAGATAAAAAAGGAACTGTAATTGAAGTTATCAATCAAAATGTTGGATTTAGAAAAGTAGAAATTAAAGGCGGACAGCTTTTAGTAAACGGAAAAGCGATTTACATAAAAGGTGTAAATCGTCATGAAGTTGACCCAATTACAGGACAGACAATTTCAAGAGAAAGAATGGAACAGGATATTAAATTAATGAAAGAATTTAATATCAATGCGGTGAGAATGTCGCATTATCCAAACGATGAATATTTCTACGAATTATGCGATAAATACGGAATTTATGTGGTTGATGAAGCCAATATTGAATCACACGGAATGGGTTATGATATTACCAAAACTTTGGGGAATAAACCAGACTGGGAATTGGCGCACATTCAGCGTATGCAGCGAATGATCGAAAGAGATAAAAATCATACTTCAATCATTATCTGGAGTATGGGGAACGAAGCCGGAAACGGTTACAACTTTTACAGAGGTTATTTGTGGATTAAAAACCGTGATAAATCAAGACCAATTCAATACGAAAGAGCGACTGCGGGCGCTTGGGACGGAAAAGATTTAAAATTCGAATGGGATTCAGACATTATCGATCCAATGTACAGTTCTCCAAACAAAATGGAAGAATATATTCTGGCAAATCCAAATCCGTCAAGACCTTACATTCAGTGCGAGTATGCGCATGCAATGGGGAATTCAATGGGAAATTTTAAAGATTATTGGGATGTTATTCGTAAATATCCAAACTTTCAGGGAGGTTTCATTTGGGATATGATCGATCAGTCGGTTTATAAAAAACTGGATAACGGAACTACGATTTTAGCATACGGAGGAGATTTTGGACCAAAAGATGTAAAAAGCGATAATAACTTTGTGAACAACGGAGTTTTTACGGTAGACAGAAAACCAAATCCGCATGCGCTTGAAGTACGAAATGTGTATCAAAATATCCTAACTTCCTGGGGAAATCAGGAAACGGCTACAATAAAAGTTTACAATGAATTTACGTTTAAAGATTTAAGCAACGTAACTTTGCATTGGACCTTAATTTTAGACGGAGTGAAAGAAACGACAGGCGTTATCGATTATTTAGCAATCGATCCAACACAATCAAAAACCTATACATTGCCCATTAAATTAGGCGATAAAAAATTTCAGGAAGCTTTTATAAACATCAGCTATCAGTTAAAACAAGAAGAACCATTTTTACCAAAAGGTTTCGAAATTGCGACAGAGCAACTGGCGTATAAAGGAAATTGGAAAAACGATATTAAAATCGAAGGCGCATCAAAAATCACCGTGGAGAAAAAAAACAATGCTACGGTTTTCAAAAGTGACAAAGCTGAGGTTACTTTCGACAAAAAAACAGGATTTATCAGCGGTTATTCCTTCAATAATCAGCCTATTATAAAAGACGGATATCAATTACGTCCCAATCTTTGGAGAGCACCAAACGATAATGATTTTGGAGCTAATTTTCAAGTAAACTTAAAAGCGTGGAAAGATGCAACAGAAAATCCGACTTTGGTAAACTGGACATTTACTCCAACTAAAGACAATAAAATTCTGGTAAAAGCAACGTATAGTTTACCACAGGTTTCTTCGACTTTAGAATTGAATTATGAATTAAACGGAAACGGGGAATTAGTCGTAAAAGAAGTTTTAAATATTGATAAAAACAAAGAACAGCCAATTTTACCAAGATTTGGAATGGAAGTAATTGTTCCGAGAGATTTTAGCAATATGACCTATTACGGAAGAGGTCCGCACGAAAATTATATCGACAGAAATTACAGTTCAAAAGTGGGATTGTATACACAAACGGTTTCAGAACAATATTATCCATACATCCGTCCACAGGAAACGGGAAATAAAACCGATGTACGTTTCTTAGAATTATCAGGAGATAAATTGAAATTAACCGTAACATCAGATGAATTATTGGCCGTAACCGCTTTACATTTTTTAAATGAAGATTTAGACGACGGACTGCAAAAAGACCAAAGACACGCTGCCGAATTGAAAGAAAGAGATTTAACGAGTTTAAAAATTGATTCTAAACAAATGGGAGTTGGCGGAATCGACAGCTGGCAGGCATGGCCTATGGAAAAATATCTTTTAAGAGGAAAAAATTATCAGTATCAATTTAAAATAACACCATCTTTAAAATAATAATTATGAGATCATTAAAACCCTTATTCGTCTTAATCTTCTTAACTGTTTTAAGTTTGGGTTACAGTCAGAAAAAAGTTTTTACTGCAAAAGACATTCAAATCATCCCGAAACCCAATCAGGTTTTGATTCAGTCAGGAAGTTTTGAGTTTTCTAAAAATACCGTTTTTGTTGCCAATACTGATTTTCAAAAAGATATTTCAAACGCTTTAATCAACAAATTTGAAGTGGCTGCAGGCTGGCGTCCAGTTTTGGGCGTAAAAGCACCGCAGAACAATTTTGTTCAGTTTAAAACAGATCCAAATCTGCATAAAGAAGCGTATAAAGTTGAGGTAAATAATAATATAATCACGATTACAGCAAAAGGAAATGCCGGTTTTATCTACGGATTAGAAACGATTAGACAATTGCTTCCAACGGCTATTGAAAGCACTTATGCAATTTCATCTGCAAAATGGCAGATTCCGAATGTTGTGATTACAGACGAACCGCGTTTTCAATGGAGAGGTTTAATGCTGGATTTATCACGTCATTTTTTCGATAAAAATTATATTCTGGCAACAATCGATCGTTTGGCAATGCACAAAATGAACGTTTTGCATTTGCATTTAGTAGACGATCAGGGATGGAGAATTGAAATTAAGAAATATCCTAAACTAACCGAAGTTGGAGCATGGAGAGTGAATCAGGAAAATGTAGCATGGAATGCCAGATTAGCCACAAACCCTGATGAAAAAGGAACTTACGGAGGATTTTTTACTCAGGAAGAATTAAAAGAAATCGTAAAATATGCAGCAAGCAAAAACATCGAAGTAATTCCAGAAATCGAAATGCCGGCGCACGTAAGTTCTGCCATTGCAGCTTATCCGGAACTGGCTTGTTTTGATCAGCGTATTGGTGTTCCGTCTGGCGGAGTTTGGCCTATTACAGATATTTATTGTGCAGGAAAAGAATCTACGTTTGAATTTCTGCAAAATGTATTAGACGAAGTAATGACCATTTTTCCATCAAAATACATTCATATTGGAGGCGATGAAGCGACAAAAACCAATTGGGATAAATGTCCGAACTGCCAAAAAAGAATGAAAGATTTAGGATTGAAAAATTCAACGGAACTGCAAAGTTATTTTGTAAAACGTATTGAAAAATACATCAATTCTAAAGGTAAAAAAGTAATTGGCTGGGATGAAATTGTAGAAGGCGGTTTAGCTCCGGAAGCAACTGTAATGAGCTGGAGAGGAACAAAAGGAGGTATTGAAGCGGCAGATCAAGGCCATGATGTCATTATGACTCCAGAATCTCCTTGTTATTTTAATTTTTATCAAGGTCCTCAAAATGAAGAACCATTAGCTTTTGATGCTTATAATCCTTTAAATAAAGTGTACGAATTTGAGCCAATTGTGCCAACAATGTCGCCTGCAGAAGCGAATCATGTTTTGGGCGGACAAGCCAATTTATGGGCAGAATATCTTTCGGGACCAAAGGACTCAGAATACATGATTTTTCCAAGACTGGCTGCAATGGCTGAGGTTTTATGGAGTTCAAAAGAAAGCCGTAACTGGATTGATTTTACAACGAGACTAAAACCGATGTTAAATCGTTATGATTATTTGGGAATCAATTATGCTAAAAGTGCTTATTTGGTGACCGCTTCTTCAACAGCAGATTTGGCTAAAAAACAAATTAATGTGACGTTGAAAAATGAATTTCCAAATCCGGATATTCGATATGTTTTAGGAGATAAAACGATCGATCATCATGCGGTGAAATATATAAACCCAATTGAATTTAAAGAAACTACTGTTTTAAAAGCTTCTTTATTTCAGGATGAAAAACCAGTTGGAAAAACATTTACAGATACTATTATTTTCCATAAAGCTTTTGCCCAAAAAGTAAAATATTTAACGCCTTATAATGATAATTATAAAGGAGATGCCAATACGATGGTCAATACAATTCGAGGAAGTAAAAACTTCCATGACGGACAATGGCAGGCATGGCTTGTTAATGATATGGAATTGGTAATCGATTTTGAAAAACAGGAAAGCGTTGAGCAGGTAATTGTAGGAGCTTTAGAAAGTCAGGGAGCCGGAGTTAATTTTCCTGTAAAAATTAAAGTTTTGGTTTCTAATGACGGAATTAAATATCAGGAAGTTGGTAAAGTTTCACGTCCGTATGCTCCAAATGTGACTTCGGAATTGAAGGATTTCAAAATCAATTTTGGAAAAGTCAATACACGATTTGTAAAAGTAATCGCTTATAACCTTAAGAAAAGTCCGAAAGGAGAAAGTTCTTGGTTGTTTGTGGATGAGATTTTAGTGAATTAAAACTTAGCACGTTTCGAACTTTGTCAAAGTTTTAAACTTTGACAAAGTTGAGATTACGCATAATTTTTAAACACATAGAAACATAGGTTTATTTTTTGAATGAATAAAAAAAGGGTATAAAAAGAAACTAGTTTCTCACACATAGCTTCAATGTTTGTTAATGCAAGTGAAACGCCTTTTTTTTATAAACTATGGGAGCTATGTATCTATGTGTTGAAATGTGAATTTTACAATTAAACAAAAACAAAAAACTATAAATAGAATAAAGATGAAAAGAGGAATATTCATAATCGCGTTATTATTTTCCGTTCAAATGTTTTCGCAGGCCATTTATGAAGATGAGCGTTATGTACCGGAAACGGATCCGTTGGTGTTGAAAAATTTAGAGGCATGGCAAGGCAAAAAGTTTGGATTATTAATGCACTGGGGAACTTACAGCCAATGGGGAATTGTAGAATCATGGTCAATATGCCCGGAAGATTATGGATGGTGCGAACGTAAAAAAGGAAGTAATCCTGCCAATTATAATCAATATGTAAAAGATTATGAAGGTTTGAAAAAGACTTTCAACCCAACCAAATTTGATCCGACAAAATGGGCAAAAGCGGCAAAAGCAGCGGGAATGAAATACATGGTTTTTACCACCAAACACCATGACGGATTTAATATGTACGATACTAAATATTCTGATTATAAAGTAACAGACAAAGATTGTCCTTTCAGCACAAATCCAAAAGCCGATGTTTTAAAAGAAGTTTTCAATGCTTTTAGAGCTGAGAATATTTCAACTGGAGCTTATTTCTCAAAACCAGACTGGCATAACGAAAATTACTGGGATCCGTATTTTCCACCTTTCGACAGAAACGTAAATTACGATCCGTCACTATATCCAGAAAAATGGCAGAAATATGTTGATTTCACACACAATCAAATTTTAGAAATCCTTACTAATTACGGTAAAGTAGATATTTTATGGCTTGACGGAGGTTGGGTTAGAAAAAGAGATCAGCAAAATTTAAAAGAAAACTACGACGAGAAATTTGCTGAAAACGAATCTAAAAACGGTTTCATCAAACACAGAGTAGTAGATCAGGATCCAAAAATGGACGAATTGGTGGTGAAAGCACGCCAAAAACAACCAGGATTAATCGTGGTTGACAGAGCAGTTCACGGAAAAAACCAAAATTATTTAACTCCAGAAGGTCGAGTTCCTGCAAAAACATTACCTTATCCTTGGGAATCTTGTATTACTTCTGGCGGTGGATGGTCTTATACTCCAGATGCAAAATACATGACAGGAAGACAAGGAATTCATATGTTGGTTGATATTGTTGCAAAAGGCGGAAACTTATTATTAAACGTTGCACCAAGCCCGGAAGGAGAATGGCAGCAAGGTGCTTATGATTTATTGCAAGCTTACGCAGACTGGATGAAAGTAAACAGTGTTGCGATTTATGATACAAAACCAATTGAGCCTTTTAAAGAAGACAACATCTGCTTTACACAAAATAAGGCTGGAAATGTATTTGCTTTTTATTTAGCAAAAGACGGAGAAGATAAAATTCCTGCAAGCGTTACAGTGAAATCTATCAGCCCTAAAAAAGGAACAAAAATTACCATGTTAGGTTCTAAAACTTCTCTAAAATGGACAAAAGAAGGAAACGGATTTAAAGTTGTAATTCCGGAAAGCCTTAGAAATAATTTACCTGCAAAAGAAGCATGGACTTTAAAAATAGAAGCTATTAACAGATAAGAATATGTTTTCAATATCAAAAAAATTAATTTTAAAAACAGCATGCAGCTTTTGCATGCTGTTTTTTAGCATCACAAGTTTTGCACAACAACCGGCAGATTATGTGAATCCGTTTATTGGAACTTCCAATTTTGGAGCTGCTTTTCCGGGACCGATTGCACCACGTGGAATGGCAAGTATAAGTCCGTTTAATGTTGCCGGAGTAAAAAATACTCCAATGGAAAAAGACAGTCAGTGGCTTTCAAATCCATATGTAAACGAAAACACCTTTTTAACAGGATTCAGTCAGGTTAATTTAAGCGGTGTGGGTTGTCCTGAATTAGGCGTTATTTTATTGATGCCAACCACTGGAAATCTTGAAATCGATCATTTAAAATACGGATCGACGTATTCTAATGAAGTGGCAAAAGCCGGATATTACAGCGTTGACCTCAAGAAATATAAAGTTAAAGGAGAGTTTACAGCTTCAAAACGAGTTGGTGTAAGCAGATTCTCTTTCCCGAAAGGGCAGTCGAACATTTTGATAAATCTTGGTTTAGGATTAACGAATGAAGAAGGCTCGATGATTAAAGTGGTTTCTTCCACAGAAATTGAAGGAATGCGTTCCGTTGGCTCATTTTGTTATAATAGCCCGGAAGATGCTTATCCGGTTTATTTTGTAGCTAAGTTTTCTAAACCTGCTGAAAAATTCGGTGTTTGGAAAAAACCTTCCAAATACAACGGTGTTGAAGCACAATGGATGGGAGGTTATAACGGCAAAGCAAGAATAATGAAAAATACCATCAAAACAGTAGTTGGCGATAGTATTGGAAGTTATTTCAGTTACAAATTTGACAAACAAGAAACGGTTGAAGTTAAAATTGGAATTTCGTATGTAAGCATCGAAAATGCCAGAGAAAATTTAGAAAAAGAAACCGGAGATAAATCGTTTGACGCCGTTTATAAAGACACTTACAAAGAATGGAACGACGAACTTTCGAAGATTTTAGTTGAAGGCGGTTCCGAAGATGACAAAACAATTTTCTACACGGCTTTGTATCACACGTTAATTCATCCGAATACTTTAAATGATGTAAACGGAGAATATCCGCAGATTAAAAGAACCAAAATTGGTAAAACCGACGGAACCCGTTATACCGTATTTTCATTATGGGACACGTATCGAAACATGCATCCTTTAACCTCTTTAGTTTATCCTAAGCAGCAATCGGATATGATAAAAAGCATGTTGAAAATGTATGATGAAAACGGCTGGCTGCCAAAATGGGAATTAAACTCTACAGAAACATTTACAATGGTAGGAGATCCGGCAAGCATTGTTATTGTCGACGCCTGCTTAAAAGGAATTCAGGATTTTGATGTTTATAAAGCCTATTATGCCATGTTGAAAGGAGCAGACCAAATTGAAAATAATCCGCTGCGTCCGGGGCTTAAAGAATATATAGAAAAAGGATATTTATCGACTAATTATCCCGGGCCTGTTTCTACAACGCTGGAATACAATACTTCAGATTATGCGATTTCACTTTTAGCAAAAGCTTTGGGTGAAAAAGAAGATTATAAACGTTTTGCTAAACGTTCACTATCGTACCAAAAATTATTTGACAAAAATTTAAAATTACTGCGTCCAAGAATTGCTAACGGAAATTGGTACGAACCTTTTGACCCTGAAGCAGGATCTAATTTTGAAGCAAATGTTGGTTTTATCGAAGGAAATGCGTGGCAATATGCTTTTATGGTTCCGCATGATATCAAAGGATTGATGAAATTAATGGGCGGTGATAAACCTTTCACAGATCAATTGCAAAAAGTTTTTGATACGAAAAAATTTGATATGGCAAACGAGCCGGATATTGCTTATCCCTACTTATTCAATTATGTAAAAGGCGAAGAATGGAGAAGTCAGGAACTGGTTAAAAAACTAGTACAGGAATATTTTCAAAACAAACCAAAAGGATTACCCGGAAATGATGATACCGGAACAATGTCGGCTTGGTTGGTATATTCTATGATGGGATTTTATCCAATATCTCCCGGCGACCCAATTTATACAATTACAACACCAATGTTTGATAAAGTAACAATCAAATTAGATTCAAGATATTATAAAAAAGAAAATATTGTTATTGAAAAAGAAATCAATACTGATGGAAAAATCAAAACAATAGAATTAAACGGAAAACCACTGAACAGTTATTTTATTTCACACGATGATTTTGTGAATGGAGGAACGCTCAAAGTGATTCAAAATTAAACTCTCACAACTATGTTACAACTCAAAATCAAAAAAACAGCCATTATTTTTGTAATGGCTGTAGGTTTTTTTAACCAAATCTATGCGCAGAAAAAATACCCGTATCAAGACGCAAAACTACCGACAGAAGATAGGGTAAAAGACTTGTTAAGCCGTATGTCGCTTGAAGAAAAAGTGCGCCAGATGGATATGTACAAAGGCGAATTTTTTAAAGAAAAAGAAGATTTCTCTAAAGTAAAATCAGATGCTAAAATTGGAAATCTGGGAATTGGGGCGATTCACGATATTTATCCACGTTCGGCTAAAATGATAAATGACCTTCAAAGCGAGATAATTAAAAAAAATAAATGGGGAATTCCTGCATTGATTATGTGCGAGATGCTTCACGGTTATTTAGATGAAGGAAGTACAGCTTTCCCAATGAATATTGGTCTTGGAGCGACCTGGGATACAAGCGTAATGGACAAAGTGGGAAAAGTAATTGCAATGGAAGC
The DNA here is from genome assembly GCF_031455715.1 of Flavobacterium sp. 2755. Taxonomy (NCBI): domain Bacteria; kingdom Pseudomonadati; phylum Bacteroidota; class Flavobacteriia; order Flavobacteriales; family Flavobacteriaceae; genus Flavobacterium; species Flavobacterium sp. 2755. Next base: position 89,318 of record NZ_JAVDTG010000015.1, read on the forward strand.
AAGATCGCACGGCGTTCATTTTGGTTTAGGTCCAAATTTAGATTTAGGCCGCGAACCACGCTGGGGACGCGTTGCCGAAACTTTTGGTGAAGATGCGTATTTAAACAGTGAAATTGGTCTGGCGATGATTAAAGGAATGCAGGGCGATGATTTAAAATCAGATCGTTCGATTATTGCAGAACCTAAACATTTTGCCGTTCACGGTATTCCGCAGGCGGGAGGAAATTCTTCTCCAATTTTAGTCGGAGAACGTTCGGCGAGAGAAGATCATCTTCCATCATTTGAAAAAGCATTCAGAAAAGGCGGAGCATTGGGAACGATGTGTGCGTATTCTGAATTAGACGGAATTCCTTGTGCAGCGAATCATTGGTTATTGACTGATGTTTTGAGAAATGAATGGGGTTTTAAAGGAATTGTAGTTTCAGATTTAGGGGCTATAAAATACCTTCAGGTAACGCATTTTGTTACCAGTTCTCCAAAAGAAAGTATCAGAGAAGCCATTGCAGCTGGAGTTGATATGCAGTTTTATGATTTTACAAATGAATTCTGGCAAACGAGTATTATAGAATTGGTAAACGAAAAGAAATTGACAATGGCGCAGATTGACCGTGCTGCCGGAGGAGTTTTACGTTTGAAATTCTTATTGGGATTATTTGAAAATCCATACACTGATAAAAACTTAATTAAAGAACGTTTTCATACTAAAGAAAATCAGAATGTTGCTCTGGAAGCAGCTCAGAAATCTATGGTTTTGTTGAAAAATGACAACAATATTCTGCCTTTAAGTAAAGACATAAAAAATGTTGCTGTTATTGGGCCAAATGCAAATGCTTCAAGATTGGGAGGTTATGCTCCAAAAAACAGCGTTGGAACGACAGTTTACGAAGGTATTCAACAATTAGTTGGAAAAACGGCCAACGTAGTTTATGAAGAAGGTGTTCCTTTAATTGTAAAAGGACAAATTATTCCATCTAAATATTTATTTACTCCGGATGAAGCTCAAAACGGATTAAAAGGTGAATATTTCAATAACAGAAATGTAGAAGGAACTCCGGCATTGACACGTATTGACAATCAACTAGAGTTTGACTGGCCTTGGTCTCCGGGTGATGGTGTTACAGATGATGATTTCTCAATTCGTTGGACTGGTTACATTAAATCAGATAAAGCATTTGACGGCTGGATAGGTTTAAGCTCTGATGACGGAATCAGAATGTGGATTGATGATCAATTGGTAATCGACAACTGGACAAAAGGTGCGACAAGCATGGTTACAACGCCAAAAAACATTGAAGCAGGAAAAAAATACAAAGTCCGCATTGAAATGTGGGAAGGCGGCTGGGGAGCCAGAGCGCACTTACGCTGGAATTTAGAAAAAGTAAACTTACAGCCTGCAATCGATGCTGCTAAAAAAGCCGATGTTGCGATTGTAGTTTTAGGAGAATCAAACGAATTGGTGGAGGAAAACAGAGATGTTGCTTCTTTAGATTTATTCGGGATGCAGCAGGAATTGATCGAAGAAATTCAAAAAACAGGAACTCCTGTGGTTTGTGTATTGTTAAACGGACGTCCGCTTTCGACAAACTGGATTGCAGAAAATATTCCGGCTGTTGTTGAAGGCTGGTTTCCGGGAGAGTTAGGCGGAAGAGCTGTGGCTGATGTTTTATTTGGAGATTATAATCCGGGTGGAAGATTGCCAATTACAGTTCCAAAATCAGTTGGACAGTTACCTATATATTATAACCAAAAACGATCTGCGATTCATAGATATGTAGCAGAGAGCGAACATCCTTTATATACATTCGGTTACGGATTGAGTTATACGAAGTTTGAATATTCAAATTTGAAAATCAGTTCAAAAGAAATTAAAGCTGACGGAGAGCTAAAAGTTTCGGTTGATGTTAAAAACGTTGGAAGCAGAGACGGAGACGAGGTTGTACAATTATACATTAAAGATGTTTACAGCAGCACTACAACTCCAGAAAAAACCTTAAAAGGATTCAAAAGATTAAATGTTAAGAAAGGTGAAACTAAAACGGTTGAGTTTATACTTACACCAGATGAGTTATCTATTTGGAACAGAGAAATGAAGCGTGTTGTAGAGCCGGGAGATTTTGAAGTTATGGTTGGAGGAAATTCTACGGATTTGATCAAAACAAATTTCAAAGTTTTGAACTAATTCGCACAAATTGAATAATATATTTAACGTTTAAGTCATTTAGAAAAGAATGTAGTTGAAAAAAGAGTAAAACACTTCGATTAATGCGAACAAGGTGTTGGAAATAAAGAGGATAAAGATTACAATTTAAAACGTTTTCGTACCCTTAAAAGATAAATGTATTCCCAACACCTTTTCAAACTTGTCATTTGTCGAAATTATATCCTGTTAACAAAATGTATTCTTAAGTTTAACATGTTATTAACTCAAAAAACAACTAAATATGATCAAGAACGTACTAAAATTACTGTTTGTGATATGCTTATTTGGATTTCAAAATCTGGAAGCACAAACAACAGTAAAAGGAACGATAACAGATGCCCAAAGCGGAATTCCGATCCCTGGGGCAAATGTTGTTGTTAAAGGAACAAAAACAAGTACATCATCAGATTTTGATGGTAAGTACTCTATTACGGTTCCAAATCAATCAGCAGTTTTGGTTTTCTCTTATGTTGGTTCAGCTTCAAAAGAAGTGGCCGTGGGAACTCAAACTACCATTAATGCTGCTTTAGGAGCTTCGGCACAACAATTAGGAGAAGTAGTAGTAACTGCTCTTGGTATCAAGAGAGAGAAAAAAGCAATTACGTATTCAGCTCAAAACATTGGAGTAGACGAATTATCAGAAGCAAGGTCATTAAACGTTGCTAACTCACTATCTGGTAAAGTTGCTGGTCTTAACTACTCTACAACTTCAAATGGTGTTGGTTCTTCTTCAAGAATTACATTAAGAGGTAACAGATCTCTTAACGGAAATAACCAGCCATTATATGTAGTAGATGGTGTGCCTATTAGTAACGGTACAACTACAACAAACCCTGATATTGACACAGGAGGAACTACACAGCCAGACGGTATTTCAAACATCAATCCGGAGGATATTGCTTCGATGACTGTTTTGAAAGGACCTTCTGCAGCAGCTCTTTACGGATCAAGAGCGAGTAATGGTGTTATCGTAATTACAACAAAATCAGGAAAATCAGGAAAAACATCTGTTTCGGTATCTTCTAATTTCATGGCTTCATCTGCATATAACCTGATGAATTTACAAAATGAGTATGGACAGGGAGCAAACGGAGTTTACAATCCAACTTCTAGCTCAAGCTGGGGAGGAAAATTAGACGGAAGTCAGGTTTCAAACTGGCAGTTAGTTCGTAACCCAAATTATGCTGGGCCGGCTACACAAAGTTATTCTCCACAACCAAACAACGTTATTGATTTTTACAAAACAGGTTACAATTTAGCTAATACTTTAACGGTAACAGCTGGTAACGAAAAAGCGCAGGGTTATTTCTCTTACACTAACACGCGCGCTGAAGGTATTGTTGGCGGAAACCAATTAGACAGACACAATCTTAACTTAAGATTGACTAGTAAAATTTCTGATAAATTATCATTAGATGTAAAAACTAACTACATCGTTCAGGACATCGATAACTTATTAAGAACTGGTGAAGAATCTATTGGAACATCAGCTTATTTATTGCCTCGTAGTATTGCTTATAACGATTATAAAAACTTCGAATATTTTGATGCTGCAGGACAAAGACAAATGAATTATTTTATCGACGAAACAGGATCTCCGGGTGGAAACCCATTTTGGTCTGCTTTAAGAGACGATGCCCGTTCAGATAAAAGAAACAGATTCATTGGTTTAGCTTCTCTTAAATATGAATTTACAAAAACGTTAAGTTTACAAGGTAGAGCTGGTTTAGACCAAATGACAAACAAAAACGTAAGAAACAGATATGCAACTGTAGCCTTCAACAATAACTTAGGTTCATACAGCGAATCTTATGAAACAGTAAGTGAATTGAATATTGATGCTTTACTTTCTTACAATGAAAAATTTGGAGATTTTTCTGTTGGACTTAATGCTGGTGCGAGTTCATTGCAGCAAAGTAATTCTGCTTTAAATTCAGGAGGAGTTTTAAGTAAAAGAAACTATTTTGCATTGTCTAACGTACAGACAATTCAATCAACTTCTACAGCTTCAGAAAAAAGAATTAACTCTGTTTATGGATTTGGTCAAATTGGTTTCAGAAACTATTTATTCTTAGATTTAACGGCAAGAAATGACTGGTCTTCAACTTTACCAACAGATTATTTCTATCCTTCTGCAGGTCTTTCAGCTGTGATTTCAGATATGGTTAAATTACCGGAAGTAATCAGTTTCGCAAAATTAAGAGCTTCTTATGCGCAAGTTGGTAACGATACTGATCCTTATCAAACACAACAAAGATTTTCATACATTGGTGGAAACGGCGGTATGTTATACGGACAAAGCACAAAAGCAAATCCAAACTTAAAACCAGAGATTTCTTCTTCTACAGAGTTTGGTGCCGATGTGAGATTCTTTAATAATCGTTTAGGTTTAGATTTCACCTACTTTAATACATTAACTGATAACCAAATTTTCTATATCAATACTCCAGAATCTTCTTCTTTCTCAAGAGCGATTGTAAATGGTGGAGATATTGAAAATAAAGGTATCGAGCTTACGCTTACAGCAACTCCTATTCAAACAGAAAACTTTAGCTGGGATATTACAGCAAACTACGCTTCTTATAAATCAAAAGTAAAATCGATTTATGATGGAAGAGATGAATTAGTTCTTGGAGAAGGACGTTTGGTAAGAAGTAAAGTTGTTCAAGGCGGCGAGTATGGAGATTTATACATTAAAGGTTTCCAAAGAGATCCAAACGGAAATGTTATTGTAAACAGTGCAGGTATTCCATTAGCAACAAATGGTTTTGATGTACGTGCAGGAAACTTTAACCCAGACTGGACTGGAGGTTTTAAAAATAACTTTAAATACAAAGATTTCTCTTTAAGTTTCTTAGTTGATTTTAGAATTGGCGGTGAAGTTATTTCATACACTCAGGCTAGACAAGCTGGTTTGGGAGTTAGTGATGTTACTTTAGCAGGAAGAGAAGGCGGAATTGTTGTTGATGGTGTTGTTTCTAACGGAAACGGGACTTATTCTCCAAATACTACAAGTATTACGGCAGAGCAATACTGGACAGCTATTGGACAAAGAACGCCTATTGCAGAACCTTTTATTTATGATGCAACAAACATTAGATTAAGAGAGCTTGTTTTTGGTTATTCTTTACCAAAACGTATATTAGGTAATTCAGGATTTACAAATATTGATTTTTCATTAGTGGGAAGAAATTTATTCTTCTTCGTGAACAAAGCTAAATATTTTGATCCAGAGGCAGGAGCAGGAACAGGAAACCTGCAAGGTATAGAATCTTTCAACATTCCTTCAACGAGAGATTATGGAGTTAATGTGAAATTTGGATTTTAATTAAATAAAGAGATATCATGAAATATAGTTTTAAAATAAAAACGTTAGGAGTTGCATTAATGGCAGTTTCGATTTTATCAAGCTGTACCAGCGACTTTGATGAAATAAACAAAGATCCTAATTCATTGACTGAAGATCAGTTAGATGCTACGTTAGCGGGTCCTTCATTTGCATCTGCGCTTTATGCAGGTATCCATAACGGGTCTTACTCATCGCCAGGTGTTGATGATCAGGGAACCTGGGGTATTGCTACGGGTATTTTATCTTCTACTTTTATTCAATATTTAAATTGCGGATATGGTACAGAGAGAAATGCATTCGTAAACGGATACGAAGGCCGTGGATGGACAAGATTTTACACCGTTGCAGTTCCGGCTTTAAATAATGCTATTAAAGCATCTGAAGGGAATGCTGAAGCTTTGGCAGTTCTTAAAATCTGGAAAGTTTTCATGTACAATCAAATGGTTGATGCTTACGGACCAATTCCTTACACTGAAGCAGGAAACGGAAAAGAAAAAGTAGCTTATGACAGCGTAGAATTTATTTATACAGACTTTTTTAAATTATTGAACGAAGCAAATGCTACATTAAATGCTACTTCTGTAACAACTGTGGCTTCATTTCAGCCAAACGATAGAGTTTACGCAGGAAATGTGGCAAAATGGAGAGTTTTTGGAAACAGTTTAAGACTTCGTTTAGCTTTAAGAATTTCTGATAAAGAACCTGCAAAAGCAAAAACAGAAGCAGAAGCTGCTGTAGCTGCAGGTGTAATGCAGACAAACGATCAAAGTGCTTTTTTCAAAGCGAGCAACATTACGCCAAACAATTTAAATATGATTGTAAACAGCTGGGGTTATGTAATGACAGCTTCTATGGAAAGTATCTTGGTAGGATATAAAGACCCACGTTTAGAAAAATGGTTTGCTCCTCTTGATGCTGCAGCTGCTACTCCTGTTTACAGAGGTAATCCAATTGGAGGTTTAGAAGATCAGTTTGGAACAACTAAGTTCTCTACTTTTAATAACGATGTTTTAGGAAATGGTGCAGCTAATAACCTTAGTGAAACTAAAAACATTGAGATCTTTATGGCTTCTGAAAACTATTTAAGCAGAGCTGAAGGAGCTTTGAATGGATGGAATATGGGAGGAACTGCTCAGAGTTTGTATGAAACGGGTATCAGATTGTCATTAGCACAATGGGGAATTACTGATGCGGCAGCTGTTAATGCTTACATTGCAGGATCAACATTACCAACATTACCAAACATTTTGACAGTTTATCCAACTTTAGATTTACAAGACATTCCAGTTAAATTGCCAGTGGCATGGTCTGGGACAGAAGCAAATCAGCGAACTCAAATTGCAGTTCAAAAGTATTTGGCAATTTTCCCAGAATCGTGGGAAGCTTGGGCAGATTTACGTAGAAGTGATGCAAAAGTTATTTATCCGCCGTTGAATACAGATAATACTGATCCGGGAGTTGGAAAAAGCTTAATGAAACGTATCATTTATGTTACTAACGAATATTCTTCAAACAAAGATGCAGTTACAGACGGAATCTCTAAACTTGGAGGTCCTGATTCTGGAGGAACTAAACTTTGGTGGGATACAAAATAATTATTTGGTTGAGTAAAGATCCACACAATCTTTACTTAAAAATTCAAAAGGAGAGGAAACTCTCCTTTTGTTTTATATAAAAGTCAGATTATGAATTTAAAAAAATACGGTTCAATTGTTTTATTAGTTTCTGTTTTTCTTGCTTGTAAATCAATTAAAAATGAACCAAAAGCAGTTAACATTACTCAAAATTATATTGCAGAAAATCCGGTTACAGCGGCCAGTCATGCTTCAACATTGGTGGAGTTAGAAAATAATACACTATTGGCAGCTTGGTTTGGCGGAAAATATGAAGGCGCAAAAGATGTCAGCATTTATATTTCATCTTATAAAGAGCAAAAATGGTCGGCACCAAAAAAACTGATTGAACCTTTGATTAAAGACGGCGATACTCTGCCATGCTGGAATCCAGTTTTGTTTAAAAGTAAAAGTCAGAATTTGTATTTATTTTATAAAATTGGAAAAAATCCGCGAGAATGGTTTGGTGCGATGATTGTTTCTAAAGATGATGGAAAAAGCTGGAGTAATCCAAAATATCTTCCAAAAGGAATTTTAGGACCAATTCGGAATAAACCCATCGAAACTACTCCCGGAATTATTTTATGCGGAAGCAGCACCGAAAGTGTTGGCGATAATAAATGGAGAGTTTTTATAGAAACTTACACCGAAGCAACAGACAATTGGACAATTGCAGCTATTAACGACAAGAAGAATTTTGATATTATTCAGCCAACATTTTTAGTTCATTCTGATAAAGAAATCCAGATTTTATCCCGAAGCCGACATAATAAATTAATCTCATCTTGGTCTGAAGATAACGGCAAAACATGGCAGAAAACAGACAGCATTAATGTTGTAAATTCAAATTCTGGAGTTGATGCCGTAACTTTATCAAATAAATCTTTTTTACTGGTGAATAATCCACTTAAGATGGGAAAAGACTGGTTTAACGGAAGAAATGTTTTGGATGTAGAATATTCAAAAGATGGTGTTAATTGGAACAAATTATTCGATTTAGAAAATCAGCCGGAAGGTGAATTCAGTTATCCCGCCATTATTCAGACTTCAGATAAAAAGATTCATATTTTGTATACTTATAATCGAAAGTTTATCAAGCACACAACATTTGATTTGAAATAAATTTTAAAAACAGAATTATGCAAAAACACTGTCTTGCCTTAGATTTAAATAACCACCCAGATTTAATTGCAGAATATATTGATTACCATAAAAATGTATGGCCTGAAATTCAGAAAAGCATCAAAGATTCAGGAATTATCAATTTAGAAATTTACAATGTTGGCGATCGCTTGTTTATGATTATCGAGGCGAATGACGATTTTTCATTTACAGAAAAAGCAAAACAAGATGCCGAAAATCCAAAAGTGCAGGAATGGGAAACGCTAATGTGGAAATTCCAAAAAGCTTTGCCACAAGCCAAATCAGGAGAAAAATGGATTTTAATGGATAAAATTTTTGAACTTAAATAAGTTGGCACACGGATGACACGGATTTGCTTCGCAAAGGCGCGGATGGGCACAGATTTTTATTGTAAAAAAAGAAAAAAAGAAAAAAAGAAATCCGTTTTAATCAGCGTTTTCGCGAAGCGAATCCGTGTCATCTGTGTGCCAATTTTAGATAACTATAATTATGAGATTTTTTAAAAAGATAAACTTTGTTTACGGTTTGTTACTTTTCAGCTTTATTGTAAATGCTCAAAAAAGCAGCTTAGCCCAGACATTTTATAAACACGATAAATATCTTTCTTCAGATAAATTAGAAGGTCGTTTCGTTGGAACAAAAGGAAATAACGACGCAGCATCTTACATCAAAAAATATTTTAAAAAGTATGGTTTAAAGGAATTTAATAACAACTATTATCAGCCTTTTAAAGTATTTGTAAAAGAAGGAATCAACAAAACAAAATCCGACAGTGTTTCGACACAAAATGTTTTAGGATATATTGAAGGATCTGACGAAAAACTCAAAAATGAATTTATCGTTATTGGCGCACATTACGATCATTGGGGCTGGGGCGGAAGTGGTTCAGGAAGCAAAAAGAAAGATACAATTGCGATTCATAATGGAGCAGATGATAATGCCTCTGGAGTTTCGGCTTTATTGTGTATTTTGGAAGAAGTTTCGAAGTTGAAAACCAAACCGAAAAGAAGTATTATTTTTATTTCTTTCAGCGGAGAAGAAGAAGGATTATTGGGTTCGAAATATTTCATAAATCATTTGCCGATAAAAAATGAAGCTGTAAAAGTAATGCTGAACATGGATATGGTAGGAAGATTAAATGCCGAAAAACAAATCTATATGGGCGGCGCAGGAACTTTTCCAAACGGAGTCGATCTTATGAAAAAACTAGGCCAAAACAGCGGACTAAATCCGGTTGTTTTCGCCGGAGATGTTGGCGGATCTGATCATGTTTCTTTTTACAAAGCTTCGATTTCTGCCGTAGGTTTCCACACAGGTGGACATCCACAATATCACACTCCCGAAGATGATATTGATTTAATTAATTTTGAAGGCGGTGCTTTAGTGAGTAAATATATTTATAATGCCTTGGTAAGTATTGCGAATTATAATGAGGAATTGGTTTTTATAAAGCAGGATTAGAATTATATATATTAAAAAAAGCCACTTTTGTAATGAAGTGGCTTTTCGTATTTTTAGAAGACAATGCTATTTGTTATTTATAAGTTTTTCCTTCGCATTGCCAAGATAATGATAGAATTGTATCCTTTTTATGAATACTAAAAAGTACTTCCCCTTTTCTTTTTATTATTGTATCTCCTATTGAAATAAGATTATTATATTCACTCCAACCATCATTTTTATATTCAATTTTTTTACCTGTAGTAGGATTAATTCCTTTAATGTTGAATCTATAACTCCCTGTATTAGGAATCTCTTGAACTACAATTAAGAAGTCATCGTTTTTTCTTTTTTCAAATAAACTCTCACAATCAGCTTTTAAGCAAGAATTGAATATTAAAAAAGATAGACTCAAAAAATAGCAATAGCACTTCATTGTTACCTGTTTTTAGAATTATAAAAAATTATTGTTCTAGATCCTGTAGCTCCTCCATTAAATCCTAATAAATTTATACTTTTTGTTTCTACACCTTTATCAGAAACCTTAAAATCGCTTTCTGCGGATTTAGTATATGTTCCACCAAAAAGCAACGAGCCTGTATAACCCATTGTAATCTCGCATTCCAGAGAATACATCGGTATTTCCTCCAAAATTATCGTACATGTCCCCGCTGCCGCGAGCATCTTGCTCGTGAACGCAAAGACTAGTAGTATTGATAATAAAAAAATATGCTACTTTTATTATCCCCATATTGTGTCTGATATCTTGTCTATTATTTTTTCAATTCTAAGCCCAAAATGGTTTATTTCGCCATCATCTCCAATTCCTTTTTCTGCAATTAAATCGCCTAAATTATCTAGCAATATTTCAAACCCCATAAGGTTACTGCTTATCAAAATAGAATCATCATTATCTATAAAATCTATAATGTTTGGTAAGAGATTATTCTGAATCAATAAATCGAATTCACTCTTTGTTAATTCTATTTTCATATTTTTATCTAATCTAAAATTTTATTTCTTGTATTTTTTTAGATATTCGTTGGCCATTTCTCTTGTTTTATCATCAACTTTTGGAGAATTTAAAATGTAGTATACATCATAATAAGCTTGATTATAATGATATTTATTAGCCATTATAAGAGCATAATACAATGCTGAAGTTGATTTTTGTTCGCCAATATTATATATCGATTGAATTTCAAAATAAGCTTTGGTATCTCCATGATCTATAATTTTTTTGCTTAAAGAATCCATCAGTTGTATATTATTCATTTTCTTTTGAAAATAACTGGCTGAGTTTTCTTCTTCTATAATTATCTCATCTTCATTTTCTTTTTTACAGGCGGTGAAAATTAATAATAAAGTAAAGATTAGTATGCTGGTTTTATAATGTTTCATATTAAATTTTTAATTTAATGCTTAGGGGCGTGGGTAATTGACTACCCAGTTCATGCTATCTAATTCTTTTATTGAATATTTATCATTTTTGAATCTTTTATCAAATAATATAATGTTTTCATTTTTAAAAACATATTCACGATCTTTTTCATTGAAATAAACAATATAGAGTGTTTTATCGTAAGAATTTGTATTCATTTCATGCAAGATTGATCCGCGAATTCCAGGAGAATCAAAGTTACCAGGGTCTACTTTACCGCCAATTGATGGACCATAATAAACGTTTTCATTTCTATATTTAACAAGAACGTGGTAGTAGATATATTTAGCAGAGTTGTTTTTAATTTTCAATTTATCTTTTTTGTAATGACAGTTCATCGTTAAAAAAAGAAATGTTAGGAAAAAAAGATTAAGTCTTTTCATTTCTTAAAATGATATTTGGATTAGATGTATTTTCAATAGTTATTGTTATCATTTTACCTTGTCAAAAATTATCCTCAATAATAAAAGAAGTTTCGTCATGTAAAATTTCTCCAGTTTTGCCATCAATTTTGATTGTTCTGGTTCCTGATGTTGTAGATATTTGTATTAAATAGCAATCACTATTTATAAAATAGAATCTTTTATAAGAAGATTTGTTTATTACTAAAGACTGATAATTATTATCATTAATTAAATCAATTTGCAGCTCTTTTTTGAGCATTGCAATTAAATTTTTAACTGTAAAATCAAACCCTTCATCATAATTTTTTGTGCTTGTTAAATTGCCATTTTCATCGTAGCTTTTCCAAACACCAATTGGCATTCCGTAAAAAGAACAAAATTGATTTACTAATAATTTGGTAGTTTTATTATAAATAAAAGTGCTTTTAAAGCTTTGGTTGGCAGTTATTAATTCTTTTTTATATTGATTTTTTTCCTCATATAGTTTGATAATAGTATCCTTTAAAAGATATTCATAAATACTATCTTTTTTATTATCATTGAATCTTTTTAAATCAAATTTTTCAGAAGTCTTGACATTTAATTTTTCGGAATGAATTGTTTTTTTATCACTACAAGATAAGAGACAAAATATTGTAACTATTATAATTATTTTATGCATTTAGAAAGTAAATTTTTTAATAGTTCGTTTTAAAATTAAAAAAAATGGTTTGAAAAACTTATGTGTAATTCAAACCATTTTTCATTTTAAATTTTATGTCGAAAAAGTCAACCCTTTTGCTTTAAAGTTACTAAACAAAACCTGTCTAGCTGTACTTATAGTTTCTTCGGTTCTGTAAATACTACACCAGAATTTAATCTGTATTTTGAATTTTCCATCAGAAATAGAATTGTAATAAATTTGAGATGGTTTGGTATTATTTACTAAAGGAAGACTTTCAAGAGAACTTAAAATAGTTGTATTTATATCTTCGGGAGTTGCATCGCCACTAATTTCAATAGCAATATCTACGAGTTTAAAATTATCTGTATAAGTCCAGTTGGTAATATTTTGAGACAATAAGTTACCATTCGGGATAATAATTTCGGCACCATTTGGAGCATTGATTTTGGTTGTTCGTAATCCCATTGATTTTACCCTTCCAGATTCAGAACTAATATCAATAACATCTCCAATTTGAATTGGCTTATCAAAAATCAAAATAATACCCGAAACAAAATTATTTACGACGTTTTGCAATCCAAGTCCAACACCGACACCTAATGCTCCTAAAAGAATACTCAATTTATCTAAAGGCATTCCCGAAGCGGCAACGGCTAAAAGATAACCGACAATTAAAACAATAAGTCTGGTAATTAGTAATTTAGAATGTTGTCTTTTATTGATGTTTTCTTCATTTTCATCTTCAATTTCTCCAAAAAAGTAAGCAACATAATTCTGTAATAAATGTGCGGCCCAGACAATAATGAAAAATAAAACGATATTTCCTAAAGTGAAAGTGATGCTTCCAATGGTATTTGGTCGACTAAGTAAAGTACCAAGAGAAGAACGTAACGATTCCCAAATATTTAAATTGGAAGCGATTACAACCAGCCACATATAACTGATTATAATTATAAATGGTTTTTTTAGTGTATCAGATACATTCTCGTAATCAAATATTTTTTCGATTCCACGTTTTATACGTGTTGTGTAAATCTGTAAAAGGATTATTTCCAGAATTATTTTTAAAAGAACACTTAAAGCAACAATCTGCGTCAGCGAAATAAAGGCAGTTAGACTCAACATATTTGAAAGTGAAACTCTTCCGAAAATATTATAAAGAATTGATAATCCATTTAATCCGATAAAAATAATACTGGCCCATTTAAAAAATCCTTTGATATACAATTGATCTTTTAAACTTTTAATTTGGACTAAACCATATCGTATTCCCAGAATATTTATAATAATAAAAGAGCAGCGTTGAAACATTCCAACTTCAATAAATAAATCCAGAAAACAAAGGGCAAAAAATAATCCGAAAAGCAATAGCCAGTTGCGCATCGATTTTCCAGACCAGTCATTTTTAAATAAAATTGTCAGCACGCCTAACGAACCTAATTGAAGGAGTTCTAAAAATAGGGCAGGAGCATATAAATTTGTAACTATAGCAATATTTAAGCCTATAACAATTACAGGTAAAATAATACCCCTGTTTAAATATTTAAAATTAAAAAGAGAAAGATTTTCGGCATGACCGTTAGATTTTAAGTATTTCAAATTACGTGAAATATACCATGCCAAAAGTCCCATGAAGAAACATAACGTAATTAATCCGCCTGCTTTGTAGCTTAAATAATAAGCAGCAACATTTTCTTCAATTATAATTTTTGCTTTAATGTTGTGCGATACCACTTTTTTTGCCGTAGTATCTGTACTCCATAATGATGGATATTCTTTTTTAAGAATACTGATTCCAGATTTTTCAAGTTTTGTTTCTACAGTTGTTAAGGCGTTTGAAACAGCAATTTTATGTTCAACTGTGAGTCTTTTTTTTGTATTTAAAACTTCCTGATTTTTGGTCATCAGGCTGTCCGTTTTTAGATATCTTTTTTTAAGACTGGCTAATTCTGTTTTGAATTGTTTTCTGCGAATGGTATCTTTTATGAGTGTAAAAAGAGTTTTGTCTTTTCGCAGATCAAGAATTTTACTTTTAATTTTTTCAAGATTTGCATTGCGGTGATCTATCGCTTTATTTTGATCGTTTAATTCTTGTTCGATTTCTTTTAAAACGATACGATACATTTGCTGATTTCGCACATTCGGGTTTGCGCCTTTTAAACTTGCTAATATTAAATCGAGTTTACTTTCGGTTCTTTTAATTTCTCCAAACAAATGAAAAGTGTTTCCTTCGAATTCGGCATCATTAGCAGCAGATTGCAAAACATCTCCGGCTTTTTCAATAGACATTAAGTAGTCACTGTCTGTTGCGGTTTCTTCAAATAATTTAGATTTGTTTTCTGTTTTTGAAGCTGTAGTTTGTGAATAAGAAAATGATACTAAAAACAATATCATTAGAAAGGCGGATAAATAAGAAATTCTTTTTGAATTCATAATTAATTTGGTGATTTAAGGTCTCCAAATTTAATTGTTTTTTAGGTAAGAATGTAATGAAATCTTAAACTTATCAATCTATTTTTCAATATGTAATTTAGGATCTATGGTAATTAAAATCCTTTTAAAAAGCTGTATTAAACGATTTCTGATTGATTTTAGAATGAGTGTCATCGCATCAAAATTCTCAACTTCTTTTTTTGTCTTGATGGCAATGATATTGCTAATTATTGAAATACCATCACTTACAATAAGTAAATCCATTACTACGGTTACAAACCACTTAAAGTTGTAATTAAGTCCTTTGCTCATTAAAGCCAAAGCTGTTGGTATTAACAAAACAGCCAGCTTGGATACAAATCCAACAGCCAGTTTTTTAAAACTAAAGGGATTATTTAATACAATTGTTTTGATTACACCCAGAAAAGTATCCATTATCATTAAATAAAATAGCACTCTAACAATTCCTGTATCCATTTCTAAATAAATAAAAATGGCGTAAAGCAGTAGTTTTAATTCATTTGAATATTCAGAAATTTTATTCATAATAGGTTTTGTTTTTAGATATTTATTTGGGGTAGGTAAATAATCTTTTGGGGTTAACACCCCAAAAGATTATGAATTAGCATTATTTTTATCAAGGTCTGCCTGTTACTGTGACAGTATTACTGTAAGGAGATATATATCCATTATGATTAATTCGAATTTGATATGAATAAGTTACACCATTTGATAATGTATCATAATAAAAGGTATCAGTTGATGTTTTTAGAAGTACAGGTTCGCCGCCATTTATACTTCGATATAATTCATAAGTTAAAGTCTCAACATCAATAAAGTTAGGCCATTGAAGTGTCATGTTTTCGCCTCCATAATAAGCATGCTGTAATGTAGGTAACGTTGGGGTAGAAGCTGAATTTATAGTAGCCGTATTTATAGTTGCTGGGTTAGATAAATTTCCAGCAGCATCTTTTGCTTTGACATGGAAGATGTAAGGAGTATTTGCAGATAGCCCCGTGATATTATAAGTTAGAACGTCTTTTCCTAATTCGACTAAAGGAGTATTACTATTATCTTTATAAATAAGATAATTAGTAACTCCAACATTATCAGTTGATTCGTTCCAGCTTAAAGTTAAACTTGTAGTGCCAATGTTTGAAGCTGTTAAATTTGTTGGGGTTGTGGGTTTTGTTATATCGCTTGCTATTCCTGTATATTCTATGAAATGAACAACTCTATAAGGGTTTAATATAGAGAAGGGCTGATCTCCACCAAAAGGTTTTATTAATTGTCCAGGAGCATAATCTCCGGTTCCAGTATCAGCAAGTGTCAAACCATTAATACCACCAAAAGTTCCTCCTTTTTGAATTCCTAGCCCGTTTATTGGGCTTATTTTTGGAATTTCGTCAATTGTTAATTTTTTGTTTTTATTTCCTCCATCTCTTGCATTCCAATTGTTAAATTCTGATTGATCACTATCAAACCCAACTGGCATTCTACCTCTTAAAGGCACATATTCTTCCCAGCCTTCAGGAAATGGAGCTGGTTTTCCCCAAATAGCGATCATTCCAATTGGTATAGCTGATTTTTTTTCTAACTCACTAATTCGACCAAGTAATGAATTTAGCAAGTTATTGCTTTTCAGGACTTGTTTTGCATTATCTATCAGTAATAAAGAATTTTCAGAATCCTTAGAAGTGCTAAAGTCTTCAACACTTGTATTTAAATTGTCTAAATATATCTTTCCTCCAATGGTAGTATTTTGCCAATCTGAACCAAAATTTAAGGTAAGATTTGTTTTTGTTTGATCACTATTATCAACTAATGCTCTTCCCGGTGGATCTGCAGGATGCAGTAAGCCTCTTTTATTTGCAGCCCCAAATTTGAATTCAGCAGTTCTTACATTGGCTGCAGAACTTTCTTTTATATCTAATTTTGATAATTTATTAGCACCTAAATCAAGATCCCCTTCCATTGCTTTTGATCCATTAAGAGGTAGATAAGATTGATTGATTACAGTAATTTCATCTTTAATATCATTAACGTTCTTAATTACTGTTTCAACAATTGTTTGAATCGTTTTGTAATCCTTTATAATTTCAAAATCTTCTACATTTTCTAAATTGTAATAATTAACCGTTAAAGCATCAGTATTGTTCTGATTTGTTGGACGATTTAAGTATTCAGATTCACTGATATATATAGCTTCATAATCAAAATAGGCAGTTTGAGATACACCTGTTCCGTATATTAGGTTTGTTCCAGTTTGAATCGTTTTTAAATATCCTTTATTTGACCCTTCTTTAATTGGGTATAAAATGCCTGGGAGAGCTAAATTCTTTTCATCTTTATTAATTACTGCCCATCCTTTTGATGTACTAGTTGCGTGCGATATAATGTAGTTTTTATCTTTTTTAAGCCCTAGATTGGAAAAAACGGTCAACTTGACCACGCTTTTTCAATATAAAGTGACCACCGATTTCGGGTCAAACTGACCACCCCTTTTCAATTTAAACTGACCA
>NZ_JAVDTG010000016.1:0-83968 GCF_031455715.1 Flavobacterium sp. 2755
ACTTTGCGCATAAGACGCACTGCTGTGCGTTTCTACGATATACTTTGTGTATTTGTTTGTCGAAAAATGTATATAAATTCCATTCCAATTTTCCGTAGAGGCGCACAGCAGTGCGTCTACGTCCAGTATTCACATCTGTTGATTTACTTTGCGCATAAGACGCACTGCTGTGCGTCTCTACGATATACTTTGTGTATTTGTTTGCTGAATAAAATATATATTCATCCCAATTTTCTGTAGAGGCGCACAGCAGTGCGTCTACGCCCAGTATTCACGATAGGATTAAAATAAAAAAGCTCCCATTAAAGGAGCTTTTTTTATATGGAAACATGTCAGAATTATTTTTCTGGTACATCATATCTGTAGCTAAAAGTACCGTCGGTTACTTTTGTTGTAACAGGGTTAGTAACGCTAATTGGTTCATCATCATCATCTACACAATTAAATGAAAATGTTCCGGTTACTTTTTTAGCAGTTAAGTCAATTGCTGTAATTGATACTGAACCATTAACAGGATATTGACTTTTTCCTTTAGTGTTAAATGAGATTTCAACTTGTGTTTTAGAAGCGTCAAAAGTGTTTTTTGTTATAGGATATGTTCCTACTTTTAGATCGCTTCTTTTAATGTAAAGTCTAATTTCATCTACAAAATTTTTGTTTCTTCCTTGTAAAAGAATATATTCTTCTGCAGGATACATATCAAATAATGTTTTTGTAGCATAATCTGAACCAAACGGATTTTGCATTTCCCATAAAGTACCGTCAACTTTTGCAGTCATTGCAAATTTTGATGATGGTGTTTCTTGATCTTCCGGGTTGTCGCTGTTATCGCTTGAACAGCTGTTTAATGCTAAAAGTAAAAATAGAAAAAGGATTTTTGGTGTTTTCATTAATGGTATTTGTTATATTAAGAAGTAAATGTAAATGAATTTATTTTAACATTTTATTTGTAAGATTGAAAAAAATGTATATTATACAATAAAAAAAGCTCCAATGAAAATTGGAGCTTTTTGTTTTTTTTACTTTGCGCATAAGACGCACTGCTGTGCCGTCTCTACGATATGCTTTGTCTGTATATTTTGTGTGATTTGTTGGTCGAAAAATAATATTCACCCCAATTTTCTGTAGAGGCGCACAGCAGTGCGTCTACGTCCAGTATTCACAATATGATTCAAAACAAAAAAAGTTCTAAAATCTATTCGTTTTGACTAAAGTTCATATTGTCTCTGGTATTTTTTTGTACTGAAATAGCACCAAATAAAGCCAATAAAAATGCAAATGCATAAAATCCTTTTTCGCTTGGTAAAATAGTAGCATTCCATAATCCTACAACTAAAAGAACAATTGACAACAATGTTCCAAACCAGCAGATTCCGTAATAAATATCAGTTACAGGAAGTTTTTCTAAACGATCTCTAACACTTTTTTGCAGCGAAACAACAGCAAAAAGTCCGAACATTAAAACGGTAAAATAATATCCTTTTTCGTTTAACAGCATTTCGGCTCTGGCAAGTCCAACTATAAAACCAATTGTTCCGGCTCCAAGAGCAACCCATGATGCCGCGATAAAGGCATTTGATGTTTTTTGTATCATAATTAATCAGGTTTATTTAAATTTTGAGATCTAAGTTTTTGGCAGCTTTAAATCTCATTTTGTAAATGTAACTAAATTCAATTAAGATCAAAATAAAAATTATCACGTATATTCTTAATTATTTGATTAAAATAATCCGTCCCAAATTTCTGTAGAGGCGCACAGCAGTGCATCTACGTCCAATATTCACGTTTGTTATACTTTGCGCATAAGACGCACTGCTGTGCGTCTCTACGATATGCTTTGTGTGGATTTTTTAGATTGAAAATATAATGAAGTCCGCCCCAATTTTCCGTAGAGACGCACGGTAGTGCGTCTACGTCCAGTATTTATAAAGTAGGATTAAAAACAAAAAAAGCTCCCAAATGGAAGCTTTTTTTTGTTTAAAAGTAAGATGTTTTATTTAACCAACTGCTGTAAAAGTTTCAATTGTTCCATGTCTATTTTTGATTCTTTCAAAACAGACATTAAAGTCATAATGTTATTCGGGTTCATATTGTTTCCTAAAACGCGGACAACGGCAAAACCATTTTCTTTTCTGTTTGCAAAAACTATGAATTCTTTGATGTTGTCATCAGAGCCGACATAACTAATTGATGCGCCGTCTTTACCGGAACCAACTTTCATTAATTCCTGATATTTTGGGTCTTTTAATATGGCCTTAACTTTATTTCGTTCTGCTTCAAATTGTACCTGATTTTTATCATTTGCTTTAAAGGCTAATATGTTCATTTTGTCGAATGAATTTATCGCTTCTTTTTGCTCTGCAGACAATTTAGTACTTTCGAGATTTAAAATAGAAGACGAAACATCGAGTGCAATAAAGTCTTTTTTGTCTGTGTTTTCGACAAAATACTTTTGCAGAGAAGGCTCAGAATTACAACTTACAAAAGTTAGTAATGCTAAAATGGCTGTGGTGAAAACGCTGATTTTCATGATTATTTTTTGCCTTTAGAAGCTTTTTTCAAGTCAGTTCCGCCAGGAAGCTGCATTTTGTCTGTAAGTACTGAGATTTCATTTAAATCGAAATTACCTGTAAGAGACAACAAAACAGATTCTTCACTTTTTGCACCGTCAATAAACATTAGCAATTCTTTTACCTGCGTATCTGTAGCGCCAGATTTCACTAATATTTTTACGTTTCTTCCGCTGTCATTTACTCGCATTAATTCTTCTAAACCGGCAGATTTTACATATTTGTCGGCAGAAGCTTTCATATCAGCTTCGATTTTAGGGTTCTTTGTGGTAAACACTTTTAAGTAGTCTAATTTTTTAATCAGATTAATGTATTGCTGTGTTTCTTTATCAGAAGCATCAACTTTTACTTTACTCATTAAATCAAACATTTTTTTGTTTACAATTACTGAGGTTACATCGTCCTGACCGTCATATTTGTCAAAGGCACTTTGAGCATAAAAAGCTTGTGTAACGAATGCGAAAACTAGTGTTATGATGAAATTTTTCATTTTATTTTTGTGTTTAATTACTGTTTAAAAATTTTGTTTTTTGATTGTTCATATTCGCCAATGTATTGTACACTTTCAATACCTACATTAACATTGTTTGACAATAGAGCTAAAGCTTTTTGCGTTGCTGCAAGAGCTTCTTCAGGATCGTCGTAGGTTCCTAATTCTGACTGTGCGACAACCGGAGTCGTTTTTTCGCCTGCAAAATAATAGGTTCCAATTCCTAGTAAAACAACAACTGAAGCTGCAATCGATATCCACGCCACATTTCGTTTTTTAGTTTTTAGTGGAATTTCCTGCGTTGATTTTTGTTGTTTTACCTGAGAGAAATAACCAAAAATTGGTTTGTACTGCTCCAAATGCTGCGCAACATCTGATGAAGAAAAATAGTCTTTTAATTGATTTTCTTCGGCAATAGTAGTTTCTCCCTGAAAGTATTTTTCTAATATATTTTCTATTTTATCTAATTCCATAACTGTGTGCATTTACCATTGATTCTCTTATTTTTTTTCTTGCTCTCGAAAGTGCCACCCGAATTGCGGTTTCGTTCATATTAACGATTTTTGCAATTTCTTCAAATTCATATTGTTCAACATCCCGTAACTGGATTAATATTTGAAGCTGTTCCGGCAGCTGATTTATAATTTTCCCAACCCATTCTAGACTATCAGCATCTTCTAATTTCCGGTCTAACTGCGGCTCGCGATCTGTAAAATTATTATGAACGATCTGGAGGTTTCCGGCTCTTTTCGATTTTAACTGATCTAAACAATAATTTTTTGTCATGGTCATGGCCAGTGCTTCAACATTATTGTAAGTGTCCAGATTCTCTTTTTTATTCCATAATTTTACCATTACTTCCTGAGTAGCATCTTCGGCTTCCTCGGTACTGGTAAGCAATCGTTTTGCCAGACGAAAAACTTTGTCTTTAAAAGGATTAACTAATTCTATAAACACATTCTGGTTCATAAATTAAAAGGTTATTCGTTAGCTTATATAGTCAAGACGAGCCACAATTATTTTTGTTACAGGAATAATGTAAAATTTTTTTAGGTAAAAAGAATACTACTTAAAACTAAAGGTAGTATTTTTACGTTAATAGAATACCAAGACACCGAAACCTAATTTCTATGAAACCAATTTTAAAGTCAATACTGCTTTTATTTGTATTAACATTTGCCCTGCAATCTTGTGAAGATGAGGATGATGTTAGAGCTCCTGCGGAGTTACAGGTAAACGATTTTGTTTGGAGAGGATTAAATACGTACTATTTATGGCAGGCAGATGTGCCTAATTTAGCCGATGATCGCTTTGGCACAAAAAGTGAATTAAATTCTTTTTTAGCCGGATATTCACATCCAGAAGACTTATTTCAGGATTTATTAAACAAACCGGTAAGCAAATATCCAAGTAATGCTATTGATCGTTTCAGCTGGATTGTAGAAGATTATACCGTTTTAGAACAAGAACTTAACGGAATCACTAAAAATAATGGTGTTGATTTTAAACTTACCAGAGTTGCAGAAGGGTCTAATGATTTAGTAGGTTATGTTCGTTATATTATCCCAGGTTCTGATGCTTCTGGTAAAGATATCAAAAGAGGGGATTTATTTACAGCTGTAAACGGAACTAAATTAACCGTTTCAAATTACCAGTCGTTATTATTAGGGCCTGATACTTATACTTTAAATTTTGCCAATTCTAATGGCTCTTCTTTTGTTTTGAATGGAAAATCACTTTCTTTAACTAAAACCACTTTAGAAGAAAACCCAATTTTAATTAATAAAGTAATTACTTCAGGCAGTCATAAAATTGGCTATTTAATGTATAACGGTTTTTATCAGGAGTATGATGGTCAATTAAATGAAGCATTTGGAGAATTAAAAGGGCAGGGTGTTACAGATTTTATTTTAGATTTAAGATATAACGGAGGAGGTTCTGTACGTACTGCAACACGTTTAGCAAGTATGATTACGGGACAGTTTGACGGCGAAATATTTTCGAAAAGACAATATAATTTTAAACTAATGGCTGGTTTGAGCGCCGAAAGATTAGAGGAGTTTAATGAAAGATTTGTTACTAATTTTGGCGGTAATTCTGTAAATAGCCTAAATATGGCTACGGTTTATGTTTTGACAACTTCAAATACGGCGTCTGCAAGTGAATTGGTTATAAATGGATTAAAACCATACATCAACGTTGTTCAAATTGGCGAAACCACTATTGGTAAAAATGTTGGATCTATAACTCTATATGATTCAAAAAGTTTTGATAAAATAAATGTAAACCCAAATCATAAATATGCAATGCAGCCTTTAGTATTTAAAATTTCTAATGCTGCAGATTTTGGAGATTATACAGGAGGTTTGGTTCCAACGTATGTTCAGTATGAGTATATTAATAATTATGGTGTTTTAGGCGATCCTTCTGAGCCATTGCTGAATTTGGCAATCTCTAAAATTACAGGTTCTGCTGCTAAGAAAATCCAAACAGATCATAACGCAGTTTTACCATACATAAGCGATTCTAAAAAAATCAACGGATTACGTAATGAAATGTATTTGTAAAATGCTCTAAAAGGGTTTTGAAAATATAATAGAAATAAAAAAAAGGCTTTCAGAAATGAAAGCCTTTTTTTACCAAAAACAAATAAAAACTAATTCTAAAGTAAATTAATCATTAAAGTAAAAACCGTTTGGACCCACTCCAACAGTTAATTCTTTTTGTAAACTTCCAGTTAAACTGTAAATGTATGCTTTACTATCAGCCTTATAATCGCCGCTGTCAGCTAAATAAATACGGCTTTTGTTAACTGCAAATCCGTATAAATAACCCAAATTAGCCGTTAATATTGCAGTTGTTGAAGCTTCAGTTGCGCTTGTAGCGATAGCGTAAACAGAATTTCCAACTGTATAATAAATTTTATTTTCGTAAACATCTAAAAATCCAGCTCCGTCTAATGATTCTGGGAATGTAATTCTAGAAATAGAGTTGTCTGCTAATTTTACTTTTACAATTTCGCTTCTGTCTCCGTTAGGGCCTCTTAGGATATATAAAGTTCCATTGTCTTCTTCGATAGAATCTGCATTTGGACCAATTGCTACAGGAGTTTCTAATGCTTTTGTTGCAATATTTACTACTAATAATTTATCACTATTATAGTATTCCGTGATATATAATTTACCGTTTTCTTCTACAAGTCTGTTACCTGTTGCGTTTAAGTTAATTTTAGACTCATATGTATTTGTAGCTAAATTGATTACAGCAACATAATCATCAGTATTTCCGTTTGGATTATTTACTGAAAAATAAGTATTAGCATTAGTTACATAAGCTTTACCATCTTTTACAACACCATATCTTGGATTTGCAAGTCCAGTATCGATTTTAGCAATCAGTTTAAAAGTGTATTTATTTACAACATTTATAACATTTGATCCACCAGCAATAATATAAGCTCTGTCTCCGTCAAAAAAGATATTTTGAGCATATTTTCCAAGCAAATCATTTCCATTTGCCGCCGTATATACATCTTTTGTGAACGAACTGAAATCATTGCTGGAAAAAGAAATACTTCCAACATCAGCACTTCCTTCATTTAAAATAAGGAATCCGTTTTTATATTCTACCTGGTCATTATCGTCATCATTCGAACAAGAAACGAACAACGAAACGCTAAACGCCATTAAAAGTAATTTACTAAGTTTCATAATTATTAAAATTTTAGAGTTAAATACATATTGAAATTTCGGCCCGGCATAGGTCTGTTTTCCAGACTTTCATAATCTTTATTGAAGATGTTTAAAACCTGAAAACCAAGTTTGAAAGAGTCAAGGAATTTAAAATCGTAATCGATCCCAAGATTTGAAATGTTATAATCGTTTATAATTTCGTCCGGATTATTATCGGCCCTTGTGTAAACAAAACCGTTGTATAAAAATTGATAGTAAGCAGAAATTCTGTTTCTTGAATAAGCGACAGAACCCGTTACTTTATTATAAGGAACAAAGAAAAGCTGCTTTTTAGTGGCTTCATCTTTTGAAGCAGTATAAGCATATGAAGCATTTGCACTGAAGTTATTTTTACCGAATTGTTTTTTCCAGCTCAATAAAGTTTCTGCACCGTAACTATTAACATTGTCTTTATTAGTAGGACTCCAGATGCCATTTTTGCCAGGAACCCATTGCAGTAAATCTTTAATTTTGATATAGTAGAAATTCTGTGTAAGCGAAATATTTTTGAAAGTAAACACGTTTCCAATTTCTGCCTGATATGAACTTTCAGGTTTTAAATCAGGATTTCCACCTTCTTCCCAATACAAATCATTATAAGTAGGAATTCTGAAGTTTCTAGATACATTCAGTTTGAAATTGTACAATTTGCTAAACTGATACGAAGATCCTAAAGAGAACAAAACCGGAGATTTATAATTATCCGTAAACTCTTTTCGGATGCCAAGTTCGTTTTTCCACGCCTCAGAAAAATCTTGTTTGATCAATATCCCTGCAGAACTTATTTCACGAACGTGATCGCCAAAACTGCTTCCGTAACCTTTAGTTCTGTTATAATCTAAAATTCCGTTTATTTGGGTTGATTTGAATAAGGTATATCCTAAATCAACTTTTGTAATTAAACTTTCGGTTTTTCCGTAAGTGTAAATATTGCTCGAATTATCAGCAAAATATTGATAGTTTTCAAAGATATACGCGGTTTTAAAATTGGTTTTAAATTTTCCAAAATCACCGTCGTACTCTAATAAACTTCGATTGAAACCATTTACATATTTACTTTTTGTATCAGTTTCTACAACTAAAGAAGTATTTCTGTCCGTATTTGAAAACTGACTATATAGTTTTAAAGTGTTTTTTGAGTCGATTTTATAACCCGCATTAGCGCTCATGGTTATAATATCATATTGACCGTTTTGGTTCCAGCGCTGTTCGCCTCGCCAGGTGTAACGGTTTAAATATTTATAATCGTTTGTGGAACTGTTTTTAGAAAAACCAATTTGTGCGCTCCATTTTTCGTTAGAAATATTCGTTTTATAATTTATTCCAATAGTATTAAAACTTCCGTAATCCAGTTTTAAATTATTCTCAAATCGATTATAAAATGCCAGATCGTTATTTAAATGCACCGTTCCGCCAATTGCACCGCTTCCGTAAATAACACTTCCACCGCCGGCTTTTACACTAATCGAATTATAATCAGAACCCGAAATTGTGTTGAAATCGGTGCTTCCGTTCATCTGTGAATTAATGTTAATTCCGTTCCAGATTACAGCCGTTTGAGAAGAGGTCGTTCCGCGAAAAGAAACTGTAGAAAGCATTCCGCGTCCGTATTCCTTAAAATAAATAGTTGAATTGAAATTTAAAAGATCAGTTAGTAAAGCTTCATTTTTATTGATAATCGAATCACTAAGCTTTAAAACCGATTGTGAATTGGAGTATTTTTTAAGATTGGCATCAGAAACTACAACTTCTTTTAATTTAATAGAATCGCTCTGCGCCGAAATCAATTGGCACAACATTAAAAGTAAAAAAGCAAAACGTATTCTTAAAGTCATAATTTCTACACTCTTTTTCCCGAGAGCTCGATATTTGTTACAAAGGCAGGTCTCCTGGCTTGCGTCTTGTTGTTTACCTTCCCATTCGCCGGGGCGAGCAGTGGTTTTGTAGTTTACAACAAGCATTCTTTTTAGAACTAAGCTTACAGTTGCGGGAACAGCTCAAGATTTTACTTGATTCCCTTTTAATGTGTTTTATAAAAACACAACCTTAATTTGCTGCAAAGATAAAGTTAAAATTATTGAATATTCAAATTTGTTTTACTATTTCAATTAAATACTAAACAAAACTAAATTAAAATGTAATTTTTATAACTTGTCCAAAATCAACTTTATTTTGAAAAGCCTCTTTTAATGGCAGTGAAGTTTGATGGCATAATATGCTTCTGATACTTCCGGCATGCGCTACAATAATTACCGGCTGCTGAGTTTTTGACGAGATTTGTTCTTCTAAAAAATCACCAACTCTTTTATGTAATTCTACAAATGATTCACCATTTAAAACTTGAATGTTTACAAAATCTTCCATCCACGGATTTAATTGTTCAGGCGGAATTTCGTTCCAGTTTTTCAATTCCCAGTCGCCAAAATTCATTTCTTTTAAACGTTCGTCTTCCTGATAAGAAATTGTTTTTATATTTTGCTGAATGTGTTTTGCTAAAATAGAACAGCGTTTTAGCGGACTTGAAAAAATAATAGCTTCAGTAGGTAATTCTGAAACAATTCGGTTAAAAATTTCATCAAAAGGTTCCGCAATATTAACATCAGATTGTCCGTAACAAATTCCTTTTTCGCAGATAGTTTCGGTGTGGCGAACTAGATAAATTTCCATATAAAAAGAATACTTAAATAATAAATTACTTCGCAAACTTGCTGTGTTGCGCCAAGACAATCTCCCGTATAACCGTCAATCCATTTTTGGTAATATCTGGCCAGAAAATATCGGGTTATAAAAACTGGAATTAAAGCTAAAAGAACTTTATAATTGAAATAGGAGAGTGCCAATAACGGAATTAACCCAAAGAAAAAAGATCCAAAAACTTCTTTCCAGCTATGTTGTTTGGCAATTGGTTTACTTTTGCTCGAAGCATCATCACGAGAATATTGATGTGTAAAAATAATGCTGATCGCCGCCAAACGACTTAAAGAATGTGCCGAAATAAATAAAAGATAAATCAGCAAAATGTTATTGGTGAAAAGTAAGATTGATTCTGAAAGCAGTTTGAATTTTGCCAAAAAAAGTAAAACTAATCCAATTGCTCCATAAGCACCAATAGCGCTGTCTTTCATAATCATTAGGATTTTTTCTTTGGTCCAGCCGCCGCCAAATCCGTCGCAGACATCTGCAAATCCATCTTCATGAAATGCTCCGGTTGTTAGAACTGAAATTATTATTGCAAAAATTACAGCTGTTTCTGTTGAAAGAAAAAGGGAAAAAATATAAAAAGCCAGAAATGAAATAGATCCTACAATCCAGCCAATAAAAGGAAAATATCTTGTTGCTTTGTTTAAATAATCTGGATCGTGAGTAATGTTTTTTGGACAAGGAATTCTGGTGTAGAACATTAAACAGGTAAAGAAAATGTGTAGTTCTTTTTTCATTTAAGATAAATTTTTGGTTTGGTTTTGTCATTGCGAGGAACGAAGCAATCACACTAACAATTGATTTAGATAATGAGATTGCTTCGTTCCTCGCAATGACAAATTGAAGTTTACTTGCGGCTAACTCCAGCGCTTTCAAAACTAGCCATTTCATTTAAAAAAGCCTCAGCCGATTTTAAAATAGGAAAAGCAACTGCACAGCCCGTTCCTTCGCCAAGACGCAAATCTAAATTTAAAATAGGTTTTGCACCAAGGTAATCTAATAATTTTTGATGCGCTTTTTCGGCAGAGCAATGGCAGAAAACGGCATTTCTTTTAATATCAGGATTTATTTTAGAAGCAATTAAATAAGCAACAGAACAAATAAAGCCATCAACAAGAATCAGCATTTTATTTTCATAAGCCGTTAACATTCCGCTTGCCATTTGCATAATTTCAAAACCTCCAAAGTAGGCGATTTGTTGTTTTAATTCGGCTTGACCGGAATAATTCCCGATTGCTTTTTTTAGAATATTTTGTTTGTTGAGAAGCTTTTGATCGTTAATTCCGGTTCCTTTTCCAACGCATTCTTCGATTGAAAAACCAGTTAGAAAACTCATTAAAATCGATGCTGTAGAAGTATTTCCAATTCCCATTTCCCCAAAACCAATACAATTAGAACCAGTTTTAGCAATATTTTCTACAATTGATTTTCCTTTTTCAAAACACAAATTCAATTCTGTTTCACTCATGGCGGGAACATGAAGAAAAGATTGTGTTCCTTTTGCAATTTTAGCATTAATCAATTTTGCATTTGTTGGAAAATCATAGTTTACGCCCGAATCTACAATTGATAATTCTATATTATTTTGTTTACAGAAGACATTTATTGCAGCGCCGCCTTCCATGAAATTTGTCACCATTTGTCGTGTTACATCCTGCGGATAATCACTCACGCCATGATTCGCAATTCCGTGATCTGCTGCAAAAACAACAATATTAGGATTTAAAATTTTAGGATTTAAAGTTTCAAAAACGGCCGCCATTTGAAAAGCTAAAGTTTCTAACGTTCCCAAAGCACCAACAGGTTTTGTTTTTGAATCTATTTTTTCTTGTAAAAGTATATTGAAATCGGTTTTGTTTTCAATCTTATTTTCTGTCTTTAAATCAAAATCAGAAATAGTGACTTGATGAATTTCATTGATTTCTTTACAGTCTGCAGTTTCAGATTTTTGTTTCCAATGCAATTGCTGCAGCATAGGCTGATTGCCGTAATTTGTGGCAGGTTTTCCAATACAGAAATAACCAAGAGGTTCTATGTTTTCTGGTAAATCAAGTATTTTTTTAAACTGATAGTAATTCAAAATTGAAACCCAGCCCATTCCATAACCTTGTTCTGTGAGCGAAAGCCAGATATTCTGTGCCGCACAAACCGAACTAAATTTTACCGCTTCATTACTGCCAATAGTTCCAATCGTAAACTGATTTAAAACAGAACGATCGTAAGCAATGATAAGACCAATTGGAGCTTCTTCAATTGCTTCTAATTTTAAGGATCTATAAAGTTCTTTCTGCTCTGGATTATCGGTAAGTTCTTCGGCTTTTTTATTATAGTCTAAAAATAGGTTTTTAATGGCACATTTAACTTCATCGGATTTGATGATATAATATCGCGTTGCATCAGTCAACCCAACAGAAGGCGCCCAATGTCCGGCCTGTAAAGCTTTTTGAATTACTTCATCAGGAACTTCATCGGTTGTAAAATGTCGGGTATCGCGACGTGATTTTAATATATCGTCTAAATGGCTCATAATTTTTCAATTTCAAAAATCAATATCAATTTCAAAGTTCAATATCAATTTTTTCTCTTTATGTAAAGATACTTCACGATATTGGAATTTGGAATTTAAAAGTTTAGAATTTGATTTTTGCAATTGATATTGATTTTTGCCATTGTTAACCTTTGATCTTGACCGGAATTCCAGAAACCATCAAAACAACTTCATCTGCATTTGAAGCAAGGAACTGATTCATCCAGCCTTGAAGTTCGGTAAATTTTCTACCAATTTCGGTTGAAGCGTGAACGCCCATTCCAATTTCGTTGGTTACAATAATTAGTGTCGCGTTTTCCTGATTGGCAATTGAAAGGAATTCTTTTTTAGCTTCTTCTAAACTTAAGGTTACGTCGTTTTTATTGTCTACAAAAAAGTTGGTCAGCCAAAGCGTTACACAGTCGATTAAAGCAACTTTTCCGGAAAAGGCTATTTCGCTTAAATGTTTTTCTTTTTCAATATTCTTCCAGCGTTCGTCTCTTTCCTGCTGATGGCGATCAATTCGATTCTGAAAATCCGAATCCCATTTTCTGGCCGTCGCCACATAAATTGGAGAATTAGAAAGCTGCAAAGCCAGATTTTGAGCATAACTGCTTTTTCCTGATCGCTCGCCGCCGGTAATTAAATAAATCATTTATAATGGTTAATTATTGATTGTTAATTATTAATTTAATTTGGAAACTTTTTTTGCTTCTAAATGATTTTTGGAAGTTTTGAGAATACTCGTTATTAATTTCAAAATTGAAATGGCGTCATTATTAATATTTTCGAATTCCTTTCCATTTAAATAATCAGTTGCTTTTAATAATTCTAACCAATAAACAGTTTCATTAGCTTCTTTCTGAGCAATTGCAAATTTATGAATGAAGTCACTTTTGCTTTCAGCATGTTCAGCTTCTCTAATCATTGCGCCAACGCTAATTCCTGATCTCAGAAGTTGTTTAGAAAGCACAAATTCTTTTTTATCGTTATTTAAATATTGATATAGCTTGACAATTCTGATCGCAAAATCAAAACTTTTATTTTTAACAACGTTGTTTTTCATAATCAACAACTAACAATTTATAATTTATAATTAACAATTAGTACGGGCAATGACGACATTTATTTCCGCAGCAAGTTCCACGTTTTAAATGAAACCAGGCTTTAAAAACCATGTTGCCATCTTCTGTATAATAGTCAATTCCCTCAATTAGTTTTTCTGTTTTGGGTAAAGATATAGCTTTATTTTTAAGGGCATTTTTAGGAGTAATAGTTTCAATATAAGCATCGATTTTATCCTCGCATGCTTCTTTAAAACAAACGGGACAAAGACAGTCTCCTCCTTCAGAAAGATTGAAAATAGGCGGGTAATCATTACACCAGCATTTATTTTCAACCGAAATATCTCCACAGCAGAATTGAGATTCACAGCTCGAGCAAACTTTAATTTTTGTGGTATTCATGATGCAAAGATACAAATTGTTGAATTTTGTAAGAATAAAGATAAACAAAAAATTTAGAAAATGCTTTACCTTTGTTCCTTTCGAAAACGTAAAATATGAGACATTTATTCCCTAAATTGATTTTTATTTCTTCTTTTTTTATTCTCTTCGGATGTAAGAAGAACGAAACGAGCGAAGTAGCTAAAATTGAAACTGCAAAAAATAGTATCGAATACGCATCTGGACTTTCTATTGTGAAATATGATGCTTATTCAGTCGTAACAGTTTCAAATCCATGGCCTAACGCAAATAAGGACTTCAAATATATTTTAAAAGAAAAAGAAGCAAAAGTTCCGGATAGTCTTCAATCATACACTACAATTCAGGTTCCGTTAGAATCTGTTGTGGTAACTTCAACAACTAATATTCCGTTTTTAGAAATGCTGGAAGTGGAAAATAAACTGGTTGGTTTTCCGCATACCGATTA
This sequence comes from Flavobacterium sp. 2755, assembly GCF_031455715.1. Classification (NCBI taxonomy): domain Bacteria; kingdom Pseudomonadati; phylum Bacteroidota; class Flavobacteriia; order Flavobacteriales; family Flavobacteriaceae; genus Flavobacterium; species Flavobacterium sp. 2755. The sequence continues at coordinate 13,951 of NZ_JAVDTG010000016.1, forward strand.
TATTTCATCTGAAAAAACCAGAGCCTTAATTGACAAAGGTTCTGTGAAAAACGTTGGACAAAATGAAAAATTAAATATCGAACAATTAATAGAATTATCGCCAGATTTGATTGTGACTTTTGGTGTTGACAACAATAATCCGATGCTGGATAATTTGAAAAAAAGCGGTTTAAATGTTTTAATTCAGGGCGACTGGATGGAACAATCTCCACTTGGAAAAGCGGAATGGATAAAACTTTACGGAGCCTTATTTGGTAAAGAAGAAAAAGCAAAAGAATTGTTTGATAAAATCGTTCAGAGTTACGATCAGGCTAAAAAACTGGCTGCAGAAAAAACAGCAAATTCAACCGTTTTATACGGATCAATGTATGAAGATGTTTGGTACGTTGCCAAAGGAAACAGCTGGGTTGCCGAGTTTATGAAAGATGCTCACGCTAATTATTTATGGGCAGATTTAAAAGGAACAGGAAGTGAAGGTTTGTCTTTTGAAAAAGTTTTAGATAAAGCCAAAACGGCAAATGTTTGGATTGCTTCTGGTTCTTTTAAAAGTTTAGATGAATTGCAAAAAGCGAATCCGCATTATAGTGAATTTGATGCTTTTACAAATAAAAGTGTTTATAGTTTTGAAGGGAAACTGGGTGCAACTGGCGGAACGGTTTATTACGAATTAGCGCCAAGCCGTCCGGATTTAGTTTTAAAAGATTATATCAAAATTTTTCATCCTGATTTAATGTCGAACTACGAATTTACTTTTGCATCAAAACTGAATTAAATTGGCAAACAAAAAACGAAATACCATTTTATTTGTCGTTTTGGCTTTAGGTCTTTTATTGATGTTTTTTGCGAGCATTAGTTTAGGATCTGTCACGATTCCGTTAAAAGATGTTTTTACGAGTTTAACCGGAGGACATGCGACAAAATCAACTTGGGAATATATCATTATCAATTATCGTCTGCCAAAAGCCATTACTGCAGTTTTAGTGGGAACGGGTCTTTCGATCAGCGGACTTTTAATGCAGACTTTATTTCGGAATCCGCTTGCTGGGCCCTATGTTTTGGGATTGAGTTCCGGAGCGAGTTTAGGCGTTGCTTTCGTGATTTTAGGAGCTGGGTTTTTACCTTCGTTTTTAAGTGTTATTGCTTTATCGTCATACGGAATCGTTATTGCTTCCACATTTGGGAGTACATTAGTTTTATTGTTAGTTTTAGTAGTTTCACAAAGATTGCGGGACACAATGGCAATTTTAATTGTCGGATTAATGTTTGGAAGTTTTACAACGGCAATCGTAAGTGTTTTGACTTATTTCAGTACAGCAGAACAATTGCAGAAATTTACCTTTTGGTCAATGGGAAGTCTAGGGAATCTTTCCTGGCCAACCATTGGAATTTTGACGTTCTGTGTTGGAATTGGATTGCTTTTAAGTGCTAAAAGTATTAAACCTTTAAATGCTTTGCTTTTAGGAGAAAACTATGCAAAAAGTATGGGCTTGAATTTTAAAAGTGCCAGATTGATTATCATATTTGCAACGAGCATATTATCTGGAGCGATTACGGCTTTTGCCGGGCCTATTGCTTTTGTTGGATTAGCGGTTCCACATATTGCAAAGCTGACTTTTCAAACTAGTAATCATACTATTTTGTTTTGGAGTACTTTGTTTTTTGGATCGATTATAATGTTGTTTTGTGATATTGTGTCTCAAATGCCGGGGTTTGATGTTACGCTTCCAATAAATGCTATAACGTCTATAATTGGTGCGCCGGTTGTGATTTGGCTTTTGGTAAGGAAAAGAAATTTTCAATAGATATTAATTAGCCCACGGATTTTACTGATTAAACGGATTTTAGCAGATTGTTTTTTTAATCATTTTAATCCTTTATCCCGATAACTATCGGGAGTGGCAAGAAAAAACTTAGCAGCTTAGTATCTTAGAACCTTAGCAACTTTAAAAAAATGATAAGTATTTTAAAAACTTCAAACTTAAATATTGGATATAAATCCAAAAATGCGGTTGTGACTATTGCTGAAGACCTTAATTTAAATTTAAGCTCAGGAAAACTTATTTCTTTGATTGGAGCAAATGGAATAGGAAAATCGACTTTATTGCGAACCATTACCGGAATTCAGCATCCTTTATCTGGGAATGTTTATTTGAATGATAAAAATATTTCAACATATAAACCTTTAGATTTAGCACAGAATTTAAGTCTGGTTTTAACCGAGAAATTACCGCCAAGTAATCTTTCTGTTTTTGAATTGGTGGCACTTGGTCGTCAGCCTTATACCAATTGGGTGGGAACTTTAACCCAAACGGATATCGAAAAAGTTCAAGAAGCAATGGAGCTGACACAAATCGAACATCTTTCGCATAAAAAGCATTACGAAATAAGCGATGGACAACTGCAAAAGGTTTTAATTGCCAGGGCTTTGGCACAAGATACTCCGCTGATTATTTTAGATGAACCAACAACGCATCTTGATTTACTTCATAAAGTTTCTCTATTTAAATTATTGAAGAAGCTAACTCAGGAAACTCAAAAATGCATTTTGTTTTCTACACACGATATTGATTTGGCAATTCAATTAAGCGACGAAATGATTGTTATGACACCAGAAAATGTTGTTCAGGACGAACCGTGTAATTTAATTTCAAACGGAAGTTTTGCAGCTTTATTCAAAGATGAACATATTATTTTTGATGCCGAAAAAGGGAAGTTTATTGTGACTTAGAGATTGTTTTCATAACGTACTCTATAAACATGAAGTAAATTTTCTAAGTCATCAAATTTTACATTTAGATCACCGATATCTACCATTTCATTGTTAAAAGCAAGATAATTAGTGGAATTTTTTCCTCTTGTTTGTGTGAAAACTCTATCGTTATGTATTCTTTTCCATGAAACAAGTTTCTCATTTTTCAATTTAATTCCCTGATCATTTATTGTAATTTGAGGATCGTTGTCTCTTAACTTTTTTATATTATCGTAAGCCATATACAGTCCAAATCCGAGTAGAAATAAAGCAAAGTACTTTTCATGCCAAACAAAATATATTCCTAAAGAAATTAATACTGTACTTACAGCTAATAAGAACATTAAAGAGCCTTTTGAATAAAATATTAATGTTTCTTTAGGAACACTAATATCATCTTTATAAACATCTTTTTCAAGGAATCTTTTCTCTAATTTTTGGAGCTTTGCCTTTTGCTCAAGACTTTTAAATTCTGTTTTTTCAAACCAGCTGTCAGTTCTCCAAATTAACTTTTGATCAATTGCTTTTTGTTTTAATTCATGAACATTTCGAACATTTTCAAATGCCCAAATTTTCCATCTATTAACAAAATAACTCCAAGTTAACCAGCCACATAAAAATCCGAAGACAAAACCTATCGGAATAACCCAGCTTGGAAGTATTTTCATTCCGGTCAACACAAAGCTTAAAATAATGCTGGCTAAAATTATGACTGTGGGCAAATAGACAAGAGTTAATTTTCCTTTGCTTATAGCTTCATTAACTGTAACTGTTTCTTTCATATTATTTTTTAATACTCAAAAGTGAAGTTTATCACGACTAAATTATATTATTTTCTTTTTTAAATCTATTTCGATGAACATTGAGAGCAATACTTAATTCACTTACATCTGTACTTAATTCTTCAAGATCAAACTTCATTACCTGACCCGGTTCGATAATATAATAAATGAAATATTGGCTGTCGTGTTCTCTGTTGGCAGTATGTTCCCAAACTGCTCTTTCGTTTTCAATATTACTCCAGGGGACTAAGAGATCATCCTGGTACTGAATCCCTTTAGAATTAATTCTAAACTGGATTTCGTCAATTCTTTTTATTGCTTTGATAAGAAGAGGAAGTTGAAAAACAAAAAAGCAAAATAATGCTGTAACTACAATAAGTTGGTTTTGGATATAAAAGTAAATAAAGCCTGTAAGAGATCCAGTGACAAATAATAGTCTCTGAAGAATTTCTCTTCTTGAATAATAAATCAGGAATTCTTTAGAAAAACTAAGATTATTTTCATCGACAAGTGGTCTCATATTATTTCTTTAAGCCAATCTGTCTCTTAGCTTCACCAACCACAAAAGCAACAGAATTCGCAATATTAAAAGAGCGAATAAGCGGAGACATAGGAATCGTTAAATGATTTTCGAATCGGGCCATAAACTCTATGCTTAAACCAACGCTTTCTTTTCCGAAAACTAACCAGTCGCCATCCTGAAATTCATTTTCTAAATACGATTTATCAGAATGAGAACTCATTAAAAATACACGGGAATGGTCTGGAATTTGAGCAATCCATTCATCAACATTTTGATATTCGGTTACATCAAGATGAACCCAATAATCCAAGCCGGAACGTTTTAGGTTTTTATCATTAATTACAAAACCAAAAGGATGAATTAAATGCAGTCGGCTTTCAGTTCCTACGCACAATCTTCCAATGTTTCCGGTATTATTTGGTATTTCGGGTTCTACAAGAACTACATTTAGCATTTTTTTGAATTATGAGTTATAAGTTATGAATTATGAGTTTCTAAAAATTATCTAATTATCAAATTGACATATTATCAAATTGATTTACTTCTAAAACCTCACCGGCTTTTAAGTTCTGCAAATATACATTTCCTATCCGAACACGAACTAAACGTAAAGTGGGAAAACCAACTGCGGCAGTCATTTTTCGAACCTGACGAAATTTTCCTTCGTTTACAGTAATCGAAGCCCAGGAAGTTGGGCCGTGTCGTTCGTCTCTGATTTTTTTGGCTCTCGGACCAAAATCGGGAATTTCAGTAACGATAAAAGCAGAGCAGGGTTTTGTTTTATATTTTCCGCCTTCAAAACCTATTTCTACGCCTTTTTGCAATTGTTCAATCGCTTCGAGCGTAATGATTCCGTCAACCTGAACGTAGTATTCTTTGTCGACTTTTTTACTTCTTATCTGCTCGCTTACTTTTCCGTCGGTTGTCAGCAAAAGTAAACCTTCAGAATCTTCATCTAATCGGCCAATCGCCATTGTGCCTTCGGGAAAATCATGAAGTTCGCCCAAAAGCTTTTTCTTTCTTTTCAATTCATAAATAAATTGACTTAAATAGCCGTAAGGTTTAAAAAGAATGAAGTGTCGGTGCATGTTTTATTTTTTGCAAAGATAGCCTTGTTTTTTCTTCATTAGAAATAATCGGTTAATAAACTAAAAGCAATGTTAAACCACTTTCTTTTAAAATTTAAAATTCGTAATATTAAGATAGAAACTCAAAATAATAAGGATATGGAAACTAATAATTTAGGCTCTAAAAAGATAAATGGAGTACAAAAAGATATAGACGAAACGAAAGGAAAAAATATTTCACACGACGGAAAAGCAGATGATGCCAACCTGAAAAAAGAAGTGGTAGCAGATAAAGAAGGAAATAAAGAAATCGTAGACAGAGCACGAAATGAAAATGAAGATATTCAAAAAGTTAAGGACGATGTAAATCCAGATAATCCAAATGCAAACCGCGGCGTTTCCTCTGATGAAGAAGCAAAAAAGACGGTAGAGAATAAAGACAGAAATTCAGATGTTGAACCAAACCGCTATCCAAACTCACATCCGGACAATCATGAAGATCGCGGTAATATGAAATTAGACGAAGATAAATAAGGAAAATTTTCTTGATTTACGGGCTTTTAATGCCAAATAACATTTGATTATGATAAAGTCTTAATCTTATTGTAAACTCCGTTTTTACTATGGTCAGCCGTCAATATCTTCGTAAATTACAGCTACAAATTTAAATTTTAAGAATATGGCACTTTTAGAAAACAAAGTAGCTTTTGTATCTGGCGGCGGTTCAGGAATTGGACGTGCAGTTGCAGAATCCTACGCTCGAGAAGGAGCAAAAGTTGTAGTTTCGGATATTAATGTGGAACACGGGGAAGAAACCGTAAAAATTATAAAAGAAAGCGGCGGAGAAGCCTTTTTTGTAAAAGGCGATTCGTCGAGTGCAAGCGATAATAAACGCATGGTTGAGGTTACGGTTTCAAAATACGGCCGACTTGATATTGCCTGCAACAATGCGGGAATGGGCGGCCCGGCAAAACCAACCGGAGAATATGAACCCGATGCCTGGGATCGCGTAATTGCGCTTAATTTAAGCGGTGTTTTTTATGCCTGCCGTTATCAATTAGAGCAAATGGAAAAAAGCGGCGGAGGAAACATCGTTAATATTGCTTCTATTCACGGACAAGTTGCTGCTCCGTTAAGTCCGGCTTATACCGCATCTAAACATGGAGTTGTAGGACTGACTAAAAATATTGCGGCAGAATATGCTCAAAAAAATATTCGTTGTAATGCCGTAGGTCCCGGTTACATTGAAACGGCATTATTAAAAGATAATTTGAATAATGATGCAATGAATGCTGTTGCTTCAAAAGCGCCAATGAATCGTTTAGGAACTGCTGAGGAAATTGCCGAATTGGTAACTTTTTTAAGTTCTGAAAAATCTTCTTTCACCACAGGAAGTTATATTATTGCCGATGGAGGATATACTGCAGTCTAATTTTCTGTTTTTTATATAATTTAGAAAAAAGCTGTTCTGTTTGGAGCAGCTTTTTTATTGACAAAATAATTTAAAATAAAGTTTTTTCTTATAAAAATAAAGCAGTGTTTCCAGATTTCATAATTCTTAAAAATTAATGGGAAAACGCATTCTGCCTAAATCAGAAAAATTTTAGAATGTAAAATTAGACTTGTTGTTGAAAAAATATTTATGTAAAAACTTACAATTAATTTAAGTTTTTACAATATTCTCTTAACTTTAAACAGTATAACTTTGATTTCTAAACCCCTATTATTAAATTTATGAAAAACATTTACTCAATTCGCCATCTCGTGGCCTTTTTAAGTTTTTTTTGTTGTTCACTAAGTCTGGTTGCGCAAACCTTTTCAACACCTCAGGATTTGCCATATCAGCAGAATTTTTCTATTGCTCCAAGTATTACAGCATATCCTGCTGGATTTCAAGGATGGACAGCAAGTACAGTTCCCGGATCTGCTTTTAATACCAATGCAGCATTAGTTGCAGACAGACCTTTAGTTGCCAACAGTACTGCCGCAACTACAAGTGGTAATTTTCATAATTATGATGGCAAAATTGGTTTTTTAAACACAGGCTCATTAGACTTAACAATTGGTTTTGCTTTTGATGCTACAGGAGAAACAGCCATACAAGTTCAGTATGATGCCATGACAATTCGTAACCCATATGATGTCGCTGCAAACAGTTCACGTATAAATGAAATGGTTTTGCAATATAGAGTAGGTACAAGTGCTCCTTTTATTTCATTATTATCTACTGCTTATGTAAATAATGATGTAAAGCAGACCACTGCCATTACAACGCCTCAAAACTTGAAAACCATAAAAGTAACTTTGCCAGCAGAATGTGATAATCAGCCTGTAGTTCAAATTAGATGGATTTCAAGACAAGTTTCAGGATCAGGTTCGCGTCCATCATTTGCCATTGATAATATCGATATTAAAAGCGATGTTGCAGCTCCGGTAAATGCGTCCGGATATCCAAAAGCAGATAATATTTTAGCACAAAGTTTCGATTTTATTAATAAAGTAGATGAACCGGCAAAAACGTATTATGTATTATTGCCAGGCGGAAGTGCAGAACCTACAATTGCTCAAATAAAAGCCGGACAGGATGCAGCAGGAGCAGCAGCTTTACAATCTGGATTTTTAGATATTACAGATGCATCTCTGGAATATGTAAAAAGTTTTACAGGATTAAGTTTAAGTACGGCATATTCTGTTTTTTCTATTTCCGAAGATGCTTATGGAAACATTCAGTCTACAGTAAATAGAATTGATGCAGCGACATCAAGCGTTGCCCTTCCTAATTTAGTTCCTTCGGTTGTTTCTTTGAATTTAGGTTTTTCTGAAACAAATTTTGATTCCGATATTTTTTCGTACCAGCTTCAAGCTTTAAATCTTACAGATGATGTTGTTTTAACTTCAACAGCAAATTTTACTATTTCTAAAGATAACAGCACTTTTGCATCAACATTAACATTTGCTGCTGCTGATTTTGCTTCAAATGCAACTCCAACAGTTTATGTAAAATTTACACCAAATGCAGTCAACAGTTTTACTGGCGAAATAACGCATGAATCAAACGGTGCCGCAACAAAAATTGTGACACTGACAGGAATAGGAATTAATCCGTATGTGCAGGGATTTAATGACCCTAATGTTTTATCAAATAGCGGATGGACACAATATAACGTTGCCGGAACCATAAACAAATGGTCACCAACAACTGTGGCAAGAAACGTAAATTCAGGATCTGGAGCTGTTTTAATGAACGGATTTTCAGATACAGGAGCAAGTAAAGACTGGTTGATTTCACCAAAATTACATTTAGATACCTTTACTCATTTTGCATTATTGTCTTTTTACTCTCGTAAATTTTATGCCGGTCCTGGTTTAAAATTAATGGTTTCTACAGATTATGATGGAAAAAGCAATCCGGAAACGGCAACCTGGGCAGAAATAGATGGTAAATTTCCAACCGTAACCGGAACGTATACAAAATCACAATATATTGATTTAAGTGGATTTAAAACTGGTAATACTTATGTTGCATGGGTTTATGAAACAACGGCTGGAGGAAATAATTTCGCTGCCGAGTGGTCATTAGATGATGTTGCAATTACGAATGAAACGGGTTATGTAAATTCAAATCCTGTTCTGGATTTTGGAGATGTTGCACAAAATACTGTTTCTGCAAGCCAATCTTTTATTTTTAAAGCCGAAGGTTATGGAGATATTACAATCACAGCTCCGGCAGATTATCAAATCTCATTAGATAATATTACATTCCAGTCAAGTGTAACTGTTGAAGCTACAGAAGCTGCAAATGGCAAAACAATTTATGCAAGATTTACACCTTCAACAAAACAATTAATTATTTCCGGGCCATTAACAGTAACGGGAACAGGATTAAACAAACAAATTGGTTTATTGACTGGTTCTTCTTTACCAAAAGCAGATACATTTGATGTTGTAACCTATAATTTAGAATTTTTTGGAACTGATGTAAAAGGAACTGACGGAGTAGAATTTGGTCCAACAGATGATGCCTTGCAAATTGATAATGTTGCCAAAGTAATGAACAAATTAAATGCAGATGTTTATGTAGTTCAGGAAGTTTCTGATGATCCATCGATTGACGCTTTAATCCAAAAAATAAACATCAACGGAAAAACATTTGACAAAACAACTTCAACGTCATGGTCGTATTCTTTTGAGGCACCAGATCCGAATTTCCCGCCGCAAAAACTAGTAGTACTTTATAACACGCAGACAACAACAGTAAAAAAGACTCGTGTTATGTTTAAAGAGTTTTATGATGAAGTTCGCGCCGGAACAAAAACGTTATCAAATTATCCTGGTGGAAACGGTTCAAGTTTTTTCTCTTCTGGACGTTTACCATATTTAGTAACAATCGAAACCAATATGGGTGGATTTACAAAAGAAATCAATTTGGTAGATCTTCATGCACGCGCCAACAGCGGAACCGATATTTCACGTTACAACATGCGTAAATATGATGCTCAGGTTTTAAAAGACAGTTTAGATGCACATTATTCAAATTCTAATTTAATTATTTTAGGAGATTATAATGATGATGTAAAAGCATCTGTAATTACGCCAAATCCTTCTTCTTACGAAAGTTTTGTTACAGATACTAATAACTACAATCCACTTACTTTAGGAATAAGTCAGGCGGGTGCTTACAGTTTTTTAAGTTCAGGCGGATTTTTAGATCACATTATTATTTCTAATGAATTAAGCGATCAATATATTCCTAATTCAATTGCAGTTTACGATCCTCGTAATGATATTCCAAGTTATACCACAACAACATCAGATCACGGGCCTGTAATTGCTCGTTTTGAATTAAAACAAGATGTTTTATCGACTCCTGATTTTGGAACTAAAAATGGATTTTTTGTAACAGCCTATCCAAATCCGGCAGTTGATGATTTAAATTTCGCAGTAAAAACAAGCGAAAATAGAAACTTTAAATTAAGACTTTACGATATAAACGGACGTGTATTAGGAAATCCTATTGAAATTAAAAGCAGTCAGGAACTTTCAAACACCGTAATGTCAGTTCGTAATTTATATCCGGGACTTTACATTTATACTTTATCAGAAAACAATAAAGTAATTTATAAAGAAAAAATCCTGAAGAAATAAGCTAAGGATTAATTCATAAAAAAGGCAGTTCAATTTGAACTGCCTTTTTGTTTTTATTATTTTCCAAGTAAAAACTTAGCCCGATTTATATCTATTGGATCAGAAATGGGTAAAAAATAATCTAATTGCCATTGCTGGGTTTTTTGTGCCTGTTTGCTTGTTGTTTCATCCCAAGGCGGATACACTCTCGTAGCTCTTATTCCTTCTTTTAAAGTTGTAGTAAAAATTCCTTTTTTGAGTAAAATCTCTTTCGGAAAAATAAACTGCCCCAAAAGATTTTCTTTTTGAACATTTACAATTACAAAATCTATTGTATCAGAATAATCAAAAGGTTCGATAATTCCAGATTTGTTGCGTTTCCATAAAGTTACGAACTGACCCGTTTTGGTTGGCGTAATTTTAGCCGATCTGAATTTAATCTGGCTTTCGCCGATTTTAAAATCGAAAGCTTCATATTCCTGACTTTCCTTTTCGGGTTGAGGTTCAGAACATTCGAAACCGCAAACGTCGTAAATTAGTTCTTTTGCAATTTGGAGATTTTTAGGAACAAATTTTAGATCTTTCCAATCCTTTTTTAGAGTCATTTATTGTTTTATTTTTCCTGCAAATTACAATAAATCAAACATTAATTCAATAAAAAAAGCAGTTCAATTCGAACTGCCTTTTCGTTATATCTATTGGAATTAAAAACAATAAACTATAGATATTAAAAGTTAACATTCAACCCAAAATTCAATCCCCATTGAAATTGATTAAAAGATTGATTGCTTAAAGGATTTGCATAATAATTAACAGCAGGTTCAACAAAAACGTTTGTCTTTTTATAAACTCTATATTGTACCGTACTACTCAAAGTTGTGCCATAAACATAATCGTTTGCATTGACATTTTCGCCCATAGAATTTCCATCGATGGCAACACTGTTCGAAATCAGTTTACCAACAAATCCGCCTGTGTTTAGATTAATGTTTGTTCTGTTTTTATTAAAAACAGAATACGAAACTTCTAAAGGCATTTCGATGTAACGAAGATTTTGGCTCAGATTTCCAGTTTCGATATTATCGCTTTGCAGCACATCTTTTGTAGTATTTGAAACTAAAACATAACGTGTATCGCTTGCAATTTGTGGAACACTTTCATTTTTTACAAAATAATCGCTTGAACTGAAAAGAGCTTGATTTCTTGTGCTTAAATACGAAACATTTGCAACACTTTGTCCCAGTTCATTGATTTTAAAACCAGAAGCAACGGCCCATTTTTTATTGATTTTATACTGTGTTTTTACACCGTACGAATTACTTTGTTTAGAATCGTTTACGTTTCCTAAAGTTTTATTGTTTTTATAATTTTCAGAATTGGCAACACCGGCAAAAAGTTGTAAAGCCCATTTTTCTGATTTAGACAATGTTTTGTCTTCTTTTTTCTTTTTCTCCTCTTCCGGAGTAACAGCAGCAATTCCCTTTTCTAAATTTTGAAGTTCCGCTAATTGCACAGAATCTTTTTTACTCAAAACAGTTGAATTGGCAAAAGCAGTATTGCTTTTTGAATTCCCATTTTGAACACTTGCAATATTTTTGTCAGCAGTCGTTTTTTGAATGTTTTCTTTCTCTTTATTCAACGAAGGACTTAAAGCATTTGGATTTCTTTTTGCTGCAGAATTTGAAGCATTAAGTGCAAGTGCATTTTTATTTTTTGAAGAAGAAAGATTCTCAAAAATTGAATTCGGTAATTGATTCCCTGAAACAGCATTAAAATTATTTGTTTTTGCCGGAGCAAATTTCTTCTCTGCTAAAATCTTGTCAGCATTTCTTTTTTCAATGTCTGACTGACTTTTTGAACCGTAATTAAAAGAATCCGATTTGTTTGGGGCAAATGATTTCTCGGCAACAGCCTTGTTTGAATTCTCTTTTTTAGTGGTCGAAAGTTGATTTTTAGATGCCGCATTAAATCCATTTTCTCCAGCTGAAACAAATGTTTTTTCGGCGACAGCGCGATTTATATTTTCTTTTTTATTGTTAGAAATTTGACTTTTAGAATCTGCATTTAACCCATTTTCTCTAGCTGGAACAAATGATTTTTCGGCTACGGCATTATTTCTTTCGACATTTACTTTTGGTTCAAAGCTGCTATTATTTGTTTTGTTTTGAGAACCCGTTTGAGCTTTAACTGTTTTTGAATTTTGGTTTAATTGATTTTGGTCTGATTGATTAGTTGTTTTTTCTGATGACGAAACCCGATTATTATTAGATTCTTTTTCAAGGATATTTTCTTTAGTTTCAATGCTTCTGGTTTTATTGGTATCATTATTTTCCTGATCCAGAACAACATTGTTATTTTCAATAGAATTGTTTTGTATTGTTTTAATTTCTGAATTATCAGAAGTAAAATGCAATACAGAAGGGAGCAGTAAACCTAATAATAAGCATGCAGCCGCCGACCACCAAAGAATTGCTCTCTTCTTCTTTTTAGGTTTGTCGAGTTTTTCTTCAATCTGACCCCACAATTCAGGAGGCGGAACACTCGAAAAGTCTTCCATTGATGAAAAAATATCTTCTATTTTTTGCTTCTTCATGCTATCTTAAAATTTTTTATGCTCAGTATTCTTTTTTGCAAAATATGTTTGGCTCTATTTAAATTTGATTTTGATGTTCCTTCAGAGATTTTTAGTAATTCGGCAATCTCTTTGTGTTTCATCTTTTCAAATACATAGAGGTTAAAAACCGTTCGATATTGATCCGGTAAATCTCTAATATATTCTAACAGTTTTTCTTGTTCTATTGGGATAACGTCCAGTTCCTCTTCTTCGATAAAATCAGTATCGGGATCAAAAACATCAAGAAAGAAACTCTCTTTTTTCTTCTTATTTAAAGTTTCAATCAGCTTATTAATGAAAATCCGTTTTAGCCAGCCTTCAAAACTTCCTTCAAATTTATACTGACCGATTTTTTGAAAAACAATTACAAATGCTTCCTGGAAAACATCCTTCGCATCATCTTCATTTTTCATATATTTTAGGCAAATACCATATAAAACAGGAGAGAACAACTGATATATTTTCAGTTGTCCTCCTCTGTCATTTTTCATGCAAAGCTTAATATATTTCTCTAAATCGTCTTTCAAAAAATGGATTAATTTGGTTTTGCAAAAATAGTTCTTAAAAGCTTACAAAACTACATTTTGTAAATAGTTAGAACTAGTGGTATTTTGTGTTAGTTTTTGATTATCAAGTATATCTGTGTCTTTTGTTGGGTCGCAAAAGATACAGATGTTACTCAATGAGTATTATTTTAAGCTGTTAATTTTTGACTTAAGCGCCATTCTGAAAGCTTTTATTTCGCTGCTCATATCTGGAGTATCATTATTATCAATAGTAATTTTAGTTACCGTAATTCCCTGACGAAGCTCAAAATAAACGCCACCTTGAGCACCTGGTGTACCATACGTTTTTGTCTGGCCTTTAATTGCTGTAATTTCTGTAGGGATAGTTTTTGACAATGTAGTATATTCACTTCTTACCGTTTTAGCATTGTATTTATATTGCTCAAACTCGTAGTTTCCGGTAGTAACACCTAGGAATTTTAAAATATTGTAGTCATTGATCTGAAAAAAGTCATTTGTAGTTCCAAAACTTCCAATTACGATATTATCAGGACTTTCATTTGTTCTGTTAAACAAAATTGCTTTTGCTGTTTTTGGGATCAAAATGAAATCTGTTGGATAAGTTGGAGTCTGCGTTAAAGTTTCTCCTGTTTGTGGTCCTTTTTCGTAGAAATTAACAATGATTTCGCAGTTGTTTTGTACAATTGAAGTAATTTTTATTGCGTAACCATTTGTAGGTTTTACGCCTGCAAAAAGTGCAATCATATAGTTATCACTAAAATTAATGTTAGGATCGCTTGCAACTGTACAGGTATTGGCATGTTTTGTAAAATAAGCGTCCATTTTTTCCTGCGAAGTTATAATAAGTGCACTCGGATTATTAGGTAAAGTTTTTACACTATAGTTACATAAAACAGGGAAGCCCGAAAAAGGTAAATCTACATTAGTTCCACAGTCAACATTCAGGTCGTCATTACTAAGAGAGCAGGCGCTAAATCCAAAAGCGATAAATAAGCTCAACATTAATTTTTTCATGATTATTTTTTAATAGGTTATATAATGTAGATGAAGCTGCTTTAAAATGGTTGCGTGAAAAATTATTTTTTTAAAGGATTTCCGTAAATCTTATTTAGATTGTTTGATTAATTTAGACCCCATACTAATTCGTGATATTTTAATTTTTAAAACCACGAACTACGTATTATTGCGTACTTTTACTTAAAATAAACTTAGATATGATAGAATTTCTTCCACTTTTATTGGCCTTTGTAATTGCTTTGTTTCTTGGGATATACTTAGGGAAAATGTTGTTTTCGGCTAGATTTCAGGCAGAAAAAGTAAGTTTAGAAGAAAGACTTAATGCAAATGCAAATCAGTTTCAATTACAAAAAGAGCAGTTTGAAACAGAAAGAAATAATTTTCAGAAGCAGCTTCATTTAATTAATTCTGAAAAAGAAAGTATCAGAACAGAAAAAGACAGTCTGGCGATTCAGCTTTCTAAAAAAGAAGTTGATTTTGAGAATCTTTGGGAACGCCATAAAGAACAAAAAAGTGAAATAAACGAACTTCAGGAAAAATTTACCAAGGAATTTGAAAATCTGGCGAACAAAATTCTTGAAGAAAAATCGGCAAAATTTACAGAACAAAATAGTGAAAACATGAAAAATATTCTACTGCCGCTTCAGGATAAAATTCATGTATTTGAACAAAAAGTAGATCAAACACATAAAGAAAGTATCGATTATCACGCAGCATTGCGCCAGCAGATTATTGGTTTAAGCGAAATGAATGCTCAAATGAGCAAAGAAACCCTAAACTTGACCAAAGCATTAAAAGGCGACAGTAAAATGCAGGGAAATTGGGGCGAACTTGTTTTAGAACGTGTTCTGGAAAAATCCGGTTTAGAAAAAGGGAGAGAATATGAAGTACAGCAAAGTTTTGTAAATGCTGAAGGAAATCGTGTTTTTCCTGATGTTGTAATCAATCTTCCAGACGGAAAGAAAATGATTGTCGATTCTAAAGTTTCTTTGGTCGCTTATGAAAAATGGGTAAACGAAGAATCTGATTTACTAAAAATCGATTGGCTTAAAGAGCACGTTTTGTCTATTAAACGCCACGTTGAACAACTCGGAAATAAAAATTATCACGATTTATATCAAATAGAAAGCCCGGATTTTGTTTTACTTTTTATCCCGATAGAACCCGCTTTTGCGATTGCGTTGAACGAAGATTCTACTTTATATAATAAAGCTTTCGACAGAAATATTGTAATCGTTACGCCAAGTACATTATTAGCAACGCTGCGTACCATAGACAGTATGTGGGCAAACCAAAAACAGCAGGAAAATGCTTTTGAAATTGCCCGACAAGCCGGAGCTTTATATGATAAATTTGAAGGTTTTGTTACCGATTTAGTTCGAATTGGAAATAAAATTAAAGATACCAAAACAGAATATGAAAGCGCCATGAACAAGCTTGTTGACGGCAAAGGAAACTTGATTTCAAGTGTAGAGAAATTGAAAAAAATGGGTGCAAAAGCCAAGAAATCACTTCCGGAAAACATTATAAACAGGGCCTTAAACACGGATGAAACCGAATTATTGAATCAAGAAAATATTTAAACACATAGTCCCGATAGCTATCGGGATATTTTTCTGTGAAAGAATTAAAAAGAAACTAGTTTCTAACACATAGTTATCTATGTTTGTTAATACAAGTGAAACGCCTTTAACGACATTGAAAAACTATGTTCCTATGTGTTTAAAATAATAACTATAGAAATTTCCAAAAACAAAAAACATGACTACAGATTTTAAACCCGTTTCTTCATCAAAAATCAGCATTTCAGAATTAATGCTTCCGTCGCATACTAACTTTAGCGGTAAAATTCACGGGGGATATATTTTACAGCTTTTAGATCAGATTGCATTTGCTTCGGCTTCAAAATTTAGCGGTAACTATTGCGTGACGGCTTCTGTTGATACAGTAAACTTTCTTAAACCAATAGAAGTTGGAGAATTAGTAACCATGAAAGCCTCAGTAAATTATGTGGGAAGGAGTTCGATGATTGTGGGTATTCGTGTTGAAGCAGAAAATATTCAAACCGGAGCTGTAAAACATTGTAATTCATCTTATTTTACAATGGTCGCCAAAGATAAAGAAGGAAAAAGCGTTCCCGTTCCGGGACTTATTTTATCTAATCTTGAAGAAGTGCGACGTTTTAGAAAAGCAATTAAACATATCGAAGTTAGAAAAGAAGTAGAAGAACATGAAAAAGTTGCTAATATAAATTCAATCGAAGACTTAGCAAGCTTAGATAAATACAATGTGCTTTTAGAAATCAGCTAAATTTTCCTATCTTTATTTAATACACATTTAAATAAAGAAATCATGATAAAGTTTGGATATACAATTTTATACGTTGAAGACGTAGAAAAATCAATAGAGTTTTATGAAAATGTATTTGGGTTCGCAAGAAAATTTATAAGCCCGGATAATGATTATGGAGAATTAAATACGGGAGAAACAACCATTTCTTTTGCGTCAAAAAAATTAGCATCGCATAATTTGAGCGAAGGTTTTATAGAAAGCAGTTTAGAAGACAAACCTTTTGCAATAGAATTAGGTTTTATTACAGAAGATGTTGGTGACCTTGTTCAAAAAGCAACTTCGTTTGGAGCTGTTTTAGTTACAGAACCAAAGAAAAAACCGTGGGGTCAAGTTGTAGCGTATGTTAGAGATACAGATGGTTTTTTATTGGAAATTTGTACGCCAATGCATGGATAAAATGTCATTAATAATAGCAGTATAGTCCCTACGGACATTTTGGAACTATTCATTGTTTCTTTCTTTCTTTCTTTCTTTCTTTCTTTCTTTCTACCGATATGTAATCTCTACGAGATATTCCGTTAGGAATTAAATATCGGTAGAAAAATTAAAATTGACATACCGTTTTTGTCCCGTAGGGACTATACGGCATTTATTATTTCGCTGTCAAAAAAAATATCTCGTAGAGATATCTCATAGGTAGAAAAAATAAAATTTTAGACCCCAATATTTGTTCCGTAGGAACATCTCATTTTACCTCTCACAAATTACATTTCACATTTTATATCCACCATTTCGTACACCAAAATATTCACAAATATTTAGCACTAGTTCAAGAACTCCGCATCTTGAAATTTCGTAACTTTAAGTATAAACATTAGGTTACGAATTTTTTCACGGAGTACTGCCGTTCTATTTTTGAACTTGTAAAATTCTTCTTAGAAATAGAATGACATAATTGTTTAATTGATGACGATTATGAAAAGAACTACATTACTTATTTTATTTTTTACTGCATTTTCATTACTTGCCCAAGACAAATTTAAAACCACTACGGCTGTTGTAAATTTTGAAGCTTCTGTTCCTTTTTTTGAAGAAGTAAAAGCAGTAAATAAACTCGGAACTATTATTCTCGAACCTGAAACAAGTACTTTAATCTGTACTGTTGTAATCAAAGATTTTCGTTTTAAAATGGATTTAATGCAAGAACATTTTAATGAAAATTATATTGAAAGCCATCGTTATCCAAAATCAGTTTTTAAAGGGAAAGTTCAAAAATTTGACTTGAAAAACGTTGATGAAATTGAAAAAGAGTATGACGTAAAAGGAAAACTTTATCTTCACGGAAAATCGAAAATCATTGAGATGAAAGCCTTGATAAAAAGAGTTCCGGAAGGAATACAAATTTCGTGTAATTACCCCATTTCAGTTTCAGATTTTAATATAGAAATACCGAGTGTTGTTGCCAGCAAAATTTCAAAAACGGCCAATACTCATTTACTTGGAGTTGTACAAAGTGAAGATATGAAGTATCTAACTTTGAAATAATTTTAATTAATGCTTGCTATAAGCGCTTTTTCTAAATCAGTAAACTGAAATTCAAATCCGGTTTTTTGTATTTTTTCTGATGAAACCCTTTGTCCGGTTAAAACAGCTTCGCTCATTTCTCCTAAAACAATTTTAAGAATAAAAGGAGGAATTTTAGGGAGCCAGATCGCATATCCGTATAATGAAGCCAGTATTTTAGAAAACCTCGAATTTGTAGTGTTATCTGTCACAGCCGCATTATACGGGCCATGCATTTGGTCATCTGAAACTGCTTTGCAATAAATTTGAGATAAGTCCTCGATATGAATCCAGGGTAAATATTGCTTTCCTGATCCTAAAACCGCACCAAAACCAGCTTTAAAATTAGGATTGACTTTTTTCAAAAAACCTTCATCTTTTCCCAGCACAATTGCAGTTCTGATTTTTACGGTTCGAATGCCTAATGCTTCGATTTTATCAACTGCATTTTCCCAAATTTGACAGGTTGTGCCTAAAAAGTCATTTGCTGCAGGCGTTTCTTCGGTACAAATTTTATGACTGGTAACAGCACCGTAAATGCCAACTCCCGAAGCTGAAATAAAAGCATCAAGTTTTTTATTGTTTTTTTCTAAAACAGAAAAAATCAAATCAATTGGTTTTGTACGGCTTTCCAGAATTGCTTTTTTTCTTTTTTCTGTCCATCTTTTTTCAACGATTCCTTCGCCCGCAAGATGAATGATGAAATCAGCATTTAAAACAGCATTTTCATCTATATAATTTTTGTTCAAATCCCATTTATAATACGTGATTCCATTAGTGTTCTCTTTATCTGAACGACTCAAAACAGACACAGAATATCCCGCTTCAATGAGAACATTTGTTAAATGTTTTCCAATGAATCCGCTTCCTCCGGTTAATAGAACATTTTGAGCCATAATAGTTTATAATATATTTAACAGTACTTGCCGTTTAATCATTAGTAAAGGTACTTAAACAATGTTTACCTTTATGGCAAATTCTAAATTTTAAATAAAATGACGACTAAAAAGAAGGTAATTACCAAAGATGATATCGTTTCAAAATACATGGATGAAGTTTTAGAAAAAGGCCAAAAACCAAAATCAGTTTATCATTTTGCCAAAGAAAATGATTTTACCGAAGCGGAGTTTTATTCCTTTTTTGGAACATTAGAAGGTTTAGAAAAAGAAATATTCCGACTGTTTTTTGAAAACACAGTCAACTTACTTCACAAAAATGAAGAATATCAGGAATATGACATGAAGAATAAAATGCTGAGTTTCTATTTTACGTTCTTCGAAATCTTAACCGCAAACAGAAGTTACGTTTTACAATCGCTTAAAATTGATAGAAATCCGCTTAAAAATCTGGTTCAGTTAACTACACTTAGAAATAGTTTCAAAGAATATGTTGCAGAAATCCTAACTGATGATTACAGGTTGGAATTAGAAAAACTGCAGAAATATCAGGAAAAAGCCATTCAGGAATCGGCATGGTTGCAATTAATGATTACGATTAAATTCTGGATGGAAGATGAATCTGCTGCTTTTGAAAAAACAGACATTTTTATCGAAAAATCGGTTAATGCATCATTTGAATTAATGAATGTTGCACCAATGAATCATTTAATAGATTTTGGAAAATTTCTATTCAAAGAAAAAATATACAGCAAACAATGAAAACAATCGATTATATTCCAACTTCAAAAATAGAAAGAGCCGGAAAATTAGTTCAAACCGGCGCCAAAATCGGAGTAAATTATATAAAGCACTATGCTGAAAAAGTAGTAAACCCAGATTTAACCCGCGATAAACTTAACGAAAATAACGCCGAAGATATTTACGACGGACTTAAGAGCTTAAAAGGAAGTGCTTTGAAAGTAGCTCAAATGTTAAGCATGGACAAGAATTTTCTGCCTCAGGCTTATGTGGAGAAATTTTCTTTGTCACAATTTTCAGTTCCGCCGCTTTCTGCACCTTTAGTTTTAAAAACTTTCAAAACTAATTTTGGTAAAACTCCTTATGAAATTTTTGATGAGTTCAATGCAAATTCAGTAAATGCAGCAAGTATTGGTCAGGTTCATCTGGCTAAGAAAAATGATAAAAAACTGGCGGTTAAAATTCAATATCCCGGCGTTGCCAATAGTATTTCTTCAGACTTGGCTTTGGTAAAACCTATTGCGATCAGAATGTTTAATCTGCAGGGAAAAGACTCAGATAAATATTTTAAAGAAGTTGAAGATAAACTTATTGAAGAAACGAACTATTTGTTAGAATTAAAACAAAGTCAGGAAGTTGTAGAAGCGTGTAATAAAATTGAAAACATCATTTTCCCGAATTACTATCCTGAATTTTCGTCAGAGAAAATCATTACAATGGATTGGATGACGGGAATTCATCTTTCTGAATTTACGGCAATTAATAAAGATCAGGAAGTTGGCGATAAAATAGGGCAGGCGCTTTGGGATTTTTACATGTACCAAATTCATGTTTTGCGAAAAGTACACGCAGATCCGCATCCGGGAAACTTTTTGGTTAATAATGAAAATCAATTAATTGCGTTAGATTTTGGCTGTATGAAACAAATTCCTGAAGAATTTTATACACCGTATTTTGAGTTAATCAACAAAAATGTAATTACAGACGAGAAGCTTTTTAATAAAAAATTATTCGAATTAGAAATCCTTCGTCCAGACGATACTCCGGCAGAAGTGGAATATTTCACCGATATGTTTCATGATTTATTATCACTTTTTACAAAACCTTTTCAAAACGAAACTTTCGATTTTGCCGATGAAACTTTCTTTAATGCGATTGCAGAATTAGGCAAACGTTTTTCTGAAGATACAAATTTGAAAAAAATGAACGGAAATCGTGGTTCTAAGCACTTTATTTATATGAACCGTACTTTCTTCGGACTTTATAATTTAATGTTCGATTTAAAGGCGAAAATTGTTGTTGAGAATTATTTGAAGTATTAGTTTTTGTTTCAGGTTTCAAGTTTCAGGTTATTAGATTGAACACAATTGTTGTCCTCCTGAGCGAAGTCGAAGGATTGCAAAGTATAGACACACAGTATGGATATGCACGCGATCCTTCGACTTCGCTCAGGAGGACACACTGGATGTAACTTGAAACTTGAAACCTGAAACAAAAAAACTTATTTCAAAATCCCCGCCTTATAAGTCGCAATCGCACGATCTCTCGCAAAGGCATGCTCAACCATAGGTTCATTATAACCAAAATCAAACTCAGGAATCCATTTACGAATGTATTCACCTTTTTCGTCAAATTTCTTTTGTTGGATTTCAGGATTAAAAACTCTGAAATACGGCGCGGCATCGCAGCCTGTTCCCGCGGCCCACTGCCAGTTTCCTACGTTTGAAGCCAATTCGAAATCCAGTAATTTTTCGGCGAAATAAGCTTCGCCCCATTGCCAGTTAATCAATAAATGTTTGCATAAAAAACTGGCGACAACCATGCGAACACGATTGTGCATATAACCTGTTTCGTTGAGTTGACGCATTCCCGCATCGACCATAGGATATCCGGTTGTTCCGGAACACCAGCGTTTAAAATCTTCTTCATTATTTCGCCATTGAATTCCGTCGTAAGCTGATTTGAAATTATGATTGACACAATTAGGAAAACTAAACAGAATTTGAATAAAGAATTCTCTCCAAATCAATTCGCTTAAAAAAGTCTGATTTTTTCGATTTGCCCAGTTTACTAATTTCCGGATACTCACGGTTCCGAAACGTAAATGCGGAGAAAGATAAGATGTACTGTCTAAAGCTGGAAAATCCCTTGTTTCTTTATAATTGGCAATTTGTGTTAAGTTGTGAGGCTGAACTTTTATGGAGCTTCTTTCAAAACCAATTCCTGCTAATTCAGGAAATGGAAATTTATTTTTTGCAAAATTAGATTGAAATGAAACTGAATCATATTCTGAAGCTGATCCTGAAAAATGATATTTTTCAAGCCATTTATTTTTATAAGGAGTATAAACCGTGTACGGAAGTCCGTCGGCTTTTGTGATTTCTTTTTCTTCGAAAATAACATGATCTTTAAAAGAGAAACATTCGATATTATTTTCTTTTAATAGAGAACAAATTGCAGTATCACGCTGGATAGCAAAAGGTTCATAATCTTTATTGAAAAATACGTTTTGAATATCAAATTCTTCTATAAGTGATTTCCAAACTTCTTTTGTTTTTCCTTTTTTGATTAAAATCGAAGATTCAAAAGTGTTTAATTCGGTATTTATTTTTTGAAGTGAATCGTAAATAAAACTTACTCTGGCATCGTTTTTTGGAAGATTGTCCAGAATATCTTCATCAAAAATAAATAATGGAATTACAGGAAAATTCGATTGTAAAGCTTGAAATAATCCGGTATTGTCTTCTAAACGCAAATCGCGTCTGAACCAGAAAAAGGAAACTTTTTGTTTTGTCATTGTATAATTTTCGCTTGACGAATATTTTTGTATTGTGTATAGTCCTTAAACACATAGAAACATAGGTTTTATTTTTCTTGTGAAAGAATATGGAAAGAAACTAGTTTCTCACATATAGCTATGTTTGTTTATGCAAGTGAAACGCCATTCGGCGCTATGCTAACTATGTTTCTATGTGTTTAAATAAAATATTTATATGCTTTTTTGTTCGGCATTAATCTGTATAATCTTTGGCTGCGATTTTGAATTAAACAATTCTTCGATCTTGTTATAACGGAAATCAAAAATGGTCTTTAGTTTGTTCTTCACCACTAATCGATTCATAATTCTCCCCAATATTCCGAGTGGAAGAGCATAATGAACGATGTCTGTCATTTTGGTTCCGCCATCGATTGTTCGTTCAAAAAAGTGTTTGTGATGCCATAATTTATAAGGGCCAAAACGCTGAACATCGATAAAATAGTGATTTTCTTTGCAGGCTGTAATTTCGGTAACCCACGAAATTTTGATTCCTAAAAGCGGTCGCAAAGTATAGGTTATAATCTGTCCGTGATACATTCGCTTTTCGTCGAAATCCTTGATTTCAAAATTCATATTGTCGAGTGTAATCGTCTGCAGGTTTTTTGGACTGGAGAAAAAATCCCAGCAGTCTTCGACCTTGGCGTTTACATATTGTACGGTTGCTATCTTGTATAATTTCATCTTCTAACTAAATCAATTGTTACAAATGCTTCTTTTGGAACGCCCAAATAGCTACATTTTATAATATTTTAAGGGTACAAACAACATTCCGAAACATTCTCCTTTTTCTTTATTTAGGTGTTTGTGGTGTATTTTATGTGCCTTTCGGAGTCCGATGAGGTATTTGTTTTTGGTATTTTTGAACCATTTAAAACGCTGATGGATCAATACATCGTGAATTAAAAAATAACAGACTCCGTAAAGCGTAATACCACAGGCAATAAAAAACAAATAGTTGAACCCGCCCTGAACTCCAAAATAAAATAAAAGAATACTCGGAGTCGCAAAAATGACGAAGAAAATGTCGTTGCGCTCAAAAGTATGCTCATATTTTGGCTGATGATGATCAGCGTGAAAATACCACATAAAACCGTGCATTACATATTTGTGCGTAAGCCAGGTAACACATTCCATAAACAGAAAAACGCCTAAAAAGATTAAAAAAGAAATCATTTTATAAATGTTGTTATTAAAATTATGATTTAAAATCTGTAGAGTTTAGCTTTAGTTTATAAAAGATTGACTCTAAAGATTATTTTTTTGTTTGGTTTTTACTCAATCTTGTCATTCCGAGGAACGAGGAATCTTCGTAAGTAGCTCCGCAATCTAAAGTGACAATCTTTGTCGATCTAGCAACGAAGATTCCTCGTTCCTCGGAATGACAAAACTGAACAAAATTTATACTAACTTCAATTTATAAGTCACAAACGACTGCGCTAAAAGCCCGGCTTTTGTATAATTTGAAACCCGGATTCTTGAATTTCCAATTTCATGAGACGGCGTATTTTTTAGTTTTTTAAGCAGTTTTCTGTAATAAACATAAGCCGTATAAACACCAAATTTGGCTTCAATTGGCAGTTTTACAATTCCCTGATACGCAATGCGGAAATCTTCTTCAATTTCTTTTATGATCTGTGCTTTTGAATCTTCGTTGAAATTGTTGAGGTTAACGCCCGGAAAATAAGTTCGGTTTAAGATCGTATTATCATCTTTTAAATCTCTCAAAAAATTTACTTTCTGAAATGCCGATCCTAATCGCATGGCTTCGTTTTTTAACTGCTCGTATTTTTGTTCTTTTCCCGATACAAAAACCTTTAAACACATTAAACCCACTACATCGGCAGAACCGTAAATGTAATCTGCATATTCCGCTTGTGTGTTGTAAGTTGATTTTATAAGGTCAAGTTTCATGCTTTTTAAAAAAGCCTGAACTAAATCGTCGGTAATATTATATTCTTTCACCGTATGCTGAAAAGAATTTAAAATAGGATTTAGGCTGATTCCCAATTCCATTGCTTTGTAATATTCTTTTTCGAAATCGTCGATAAGATATTCTTTTTCGTAATCATGAAAAGAATCTACAATTTCATCAGCAAAACGAACAAATCCGTAAATGCTGTAAATGGCATCGCGAATGCTTGGTGACAGCATTTTTACTGCTAGGGAAAAAGAGGAACTATAGTTCTTGGTAACTAGTTTGCTGCATTTAAAAGAAACGGCGTCGAATAGTGATTTCATTTTTTAAGATCTTAAAGATTTTTGAATTAATTCAGCGGCTAGTTTTCCTGAAATTAATGCAGGAGGAACGCCTGGCCCCGGAACAGTCAATTGCCCTGTGAAATATAAGTTACGTACTTTTTTGCTTTTTAGTTTTGGGCGCAAAAATGCCGTTTGCAATAATGTATTAGCCATTCCGTAAGCGTTTCCTTTATAGGCATTGTAATCTGCTTCAAAATCGTTTTTACAGAATGATTCCTTAAATATAATGTTATTTCTGATTTCTTGTTGTGTAAGCAGCTCGAAACGTGTAATTATCTTTTCGAAATATTCTTCTCTTAGTGTTTCGTTATCTTCTATTCCGGGTGCAAGCGGAATCAGGAAAAATCCGGTTTCCATTCCGTTTGGCGCTGCAGTCTGATCTGTTTTAGATGGGAAATTGGCGTAAAATAACGGAGCTTCCGGCCATTTTGGATTATCGTAAATATCAGCGGCGTGCTGATTAAAATCGACATCAAAAAATAAAGCATGATGTGAAATGTTTTCAATCTTCTTATTGAAACCCACAAAAAATAGGAGTGAAGATGGCGCAAAGATCCGGCTTTCCCAGTATTTTTCAGAATAAACCTGATGTTCTTTTTCTAGTAAAGTTTCGGTATGCTGATAATCGGCTCCGCTTAAAATAATATCGGCATTTATAATTTCACCTTTAATAACAATTCCTGTGGCGGTTTTATTTTCAACGATTATTTTTTCAATAGGAGAATTTGTTTTGATGGTAACGCCAAGTTCTACGGCTAATTTTTCGATTCCTCGAATGACATCAAACATTCCGGTTTTAGGATGCCAGGTTCCAAGTCCGAAATCGGCATAATTCATAAAATTGTAAAATGAAGGTGTTTTAGTTGGTTTCGCGCCGAGAAATAAAACGGGAAATTCGAGAATTTGAATCAGTCTTTCATTTTTAAATTTCCGGCGAATATCAGAACTGACATTGCTAAAAAACTGATTGAGTTTTAAAGCGGTTTCTTTTGTAATTAATTCAAGGGGAGAAACTCCGGGACGGTAAACTAAATCTTTTATGGCAATATCATAATTGCTTTTAGCTTGATTGATAAAGATTTGAAGTTGTTTACCGCTTCCTTTTTCGATTTCTTCAAACGTAGCTTTAATCTCTTCTAAATTGTCGTAAATGCTGATAAAATCATTTATTCCAAAATAAACACGATAGGCGGGATTTAGCTTTATAAGCTCGTAATAATCGGATGGTTTTTTATTGAAGTCATTAAAAAAACGTTCAAAAACATCTGGCATCCAGTACCAGCTTGGTCCCATATCAAATGTAAAACCATCTTTTTTGAATTGTCTTGCCCGACCTCCAATTGTTGGATTTTTTTCATAAATAGTGACCTTGTTTCCTTGCTGTGCCAGGTAACATGATGCGGCTAACGAAGAAAAGCCCGAACCTATAATTGCGATAGTTTTTGTCATTTTTGTTTAATAAAAGTACAAAAACTTTAAACAAAAAAATTAAATTGTTTCAATTGTTTCTTCCATCGAATCAAAAATACGAATTCTTTCCGGCAGTACTTTTTGATCGATATGTTCGACCATTTTACCCATAAGCCAGATTTCATTGTTTTTTTGCAGTAGTTTTTGTCCCATTGACTTTACGTATTGGTTGATAACGCTGCGATCCGGCTGGATAGTCATGAAGGAAACAAAAGTGATATTTTCAAAATGTTTGGTTAAATCCTGCAGGTTTTCGATAGGCATGCTTTCGCCTAAATAAATGGTTTTGTAACCTTTAGATAAAATTTCATATTGAAGATAAAGTAATCCTATTTGATGAATTTCATTTAATGGAAGGGAAAGAACAAAGATTCTGTCTGTTTTTGTTGGTTTTTGAATCTGAAGGCTTTCGGTATAAATTAAGATTTTCTGCTTGATCAAATGACTCATAAAATGTTCATTTGCAGGCGTGATCGTTTCCGACTGCCACAATAATCCCAATTCTTTTAATAAAGGTAAAAAATGGTCTTTAAAAACTTCTTTAAACGTTTTTTCAGAAATAAGCCAGTCAAACGTGTTGAAAAACAGTTCCTGATCAAAATTCATCATCGCCATTTTAAAAGATGTAATGGCGTAGTTTTGAGAGTTTTTCTTCGAAATAATTTCACGTACCAACTGCGGAATTTTTTCTTCCGGGTAAGTTGCTATTTTAGAAATTTTATAACCGTATTCGTGTAATAATGTGATGTTTAGAAGTTTCTGAAGGTTTTGCAGATTATAAAGTCTGATATTGGTATCAGTACGCATTGGCTCCAAAATGTTATATCTTTTTTCCCAAATGCGAATCGTGTGTGCTTTTATTCCGGATAAATTCTCAAGATCTTTTATACTGAAAACAGTTTTTATATTGTTTACCATTTGATACGATTATGTAAACAAAAGTAAAATAAAATCTCAAAAAACCTTAAAAACTTGATAAAAATGATTCTTTATGAGAAGTTTGTAGTATCAAACTGATCTAATTTGTCTAAATGTAAAATCGTTTTAGTATTATCTTTGCTTCTGTTGTACATAATTTTGAATTTTGCACCGTAAATAATTTCGTTAAAAGTGTACGAAGTTCTGGCTGCTACGGTATTACTAAACATATCATCAAAAGTGGTGATGAAAACTAAAATCTCGCCATGTGTATTTTTAAAATCTTCTTCGGTAAAAGTGTACAAAGGGCTGTTTTCATCAATGGGATGAACTAATGTCCAGCTTAACGAAAGCGCATTTATACGATCTATTTCGAGGTTAAGATTGTAGAATTTATTTACTCGCTGACCGTTTTCTTCAATACTCATTCCTAAAGTAACTTTTGCCGTTGCATCTGTAAAGTTGGTATTTTTAAAAGGAACAAGACGTATCATTAAGCCTTTTCCTTCTCCATAAGGAGAAATTAAAGCATTGTGCGAAAATTTTAAAAAAGCAGTTGGTTTGCTGAACCTTCCAAAGAATAAACCTGTTGCAATGGCAAAACTCAGCAAACCAATTAAAGCTTCGGCTGCAGACAAAGCACTTGTCAGGAATCCGGTTGGGCTGATATGTCCGTAACCAACCGTTGTAAAAGTCTGTGCACTAAAAAAATAAGCCTGTCCAAACTGTGTTAAAAGACTTCCAGACGGTGAAATTCCGTCCAGGTGTTCAATCCCTATGGCATAATAAACAACCGCAAAAATGAAATTGATTATAATATAGAAAGAGAATAAAATAAGCATGAATTTCCAGTTGGGCATATCGATCATGGTATGATACCAGCTTATTCTTCGAAGCAGGTTCATACCTCTTTTTTCGATATTTGGAGTTCCGTTTTTATTTACAAATCTTCCGCCGTAGCTTCCGGCATTCGTGCCAAATCCTGAATTTTTATCTGTTTGAAGGTTATTTATTTTTCTTAAAAGTGACATGCAGTTTTTTACTGTTATTGTTTGATTACCTTTTTGGTGCTGTATCCATTTTCATTGAAAATCGAAATATAATAAATTCCTTTTGGATACAAACTCCAATCTGCTTTTATTGTATTAGAATCTTGTTTTGATTCATACAATAAGCGTCCCAGTACATCATACACTTTATAATTTAAAATAGGTTTGCTCGCCTGAATGGTCAATGTATTTTTTACCGGATTTGGGTATAAAACCGCATTTTTTAATTCAATACTTTCCGGAACAGATAAATTAGTATCAGATGCTGCAATCCAGCTTGAAGCCAGCGCATTGTCAAGATCAGTACTGGAAAGCTGTAAATAGCTTCCGTTTCCATCTGCATTTGGCCACGGAGATACATTTGTATATTCAACAGAATCGATTGTGTTTCCAAAACCATCTGCTAAAACTATTTTTTGTGATGTATTGGATAAATTGCGTGAGAACTGCCCAAAAGCGGTTACTCCGTATTTAGATTCAAAAGTAGTTTTATTGCTTGTAATATAAATACCTTGATTTGCGGCTAATGTTGAATTGGCAGGAAATTGATATGAAAGCCCCAATTCGCTTAAATAAATGCCGGTTAAATTAACAGCAGTGTTTCCTGTATTTCTAATTTCTATAAATTCCAGATCATTGCTGGTTGGAAAAGTTGCCGAAACTCCGGGATTGTAATTTATTTTTGTGATAACAAGCGAAGGGGTTTCGATATTACTGCAGCTGCTAAAACTTCCTAATTGTCCTGTTATCCATGAAATTCTATTGGATAAAAATGATTTTAGATTGCTGATTTCAAGTGCATCGTTTGGAATTGTTCCCCATTTTTGATTTTCTCTCGCTTTTGCTTCGCTGATATAATTTACAGTTTCGTCTATAAACTGAGTAAGGCTGTTGTAGTTTAAAGGCTTTCCTTGTACTGTCAGTTCATTCCATCTTTTGGAGAAATAACATTTAAAAGTAGTGTCATTAAATAAATCCTGCCAAAATCTGGCACCTTCATTATCGCCGTTTGAAAATTGCCAAACGTTATATTTGCTTCTGTCATATCCCCAGCTAAATAAATCATTTCCGTATGTTAGATTAAAATCCCAAATAGGGCCGGCGCGCAGTTTTCCTTCTTTGTCTTTATGGAAATATGTGCTGTATTGATAACTGTCGACATTTGATGCAAATTCAGCCAAAATCATATAATCAACAAATGAAGGAACATCAATAACCGATGAATATCCTGTTGCTAAATCAGTATTATGTGCAGTAGATGTAATTTCCAGATTTTTAAACTGGTTTTTTATATAATCATTTTGCTCAATAGTAACGTTTTCCGGTTTTGGTAATTCGTGTATAAAATCTACAGTACCAAAATAAGAAGACATTGTCCAGGCAACTGGATCTCCGCCTGTTGTTTTATCGGCTTTTGTAATATAACCTCCGCTTACATTTGGAAGTGTATTGTCGGTATCAGCCATTTTAATAACATTTACTCTGTTAACGTTCGATTTTACTTTTTCCTGTAAAATGTATAATCCTTTATATTCATTGTTAATGACCACTTCACAATAAACAGTTCGTGTAGCATAATCGCCAATTTGTCGGGATAAATTATACGAAATATAATCGCGAATACAAGAAGGATCAAAAGCTAATGAATTTAAAATCCAGTCATTTTCTACAGGCATTCCCAGTAAACTGACGTTGTTATTGCTGGTGTTATTTGCTTTTAAAGTGGTAAAACCATAAGGTTTTTTAGGAAGAGACTGTGAAGACGATCCTCTCAGTTCAATACCAATTCTTCCGTTATAATTTAAATAAGCGGCAGTATTACTATCGGTTAAATAATTTCGGGTTCCGTCTGGTCTTTTAATGATTTTCATCGTTGCCAAAACCTTTGGATCATCCGGAATTTCGATTGGTTGATTCGTATTCGGATCTATGTCTGTATTGATAATGACAATAGGTAAATTACTGTCTGTAAAGGTTTGTGATTTTACATTGACTGTAAAAAGAAAAACCAATATAAAAAAGATAGAAGGTGTGTAAGTTTTTGAAAAGTAGTGTTTTATCATGGTTAGGCTAGTTTTGTAACAAATGTAACAACTAACCGGATTATTAAAAAACGGACACTATTTTTTTATGAATAAGATATAAAAAGTAATCTGCAAAGCCATTCTTTTGCAGATTACTTTTTGTTAACACAAATTTGATTTATTATTTACAAAAAGTGCTTTTGTTTTTTATAGCACTTTGACTTCCTAATTCGATTGCTTTTAAGAAATCTTTGCAGGAATTGGCCTTTTCTCCAACTTTATTGTAAGCTAAACCTCGTAAATTGTAAGCAACATAGTCTCTTGGATTTAAGCTAAGTGAAGAAGTACAGTCTTGAATTGCTTCTTTAAATTTTGATAGTTTGAAGTTTACGTTTGCACGGCCCGTAAAAGCATCGGCATTCATATTGTCAAGTTCAATTGTTTTGCTAAAGTCGTCCATTGCGCCTTGTAAGTCATTCAATTGGTATTTTGCAACGCCACGATTTTGATACGCTTCAACAAATTTAGAATTTTTGCGAATGGCTTTTGTGTAATCAGCAATTGCGCTTTTGTAATTTCCGGTTGCAGCTTTGTTAAAAGCTTTGTTAAAATAAATTTCTGCGGTTTGTGACCACGACGAAAAGCTTATCATAATAAATGATAATAATAGTAGGTTTTTCATAAAACTAATTTGGGATTAGCAGGTTAATTATTCTTTAAACGAATTTAGCAAAGTTTTGTTTTTGTGAAAGAATTCTTTTGTAAAATAATTACTAATTATGAATTGTGTTTTGAATAAAAGCTTATTTTTTCTCTGTTACTATTAAATACAGTACAACTCCAGGGCCGGATTTTACCCTGTTAATCTGCCAGTTATAAGATTCTGTATTATGTAGGTCTTTTACAAGATCATTCATTTCTTCAACTGAATAAGTTCTTAAGGAAGAAACAATACCATCCCATAAAACAAAAAGAGGAACTATAGGAATTAAATAAGTGAAAATAATGCGGCCAATTTTAAAAGGCCTGATGAATGGCGTAGTCAATAAAACGCTTATTGGAGAAAATATCATAGCAACAATACTAGCGAAACTTCTTTCCTGAACTTCAAAAATGGCGATTGGAGATTTTGAATCTACAGCATTTTGCAAAATCTGTTTTGCATCGTTTGGTTTAAAATGATGTAAGGAAAGAAATTGAGTTCTAAGTCCGTTTAAGTCTGAAGGAACATTTCGTGCATCAACAGAATGACTTATATATTCAAAATTATCAGCTTGCTTTTTAGTGTATTCAAAAGCTGGAATGTTTGGGTAATAATCGGTCAGAATGATTTTTAAGTTTGGAATTTCTTTTTTTAATTCATTGTTTAACCAAATAAGTCCGCCGCCTCCGCCAGAAGCGAGATCAATAATTGTTGTTGTATTGTTCGCTTTTAAAATATCGACAAGTAAAGGAACAACGGGTTTGTACATTCCGGTTTTGTTCGACAGGAATTGTAAAAAGTCGGTTATGTAGTTTCTTAAAAAAACAGGAAACCATTTTTGATCTTCAAATTCAAATAAATGTATTCTTGCCATACGTTTATCTTTTAGTCAATAATTTTGGAGAAAAAAGCAATCTGTAATTAAGGATGAATTTACAAAAAAGTTTGAAAATGATATATTTAAATTTAGAAGAAGAAAACTATTACGCTTAAAATAAAAACGCACAAAGATTTCTTTGTGCGTTTTATAATTTAGGTTATTATTCATACCATTGAAGCCAAGGTGTTTTTGTATCAAAATTATCGATACCCATTAGCTTACCGTTTTTATACATTCTAATATCAGTAATGGCACCCATAGTACCTACGTTATGTATATAAAAAGTTTTTAATCTACTTATTCCTGATGGCATTTTTAAACCAGGAGTACTCAAAATGAATTGACCATTTTTAAGATGGAATCTTATAGTCCTGTCTCTTTCGAAAGAATTATTGGTAGCCCTATAATCATTTACATAGGGATCTGCTGAATAACGATAAATTTCACCTAAAGTGTTTGTAAATACAGCAGGTTTGTTAAGACCTTCCATTGGAACAATGCAACTCATATATTTACTTGGACCTCCAAGTCCTCCATTCCATAATCGTAATTCAATTCCTTTTTCGGTATTTAAAGGATAAGAATTATTTTTACTTGATTCTATTCTTACTCTTATCTCAAAAGTTAAATCCCCTTCTAAATCAATTCCTTCATTATTAGAAGGTAAGAAATAACTTAGATCTAATACGGGGTTGTTATATAGCTCATAATTAGGCTTTATTAAATCATTATTCCAGTTAAATTCACCATTGTTAATAAAAGGAATTGATTGACCATTTGCAAATTTAAATTTTATATTATCTGCAGAATTACTTATGTCCTTGATTAGGATAATATTAGGTTCGATAGTGCTTTTGTATTTCAATGGATTATCTTTTTGTAATACATACACATCACCGTGCATTGCTTCATCTATTTTGCTGTAAGTAGCCCAGATGTATCCATTTTCACCCCAATTTGATCCCCAAGAATTAAGAAGCCTAAAAGCTTGTTTTTCATCGTCGTAACCAGTTAAAACAACGGCATGATTCCCATAAAAAGCAGAATTGTTTTTGTCCCATAAACGGATAGAGCTGGAAACAAAGTCTCTGTCGACTTCCATTCCTATAATTACAGGGTTTCCTTTTGCAATTTGGCTTTTCATATCTTCTATTGTCCCTCTAAAGCCATCTGGTGTTCTTATTACAGCATAGTCAAATATTCTGTTTTTTGGGGCATTATTTTGTTGAGAAGTATTAGGAAGAACACCACAATTTACAAATCCCATATCAGTATAACTAGGTGTGCCTTCTGTTTTTATAGCATCTAAGGCTTCCCAAAAATAAACACCGTTGCCACAATTGTTCATGTCAACTTTATACTTTTCATATATGTAATCTCCACTAGGATAAACACTAAAGTCTGGAGTTCCGTTAGCTAATCTTTTTGATTCACTTTTTAATAAAGTAATAGCATGGGCGATTGAGTAAGGAACGCAAGATCCTTTTGAACCCTGGTTAAGAGCAGCAGGCAGTTCCGGCAGTTCATAGCGCGCAGGAATAGCTTCTTTTTTCGTGAGTGAAGATGTTTTTAAAGTTCTAAGTTGAGCCAGCTGCTCAGGAGTAGACGGAATATATCCGGTTGCTCTTTCTTCTTCAATTAAAGTATTGTTGTTTTTTGCATTTAACGGAAGTTCATCTTTTTGGCAAGAATGAATCAACAATAAGGCGCAAAACGCTCCTGCTAATTTTAAAAATTTTGTTTTCATAAAAAGGTTTTAATTAATTTGATTAGCAGCTAATATAGTAATTATCTTATAAATATATTATTTATTTGTAATATTTAACTTATAAAAATACTTAATTTGTTTTAAAATTAAGTATTTTTATAAGGGAGATTTTAATAACAAATAGGATAGGCAGTAATTAAGTTTTTGACTGGTTTGATTTTTTAAATAATCGAAAAAATTCAAATAATAAGTGAAACCTGAGAAATAATAATTCATGTTCAGTTACTAAAAAACATATCATACATTTGTCTCACAACAAGCAAAATAAAAAATAGTGAGTCAAAAATTACGTCTGATAATTTTCTTTTTCTTCTTTCTTGCAGGGCAGGTGTCGAATGCTCAAAACGCTAAGATTGATAGTTTGAAAAGAGTGCTTATTTATACTAAAATTGATACTTCAAAAGTCAATGAGTATAATAAAATAGCCGATTTGTACAAAGAAATCAATCCTGATTCAACTTTATTTTATGCTCAAAAAGCAACGAATCTAAGTTTGAAATCTGATTTTACTTTTGGACTTGCTACAGCTTATGTTAATAAAGGAAATGCTTCAATTATTTTAGGAGATTATCCAAATGCTTTAAAATATTTTAAAACTGCTCAATTAGAATTTAGAAAAGTTTTAAAGGAAGATTCAGGCAAAAAAGTAAAAAGCGGTTTGGCGCGTGCCTATGCCAGTTCTGGCGTAGTTTACTCAGAACAAAGCAATCAAATTCTGGCATTAAAAAATTATGAAGAAGCACTGCAATTATATCAGGAAATTGATGAGCAGGCGAATGTTTCTAAAGCACTTAATAATATTGGGATTATTTATAAATCGCAGTTAAATTATCCAAAAGCGCTAGAATACTTAAAAAAAGCTTCTAAAATTCAAACTGAAACTGGAGAAAAAAATGCTGCTGTTACACTCACTAATATTGGTGCAATTTACTTTGAAACAGGTCAGAATAAAAATGCGATTCTGTATTATAACAAAGCAAAAAAACTTTTTGAGAATACAGATAATGCGCGAGGCTATGCACTTTTGTGTAATTATTTAGGAGATTATTACAGGAAAGAAAAAGATTTAAAACTGGCCAATGAATATTATACGAAGTCATTGAATTTGTATGAAGAATTGCAAAACAAATTTGGGGCTTCACTTTCTTTATACAATATCGCAGGTTTACTTCAAGATCAAAAGAAATATAAAGAAGCAATGCCTTTTGCAGAGAAATCTCTTGCTTATGCAAAAGAAATAGGAGTACTGGATCAGACCTATCATTCTGAAAAATTATTGAGTGAATTATACGAAGCTTTAAACGATCCAAAATCAGCGTTAGAACATTATAAAAATTATGTACAAGCGCGAGACAGTATCATTAATGAAACAACAAGCCAGAAATTTGCTTTGGCAGAAGTCAATTACGAATACAGAAAAAAGGAAGCTTTGTTATCTGAAAAAAATAAAAGACAGATTCAGTTTGTTATTTTCTCCATTTTAGGCGCTTTACTTTTAATTGCCTTGGTATTGGTAATTTATAATAGAATGCAGGTTAAACGCCAGCTCACATTGAAAAAAGAAGTTGCCGAGTACGAACAAAAAGCACTGCATTTACAAATGAACCCGCATTTTGTATTTAATTGTTTGAGTTCAATTTCGAGTTTTATTGTTCAAAACGGAACCGATTCGGCATTGAAATATTTATCTAAATTTTCCAAATTAATGCGGCTTACACTCGAATATTCAAAAGGTTCCTTGATCCCAATTGATAAAGAAATTGAAAGCCTTCAGAATTATCTGGAATTAGAAAAACTCCGTTTTCATGACAAATTTGAGTTTGAAATAAGATCAAGCGAAAGAGTCGAATTTAATATGGGATTGCCGCCTTTGCTGATTCAGCCATTTGTAGAAAATGCGATTCTTCACGGAATTGTCCCTAAAGATGGAACCGGGAAAATTGAAGTTGATTTTGATGTTGAAAATGAGCAGTTAATCTGCACAATTAAGGATGATGGAATTGGTTTATCTGAATCGAAACATTTAAAAGAAAACTCAGTTACAGCCCATAAATCGATGGCTTTGGGAATTACAAAAAAGCGTTTGGAAATAATGGAATCCATAACCTCCAAATCTGCACAAATAGAAATTACCGAATTAGAATCAGAAAATAAAAAAACAGGAACAAAAGTCGTTTTGCGTCTGCCTGTTCAATACATACCTTAATTTTTAATAAATGATAACAGCAGTATTAATAGAGGACGACAAACATTTGAGAACGGGTTTAAAAGCGCTTTTAGAACGTTATACAAATGATATTTTAATTATTGGCGAAGCCGAAAGTGTAAAAACCGGAATTGCCGTTATTGAAAAATTAAGACCTCAGGTTATTTTTCTGGATATTCATTTAACCGACGGAACTGGTTTTGATATTCTTGAAAGATTAAATAAAGTAAATGGAAAACTAAATGCTCACGTCGTATTTATCACTGCGCATGAACAATACGCTGTAAAAGCATTTAAATTTAGTGCGCTTGATTTTATCTTAAAACCTGTTGATCCGGAAGAATTGCAAGATACAATGGCAAAAATTAAAGAAGCTGTTGGGAAAAACAATTCATTTGAAAACATTGATTTACTGCTGGAAAACATCCGAAAAAAAGTAGACAATTTTAAACGCATTGCACTTTCTACGAGCGATGGAATTCATTTGTTTGAAGTTTCGGATATCATTCGCTGTGAAGCAAAAATTAATTACACGCAGTTTTTTATTAAAAATCACAAACCCATATTAATTTCTAAAACGCTTAAGGAATACGAAGAATTACTCTCAGAACATGGTTTTGAGCGCATTCATCAATCGCATTTAATCAACTTATCTTATCTGAAATCTTATATCAAAACAGATGGCGGTTATGTGATTATGGCAGATAATTCGAATATTCCGATTGCACAAAGCAAGAAAGAAAAACTACAGGAATTAATAAACGCCCTTTAACGATTTCCCCAAAAACCAAAATATCACTAATTATGAGAAAAAAATTACTCCTATTTTTACTGTTTTTCACAGTAATACTAAAAGCACAGATTTTAAATTTTACCGATCCAACATTTAAAAATATGCTTGTAAATGGCGGTGCGGCAAATTTCACGGCTTATTCCGGCGGCGTTGCTGTTACGAGAATCGATACTAATTTTGATAATCAGATTCAGGTTTCAGAAGCGGTTTTAATTGATAAACTTTGGATAGAAGGAACTAATGCTAATTTGGTAACCAATATTCAGGGAATTGAAGGCTTCACGAATGTAACAGAATTGGGTTTCAACGGAATCAGTACGACTTCGATCAATTTAAGCGGAATGCCAAATCTAAAAACGATTTACGTAAAAAGCCCAGCTTTGACTTCTGCGACAGTTTCAGGAATGAACGGATTAACAGGAGTTACTTTTATGGAAAATCCATCGATGACTACTTTGACAATTTCGAATTGTTCCAGTCTTACCAATATCGTGGCACAGCAAAATCCTGTTTTGTCAGCTTTCAATGCTAGTAATCTTTCAGGTTTGACTCAATTATATTTAGAAGATAATGTTTTGACGGAACTTGATTTAACGGGCTGTCCGAATCTGGAATATTTCAATGCAGTAAATAATAAACTAATAACATTAAATGTTTCGGGATTAAGCAAACTGACTACTTTTTTAATAACAGATAATCCAACTTTAGAAAATATAAATGCTTCGGGATGCACGCTGCTTAATTTTCCGCAGTCTACTTTTCTTCCTAATCAAGTATTGAAAATTGCTGATTTTTCGAATTGTTCCAGTTTAGAAAACCTTCTAATTCAGGATAATCTGCTGACTACTTTAAATTTATCGGGCTGCAGTTCGTTACAGGGATTAAATGTGTATAACAATGCATTGACAAATTTAAATCTCACCGGATGTTCGGCACTTTTGACTATTGAGTGTTCTAAAAATCAATTAACCGCTTTGGATTTGAGTTCGTCTCCAAATCTTACTCAACTAAGAGCAGATGTAAATTCTATTTCAAATTTGAATTTGGCAGGTACTGTGAATTTAAAAAATGTTTTTTTGAATTCTAATCAAATTCCTTCGCTTGATCTTTCGGGAAATACAAATTTGGAAATTTTAGAATTGAATACTAATCCAACTGCAAATCTAAATGTTTCAGGATGTACTAAGTTAAAAGTTTTAAGCATTCAGAATGTTCCGTTAGTGACCGCCGATTTTTCAAATTGCAATGCGCTTACTGTTATTAGTAATACCAGTGAAGCATTGAATTCAATAAATGTTCAGGGCTGCAGTGCGCTTGAAACGCTTGTAATTGACGGCACAGCTGTTCAAAAAGCGCCAATAACTTCATTGAATCTATCTGGATTGACTAATTTGAAACTTTTAAACTGCAGTTATAGTAATATTAATTCAGTTGATTTAACAAATTGCAGTGCATTGATAAATGTATTTTATTCTGATATGCCTTTAGCGACCGCTGATTTCTCTGATTCGCCAAATATTACGGTTTTAAATATTACTAAAACAGGATTGCAAAATATTGATGTTTCGAATTTTTCAGCCTTTCAATCTTTGACAGCAAACGATAATCCGAATCTGAAAATGGTGTTTGCAAAAAACGGACGTGATGAAGATTTCTTTTTTAATACGGGAAATTCAAATTTGATTTTTGTTTGTCAGGACGATGCAAATGTTGCAGATACAAAAAGTTATTTAGTTGGTGTTGGTTTACCGACAGTTGTGGTAAATTCATACTGCAGTTTTAATCCGGGCGGAAACTATAACACGATAACAGGAACAATTGCTTTTGATGTTGATAATAATGGCTGTGATGCTGCTGATTCAAAACAAGCGAATGTAAAAGTGAATTTAAATGATGGTTCTTCTCTAAGTTCGACTTTTACAGATTTAAACGGAAAATATACTTTCTTTACCGATGCCGGAAATTTTAATATAACAACAGCGGTTGAAAATCCTGCTTTCTTTTCTGTTTCGCCAACATCCCCAGTTGTTTCTTTTGCTGATAATAACAATAACACCGCACAGCAGAATTTCTGTGTAAGTGCATTAGGAACAAACAGCGATGCAGAAATCGTGATTGCGCCTATATATCCTGCAAAACCCGGATTTATGGCGTGGTACGAGATTTTGATACGTAATAAAGGAAATCAAACTCTAAATGGTACAGCTAATTTCACATACAATCAAAATATATTGCATTATGGAATAGCAACGCTGGCGCCAAATGTTCAAACTCCGGGCAACATTGGTTGGAATTACGCTAATTTGCTTCCGTTTGAAAGCAGAAGAATTTATCTAGGATTAAATGTAAATACTCCAGTACAAGTTCCACCAGCAAATATTGGAGATATTTTAAACTTTACTGCTTCAATAAATCCAATTGCGGGAGACAGTAATCCGGCAGATAATCAATTTGTTTTTAATCAGGAAGTCGTAGGTTCATTTGATCCAAATGATATTACTTGTTTAGAAGGCGAGAGTGTTTCTCCTTCAACAATTGGGGATTATTTACATTATGGAATCAATTTTGAAAATACAGGCACGGCTGAAGCCGAAAATGTGGTTGTAAAGGTTGTTATCGATGAAAGTAAATATGATATTAACTCGCTTCAGTTATTAGATGCGTCGCATGCAGTGCATGTTGTCGTTAAAGGAAATACTGCCGAATTTGTTTTTGCAAAAATTAAATTGAGCACCTCAAAAACACCGCCGGTTGGAGGCCACGGAAATATTTTGTTTAAAATAAAAACGCTGCCTTCGCTTCAGTCAGGAGATGAGGTTGGACAAGATGCGAGTATTTATTTTGATTATAACGAAGCAGTTGATACCAATACAGCCGAAACAATTTTTAAATCATTAGGTAATAAAGATTTTGAAAAAGACAGCACAATAAATATATATCCAAACCCAACAAAAGGCGACGTGTTTATTAATTGTGACAATACCATAAAAAGAATTGAATTGTTTGATGTTCAGGGAAGAATACTTCAGTCTGTAATTGAAAATAAAAACAGTTCAAAAATTAATCTATCCAATAAATCAAACGGATTGTATTTCATCAGAGTAACTTCTGAAAAAGGAATCTCTGTAGAAAAAGTAATTAAGGAATAAATTTAGGTTACAATTTTATTCTGATTTAAGAGCCTTTCAAAGTTTGATGACTTTGAGAGGCTTTTTATATTAATTATCGGTTTAAATTCAAAAGCACTAATTGATTCTGAATGGTTATTAATTCCTGCATCGAATTTTTAAAATCAGTCGGCATATAATCAATTTCCTTTTGTTTTGCATAAAACTCATTTTCATCTTTGTAATGCGTAATACTCACTAAAAGATTTTTATCTTGAAAAACAGGTAATCTTGGGAAATCATTTTCAGCCATTTCGCTTACCCAAAATGTTATATCTTCTATTTTTAAATTTTTAAGAAAAGGAATATAGGTGGTTTCAAATAGATTAATAACCTTTTCAAGTGTGTTATTACAAATGTAAAAATCAACAACGCTGAATGTTTTATCGGTTTTTAGCAGTTCACTATTGATTTCTTTTTTCAAAGGTCGTAACAAATAGACATTATCCGAGTTTATCATCATCTCGTTCGCGCCTTTGCCATATTCTTTCCAAGTTGTGCTATTAACATAAAAATCATTCAGAAATTCTAATCTGGTTTTCATATCTGTAAAACCACGAAACCAAACAAAGCGATCGTTTACGTCGTTAATTTTAAATTCTCCCAGCGTGTAACCACCTAATTCATTCATGGGAGCAACAAATTTCGAATGAAAATAATCGCGAAACTTATCCGTTAAATTTGATTTTAATAAATAATTCCGGATTTCTAATACTTTTATGTTTTCTGAATTTTGCTGAGCTAAATTATTCATAATGATTTATTTATATGTATTAGTATCTGTTGGTGAGAAATTATAATGAATGACATAAATGATGCTGACTTTTTATATTCATCTTTTTAAAAGCCTTAACAAATAAACTAATTTAATATCTTTATCGCAAGTACGTACATTTTAGTTCTTTATGTTCTAAAAGTATACTTTTGTTGATTATTAGTGGTTTACAGAATAAAATAATAATGGAGAAAAAAAATATAAAAGTATATTGCCCGGTTGATTATGCTTTTCAAAGAATAGGAGGGAAATACAAAGGAAGAATTTTGTGGTATTTAAAAGATGGTTTGATGAGGTATGGTGAATTAAAAAAAGCTGTAGAAGGCATCACACCAAAAATGCTTACGCAAACACTTAAAGAGTTAGAAGCTGATGAACTGATTTCAAGAAAGGTTTATCCTGAAGTTCCGCCTCGTGTTGAATATACTCTTATTGAAAATGGACAAGAATTAATTCCTTTTATCAATCAAATGAGGATTTGGGGAGAAAAGCAAATGAGTTTGAATAAATGATTGAATTGTTTTGATTCATTTTTCTTCAATTCGTATTTTGTCAATGCTTAATCTTTCTCTAAAATTTTCTACCATTGTTAAATATTCGTGTATGGAAAAATTGAATTCATCTAA
Source organism: Flavobacterium sp. 2755 (assembly GCF_031455715.1). Taxonomy (NCBI): domain Bacteria; kingdom Pseudomonadati; phylum Bacteroidota; class Flavobacteriia; order Flavobacteriales; family Flavobacteriaceae; genus Flavobacterium; species Flavobacterium sp. 2755. The sequence goes on from NZ_JAVDTG010000016.1 coordinate 55,302, forward strand.
TTTATCAAACCATTCTACGGTCGAACCCGTTTTTTCAGCATCCCATTCTTTTGTTTTGTCAAGCCCAATTTGTTTCCATTGAATTAAGTTTCCACAATTTCTAATTTCGGCAACTATTAAAGTGCAGGAAAAGTCATTGTCATCAGGGCACATTAAAATTGGACAAATGGACGTTTCATTTTTGTTTGGCAGAATTCTTTTCCAAACAACTTCTTTTTCATCTTCTCTTTCCATCCAATACACTAGAGTGGGAATTAGTCCTTTGTACAAATTATTGGGATAAAGCTCATCAAGTTTTTCATCTAGCCAATAACCGTCAATTTGATAGTTGAGAAAGTCCCAATAATCTTCGTAATCGCTTTGATCCTGTATTGCTCTTATTGTATTCATCTATTTGTTACTCGATAAATTTTAAGTTATGTATAAATTTTTATTGCTGAAACTTTTATAAATCATACTTGTCTTTCTGCCTAAATTTCTCAGACAGGTTATTTACAGTTAAAAAATTGTATCCTATATCAATAATTTTGTCTCTGTATTTAAAATATCTCCCGTCAGTATTGATTATTTCTTTTTTGTTCAGATCATCGTTCCAAAATTCAATTTGGTATCTGCTTTCAAATTTATAAGCTGTTTCTTTGCCTTTAAATATTTCAGTTAAAAGATAAAAACTCTCAGATTTTGTAAGGACACAAATTTGATTTCCTTTTGTAAAGCCTATACTCCATATTGATAATAAAGGTTTTTCGACCTTTAAAGGAATCAGGTTTATTTGTTGATACAAATATCTAACAGGCACATAAGCCCAAATTAACGCTGATGGAGATTCTCTTCCATAATCACTAATAGATTTTACTATTTTATTATTTTTAATAAATGAAATAGTGACAGTTTCGTCATCAGTATGATTTGCAGAATAATTGTCTTTGAGATTTTTTATATTGGCTTTTTTAAAATTAGTTTGAATTTTTTGATATTCGTTTTTGGTAATCTTGGATTTAAAAATTCCATTTTTAATACTATACTCTTGACCATAATAAATGACATTGCCATTATTATCAATGCTTATGTTTAATACGGGACAAGAACCGTAACAACCGGAAGAAGAAACTATAATTTTATCATAATTTTCATTAGGGTCTATTTTGTATTTTGTTCTTGCATATTTTGCAAATATACTGTCACTAATTTCTGTTGTTAATGTGTCTCCAATAATTGAAGTTATTTTTTGATTTTCCCAAGTCTTGGTTACTAAATCTAAAATTTTTAAACTATCGTTTTCGATTTTGTATTTAGTTTCAGTCCCTAAGAAAAAAGTCTTTCCATTTTCCCTTTCAACTGCCTCAATTCTTTTAAAATAACCGGATTTGTTTTCACATAAGTTATTTTTTGAAAAAATATATCCAGGTATGTGTCTGCGAAAAGATAGAGGTGGTGATATTCTAACACCGTAGTTTTTTTCTGGTTTTCTTTGATCTTCTGTTTTTATGTAGATCCACTCTCCAATTATATCTTTACTTAATTGTGTGTCCTTATTTCTTTGACAAGAGTTTAAAATGAAAATAATTAAAATATATAGTGCAATTTTTTGCTTCATAATTTTTAATCTACAGTTTTGTAAATATAAGTGATTTTTAAAGCGATAACGAGATAATATATTTTAGTTGGGTGAATAAAAATAAAAAAGCGGAAACCTTTTAAATAAAGATTTCCGCTTTTTAGTGACCATGGAGGGATTTGAACCCTCACGCCCTTGCGAGCACCACCCCCTCAAGATGGCGAGTCTACCGTTTCTCCACATGGCCTAAATGCAAAAAAGGTCAAGTAAATTAATACTCGACCTTTTTGTGACCCGACTGGGGCTCGAACCCAGGACCCCATCATTAAAAGTGATGTGCTCTACCGACTGAGCTATCGAGTCATTGCTTTCAAGAAACTTATTTTGTTAATCACAAGTTTTGTGACCCGACTGGGGCTCGAACCCAGGACCCCATCATTAAAAGTGATGTGCTCTACCGACTGAGCTATCGAGTCATATTCGTTTCTTGAATGCGGGTGCAAATATAAGGAGTTTATTTTATTAATTGCAAGCAATTTTATTATAAATTTGTCTTTTTTTAAACAAAATTTACAATCCCCTAATTTATAGTGTTTTATTAGAATGAAAAAAATCGTCTTATTAGGTTATATGGGCTGCGGAAAGTCAACAATTGCCCAAAACCTTTCAAAAATTACAAATATTCCATTTTTAGATTTAGATAAATGTATCGAAAAAAAAGCAAATTTGTCGATAAATGAGATTTTCGAACAACATGGAGAGATTTATTTTAGAAAATTAGAACACGAAATGTTTCTTGAATTGCTGCAATCTTCAGAAAATACTATTATTGGTTTAGGAGGAGGGACTCCTTGTTATGCAAATAACCATTTATTATTGCAAAATGAGGATTTAGTATCAATTTATTTAAAAGCTTCAATTGATACTTTATATAATAGATTAGTTCACAATAAAAGCAAACGTCCTTTAATTGCGAATATGGATGAGGAAGAAATGAAAGAATTTATCGCAAAACATTTATTCGACAGAAGTTTCTATTATAATCACGCACAACACAAAGTTGTAGTGGATAATAAAACGGTCGACGAAACAGTTGAGGATATTTTAGAAATCTTAGCTTAGAAAGGCGTAATTGTCTCCATTTTCATCAAAAACAACCTGAACGTGCTCTAATAAAGATGTAGATAAAGAAATTCCTTTAAAATCGGCTTTTACAGGATACTTTTTGTGATTTCGGTCTACAAGTACCGCAGTTTTGAATTTCTTAAGCGGAACGTCCAGAAAATGGCGAACAGCGTAAATCAATGTTGTGCCCGAATTTAAGACATCATCAACTAAGACTAATCCTTTATTTGAATATTCCTCTGCTGATAAAGAAGTCTGAATAGGCAGCTGTGGATTTTGTTTGTCAACGCGTACTTCGCAAAGAGAAATTTTCAGAGTAGATATATCGCTTAATACAGTTGCGATTTTTTGAGCAAAAACAGAACCGCTGGAAGCAATTCCGGCAATTACAACTTCTTCTTCGTCAACAAACGTTTCGTAAATTTGATAAGCGATACGTTTTATTTTGTGTTCGATTTCCTGATTGGTTAAGATGATGTTTTTGCTCATGATTTATTTTTTTGCTAAAATACAATTAGAATTTTAGATTTTAGATTTTAGAATTCAGATTTTTTTGAACTGGAATTTAATTTTCATTTTCTTCCTCATCAATAAAATCACTTCCATAATCGTCAATATCTCTTCTGTCTTTTTTAGTCGGTCTTCCAGTTCCTGCTTTACGATAATGTTCTTTAGAAAGTTTTAATAACTCTAAATGTTCGTATGCTTCAGCAGGAGTTTCATTCTTGCGATAAATATCAACTAGTTTAGCTCCCACACGACTTTCCGGAATATCGAGTACGGTTATAATTTGTGTAATTTGATCTTTTCTAAAAGTAATTCTATCAGTAGGAAAAACTTCTTTGGATGGTTTTGCAACTTGCCCATTTACCGTAACATGGTTCTTTTTACAAGCCTCAGTTACCATGTTTCTGGTCTTATAATAACGCACGCACCATAAGTATTTATCTATTCTCATAATTTTTCTAAAATCCAAGTTAAATTCTTTACAAAAATAAATCAATATTGTATCTTGCGCACCTAAAAAATTAACAATAATGAATAAATTTAAATATTATTTTATTTTATTACTTGCGGGTATAGCTATAGTTTCCTGTAGTAAAGACCATGATGATCCGGAAACAGTTCCTTTAAGAGATTATAAAGAACAATATAAAGCTGACAATGACTCTATTGTTAAATATTTAAATACTCATTATATAAAAGAAGTAACGGCTAATTTTGATATAACGATTGAAAAAATTCCGGCAGGAGGAACACAAACTTCAATCATGAATCAAACAGTATATCCTTTGCAATCCAGAGATGTTTACAATCATGATGTAACTTATAAGGTATATTATTTATCTTTAAATAAAGGTAGTGGAGATGCTCCTTTAAATACAGATAGAGTTTATACTTCATATGTTGGAAGTCTGCTAAATGGAACTGTATTTGATTCTTCTTACGGTGTTGCAAGAAGTTTTGAATTATATATGCATGCATCACAGTCTGTAATTGATGGCTGGGGCGAAATTTTCCCACAGTTTAAAACAGGTATACCTAGTGCTCCGGGCTCTGATGGTACAATAACTTATACAGATTTTGGTGCAGGAGTAATGTTTTTACCTTCTGGATTAGGGTATTATGGATCAACTCAAACTGCTATTCCGGCTTATTCGCCTTTAGTGTTTAGTTTTAAATTGTTTAGCCTTCAAAGGTTAGATCATGATTTTGATGGTATTTTTGATTACCAGGAAGATTTAAATGGAGATGGATATGTATACGATTTTAGAGATACTGCAAGATATCCAACTCCGCCATCAACCATGGTAGCTGATGATACAGACAAAGATGGTATTCCTGATTATGTAGATACTGATGATGATGGAGATGGATATTCTACTTATTATGAAATTACAAAACCAGCGGGACAAATTGGTTTTGGTGTAAAGGATGGACAGCCTTTTAACTATGGAGTAAGTACGTATTACCCTTGGGATCCTGCTGTAGACAATCCAAGTACGCCAAATACAGACGAAACGGAGCCAAGAGGAATTCCTAGAAGACCTACAGGAGATTTAACTAAGCCTAATGATCCTACTGACCCAAATGAATCTATAACCAATCCTAGGAAATTTGTAGATGAAGATTATACAGCTGCAGGAAGATTAAGAATTCATTTGGATAAATCATATCCTTATCAAAAGAAATAATAAAAATAGAATACATAAAAAAACCTCGAAATCACTTTCGAGGTTTTTTGTTTTTATAAGGTAAGAAAACTAAAAATTATTTTCTTTTAATAACTCTTTCTACAGCTTCAACAATTGCTTGATTGTTTAGTTTGTATTTTTCCATTAACTGCTCTGGGGTTCCAGATTCACCAAAACTATCTTGTACTGCTACAAATTCTTGTGGAGTTGGATTGTTTAAAGCTAACACTCCTGAAACGCTTTCTCCTAAACCTCCAAGATAGTTGTGCTCTTCAGCAGTAACTACACATCTTGTTTTAGCAACCGATTTAAGGATAGCTTCTTCATCAAGAGGTTTAATGGTGTGAATGTTAATTACTTCGGCAGAAATTCCTTTTGCTTCTAAAGCTTCAGCGGCAATAAGAGCTTCCCAAACTAAGTGTCCTGTTGCGATAATGGTTACATCAGTTCCTTCGTTTAATAAAATTGCTTTTCCAATTACGAATGGTTCGTCAGCAGGAGTGAAGTTAGGCACAACCGGACGACCAAAGCGTAAATAAGCAGGACCATGATGATCTGCTAATGCTAATGTTGCAGCTTTAGTTTGATTGTAATCGCAAGTATTGATTACAGTCATTCCTGGTAACATTTTCATTAATCCGATATCTTCTAGAATTTGGTGAGTTGCTCCGTCTTCTCCTAATGTCAAACCAGCGTGAGAAGCACAGATTTTTACGTTTTTATCTGAATAAGCAACAGATTGACGGATTTGGTCGTAAACTCTTCCTGTTGAGAAGTTAGCGAAAGTTCCTGTAAATGGAATTTTTCCTCCAATTGTTAAACCTGCAGCAATACCAATCATGTTAGCTTCTGCGATTCCAATTTGGAAAAAACGCTCTGGGTGATTTTTCTTGAAATCATCAAATTTTAATGATCCAATTAAATCTGCACAAAGTGCTACTACATTTTCATTTTTTTGACCTAGTTCAGTCATTCCCGCTCCAAAACCCGAACGAGTATCTTTACTTCCTGTATTTTCGTATTTTTTCATTTTATATTTTGCTGTACGCAATAAGTTGTAGGCAATAGGCATAAAGCATACTGCTTAAAGCTTAAAGCTGGTTTTTAATAGTCTGCTAAAGTTGAGATGTTTTGAGCTAAAGCACTTGCCAACTGGTCGTTGTTTGGTGCTTTACCATGCCAAGCATGAGTATGCATCATAAAATCTACTCCATTACCCATTTCTGTATGTAGTAAAATGCAAACTGGTTTACCTTTTCCTGTTCTTGATTTTGCATCATTTAAACCCGCAAGAATTGCATCAATGTCGTTTCCTTTTTCGATATCGATAACATCCCAGCCAAAAGCTTCAAATTTAGCACGGATACTTCCCATTGGTAAAACTTCATCAGTTGTACCATCAATTTGTTTTCCGTTAAGGTCGATTGTCGAAATTATGTTGTCTACTTTTTTAGCAGAAGCATACATGATAGCTTCCCAGTTTTGACCTTCTTGCAATTCTCCATCTCCGTGTAAAGAATAAATTAAATGATTGTCTCCATTTAATTTTTTAGCTTGAGCTGCTCCAAGAGCTACAGATAAACCTTGTCCTAATGAACCAGAAGCTATACGAACTCCAGGTAACCCTTCATGAGTTGTTGGGTGTCCTTGTAAACGTGAGTTTAATAATCTGAAAGATGCAAGTTCTGAAACAGGGAAATAACCGCTACGTGCTAATACGCTATAAAAAACTGGAGAAATATGCCCGTTAGAAAGGAAGAAAAGATCTTCTCCAATTCCGTTCATATCAAAACCTTCTTTGCGGTCCATAATATTTTGGTATAGTGTAACCAAAAATTCAGTACAACCTAGTGATCCACCTGGGTGGCCAGAGTTTACAGCATGTACCATTCTAAGAATATCTCTTCTTACTTGGATCGTTAAATCGCTTAATTGTTGTGTGTTAGGCTTCATTTTATATGTAAAAGTTAAACTGTTGCAAAAGTAATCGTTATTTTGCGGGCTGACAAATGATTTTCTGCTTTAGTTTATCACAATTGTTAAATTCTGTTTCTTTTTTTATTAATCTTAAAAAAAAAGCCTATTTGGTTTAGAATTTTTAAATTCGGCATTTTAGACGTAATGATTTTAAGTAAATTCCTAAACAAAAAAAGCCCCTTGAAGGGCTTTTAAATATATAGAGTGATATATATCTAATTATTATCGCCCTCGCTGTAGAAATTATTTTCTTCGTCTTCTGAACCTATTTCTTCCTGATCATCATCAAGTTCAGAACCTGGGACATCTAAATCATTTCCAATTTTATCACTGTTTTGTTTCCATTCGTGATTGTCCTGATTGATGACTCTTTCGTCAGAAATATCTTCAGGATTGATGTCTTCTAGTTTATTATCTTGATTGTAAATGTCTTCGTTTGCCGGATAATCCATGTTTTCAAGGTTTCTTTCGATTTGTTCGTCCTTGATTTGATCTAATTTTTCTTCTGAGCTTATCATGATTTCTTTATTTTAATATTTTTTATAAAGTTATGAAATCAATGATTTTTGCTTCTTATACTTTTAGCAAGAGGATATTGTAATATTCACATAAAAAAGAAAATTATCTCATTATCTAATTGCTAAATTATCTAATTGTCCAATCTCTTTCCATGTAATTAATTGAATTTCATTCTCTTTTAGTTTTGCTTTGCATTCTGCACTTGTAAAATAATCAAAATCAATTTGACGCCACTGTGAGCCAAAATTTGGATGGTTTACAGTAATGCCCTGCATTTCAAAATCATCAAAAGCCGGATGAAGTAAGAAAACATTAAATCCAGAAGTGATATTGTCTAAAGCTTTTTCGTAAGATTTTTTAAGTTCTCCTTTTTCGAAGTCATTATAATATCCAATTAAAAGATTATCTGCTAAAAGAGTATTCTCAAAGTCATATTTTTCATCAGATAAACGAATAGATTCTACAAAATCTTTATTGATGAAAACAGGTAAATTATATGTTTTTCCGAGTCCTTTATAGATTTTCAAAATTTCTGGAGTTACGCCAACACTGCACATATGCGAGTCAAGATGTGTAGGCTGAATACCAAATTGCAAAGCTTTTTCGATTTGAGCAATTAGTTCTTTTTTGATTTCAGAAGGTTTTGCATTGTCTTTAAAATCCTTTCTGGTTTTATAGAAATAACCGTTTTGATCGACTAAACTTGGGACTTCGGAAACAGGAAGAACCGGACCGAATTTATAATTTTCCCATTCGCAAGTCAGTGTTAAATGAATACCGCAATCATAATTTGGATTGTTTTTGGCAAAAACAGCCATTTCATAAAACCATGGGCACGCTACCATTATACTGTATGAGTTTACAGATCCGTTTTGAAGCGCTTTTATAGTTGCTTGATTTTCTGAATGTGATAATCCGGCATCGTCGGCATGAATGATTAATAGTTTGGTGTTTTCAGGATATCCAAGTTTTTGAGCTAAATTCATTTTATTTTGTTTGAGTTAATGGCACACGGGTTTTCACGGCTTTAAACAGGTTTTGTTTTTTTGTTTGATGGCTCTGCTTTGTGAGCGCTTCGACTTTCCTCAGTCTGAGAATGTTGAGTTTTTTGTTCTTCAAAGAATTTTTAATACTATTCAAATTTAAAAATTTCTCGTGTAACGGTCACGTCTTTTTTGCGTTAGGGATAGAAGCGACATCCTTTTGTGACAAATGTTTGGGCTTAATTAACAATGAGTTTTTCTGGAACAAAAGATATAGCGGATAGCCCGACCGAAGGGAACGCCCAATAGAAGTTAAATGTTATACATAATGTGGTTAGAAGTTTTGTTTTTGAATTAACTCAATTTTATAATGGACAAATGATCTAATTAATTAAATTTCCCTGAAATTAACTTATCTTTGCCGACTGAAAAAAGAAACACATGAAGTTTGATTTATTACAAAAAGATCCGCAGTCTAAAGCAAGAGCGGGAAGTATAACTACTGATCACGGCGTAATCGAAACGCCTATTTTTATGCCTGTTGGAACGGTGGCTTCGGTAAAAGGAGTGCATCAGCGTGAATTAAAAGACGATATTAATCCGGATATTATTCTTGGAAATACGTACCATTTATATTTACGTCCGCAGACAGAAATTCTTGAAAAAGCAGGAGGATTGCATAAATTCATGAATTGGGATCGTAATATTTTGACTGATTCGGGCGGGTATCAGGTTTATTCTCTTTCTTCAAACAGAAAAATTAAAGAAGAAGGAGTGAAGTTTAAATCGCATATTGACGGTTCTTACCACTTTTTTACTCCAGAAAATGTAATGGAAATTCAGCGTACTATTGGAGCCGATATTATTATGGCTTTTGACGAATGTACGCCTTACCCTTGTGATTACAGATATGCACAAAGATCAATGCAAATGACACATCGCTGGCTGGATCGTTGTATTAATCATTTAGAAAAAGTTCCTTATAAATACGGTTACGAACAGACTTTTTTTCCAATTGTTCAAGGAAGTACATATAAAGATTTACGTCGTCAGTCGGCTGAATATATTGCGAATTCTGGCCAACAAGGAAATGCAATTGGCGGATTATCAGTAGGAGAACCTGCAGAAGAAATGTACGCTATGACTGAAGTTGTCTGCGAAATTCTTCCGGAAGATAAACCTCGTTATTTAATGGGAGTAGGAACTCCTATTAATATATTAGAAAATATTGCATTAGGAATTGATATGTTTGACTGCGTTATGCCAACACGTAATGCAAGAAACGGAATGCTGTTTACAGCAAACGGAACAATCAATATCAAAAACAAAAAGTGGGAAGCTGATTTTTCTCCTATTGATGAAATGGGACATACTTTTGTAGATACAGAATACACAAAAGCGTATTTACGCCACTTATTTGCTGCTAACGAATATTTAGGAAAACAAATTGCTACAATTCATAATCTTGGTTTCTACATGTGGTTGGTTCGTGAAGCTAGAAAACATATCTTAGCAGGCGATTTTAGACCATGGAAAGAAATGATGGTTAAAAATATGAGTCAAAGACTTTAAAAAAAGTTTCAAGTTTCAGGTTTCAAGTTTCACGTTCTATAGAGAACTTGAAACTTGAAACCTGAAACAAAATAAACAAAAAACATATGCTGTCAATAATAGATAAATACATCTTAAAAAGATATCTCGGAACTTTTTCTGTGATGCTGCTTTTGTTTGCGCCAATTGGAATCGTAATTGACGTTTCTGAAAAAGTAAATAAGATGCTCGAAAACAAGATTCCGTTTATGGATATCGCGTTCTATTATTACAATTTTACGATCTATTTTATAAACTCATTATTTCCGATATTTTTGTTTTTGTCGGTAATCTGGTTTACCTCTAAACTGGCAAATAATACAGAGATTATTGCGATTTTGAGTTCAGGAATTTCATTTACGCGTTTCTTACGTCCTTATATTATAGGTGCTACAATTGTTTCTATTTTTGTTTTGCTGATGGGATTTTTTATTGTTCCTGCCGCAAGTGAAGGTTATAATAATTTTAGGTACACCTATTTGAAAGGAAATGGAAAGGAACTCATGCGGGGTGAAAATACCAATGTTTACAGACAGATTAATGATCATGATTTTATCTTTGTAAACAGTTTTAATGAAGAGTCTAAAACGGCGTTTAATTTTACGTTAGAACATTTTGAAAAAGATAAACTAACGTATAAAATTACAGCAAGCCGTATTAAATGGGATCCGAAATTAAAGACGTATATTTTGTATGATTATACAAAAAGGACTCTTGCTGATTTGAACGATGTAATTGAAAAAGAACCTGAAAAAAAGATAAAATTTAAGTTTGAACTTGCTGATTTAACGCCTGTTGTTTATATAGCAGAAACATTAACTTTAGGTAAATTGATTGATTTTATTGAAAAAGAAAGAAAAAGAGGTTCAGGAAATATCAATACCTATTTAGTCGTTCTTTACAAAAAATACAGCATCCCGGTTTCTGCCTTTATCTTGACAATTATTGCAGTATCAGTTTCTTCAATGAAACGCCGAGGCGGAATGGGAATGAATTTAGCAATTGGAATCGCGATTGCCTTTTCATTTGTATTCTTTGATAAAATATTTGGTACTCTTGCCGAAAAATCTACTTTTTCACCTTTATTAGCTGTTTGGTTCCCGAATATTGTTTTTGGAATTCTGGCAGTTTACTTATTACGTAATGCGAAACGATAATTTAAAAAGTTACTTAAACCTTCATTTAATTGTTTTTATTTGGGGATTTACGGCTATTCTTGGAGCTTTAATTACAATTGATGCCGAAAATTTAGTGTGGTTCAGAATGTTAATTGCCGGAATTTTTCTTGGCGGATTTATTCTTTATAAAAAGCAGTCTTTTAAAATATCAGCACAATCTTTTGCTAAATTAATTTTCGTTGGATTATTAATTGCACTCCATTGGATTTTCTTTTTTAAAGCCATTCATGTATCAAATGTTTCCATAACATTGTCGATTTTTTCTCTTGGAGCTTTTTTTGCCTCTTTATTAGAGCCGCTTTTTTACGGAAGAAAGATTTTATGGTACGAAGTTTTCTTCGGATTAATCATCATTGCCGGATTAGGATTGATATTGCAGGTTGAAATTAAATATCTTACAGGAGTTTATTACGCCTTAATTTCGATAATTCTTGGGGTTTTATTTACGCTGATGAATGGGAAATTAATCTCAGATCACGAGCCTTCAGTTATTACATTTTACGAATTTGGTGCAGGAGTTTTCTTTATCTCTATTTATTTTTTAGTGATAGGAAAATTCAATGCAGACTTTTTTGTAATGTCATTAAATAACTGGATTTTGCTGTTGATTTTGGCTTCTGTCTGCACGGCTTATGCTTTTACCGCTTCGGTAAAAGTAATGCAGCGCTTAACCCCTTATACGGTAATGTTAACCACTAATTTAGAGCCGGTTTACGGTATTCTTTTGGCTTATTTTATCCTGGGCGGAAAAGAAAAAATGAGTACCGAATTTTACATAGGGGCTGTAATAATTGTTATTACAGTTATTTTAAATGGTGTTTTTAAACATTATAAGAATAAAGAAAAAGTGTAGTATTTGCCTTATTTTTAAATTACAATTTTACATTTTAAACACGAAATAATCACACGAATAGTATAATATTTTTATATTTGCGGTTCGATTTAAAAACAAAATTCAAAAATCCATGGAATATTTAGATTTTGAGCTTCCAATAAAAGAACTTGAAGAGCAGTTAGAAAAGTGTGTTATAATTGGAAAAGAATCTGACGTTGATGTTACGCCAACTTGTAAAGAAATCAACAAGAAATTAGTAGAGACTAAAAAAGAAATATACAAAAACCTTACGGCTTGGCAGCGTGTACAATTGTCAAGACACCCAAATAGACCTTATACTTTAGACTACATCAGAGCAATCTGTGGAGATACTTTCTTAGAACTTCATGGAGACAGAGGTTTTAAAGATGATAAAGCGATGGTTGGTGGTCTTGGTAAAGTAAACGGACAGTCGTTTATGATTATCGGTCAGCAAAAAGGTTTTAATACAAAAACACGTCAATACCGTAATTTTGGTATGGCAAATCCGGAAGGATACCGTAAAGCTTTGCGTTTGATGAAAATGGCAGAGAAATTCGGAATTCCTGTTTTAACTTTAGTAGATACTCCGGGTGCATACCCAGGACTTGAAGCTGAGGAAAGAGGGCAGGGAGAAGCTATTGCAAGAAATATTTTCGAAATGGTTCGTTTACAAGTGCCTATCATTACCATTATTGTAGGTGAAGGAGCTTCTGGAGGAGCTTTAGGAATAGGTGTTGGAGACAAAGTTTATATGTTAGAGAATACTTGGTATTCTGTAATTTCTCCAGAATCATGTTCTTCAATTTTATGGAAAAGCTGGGAGTACAAAGAACGTGCTGCAGATGCTTTAAAATTGACTTCATCTGATATGAAAAAACAAAAATTAGTTGATGATGTAATTCCTGAACCACTAGGCGGAGCACACTACGACCGCGAAACTACTTTTAAAACAGTAGCAGAATACATTACCAAAGGATATAACGAATTGAAAGACTTATCAACAGCCGAGCTGATTGCCCAAAGAATGGACAAATACAGCAACATGGGCGAGTATAAAGAGTAAATTCATATAATATGATGAAAAATCCGAAGCCCTGCGGTTTCGGATTTTTTTTTGGTTATCAACAAATCAAGATTATTTATAAACAATTATTAGTTATAACTAGATAGCAGATTTTTTTTAAATTTTGCTACTTTCGCTATATGGAAAATTTCAAGAATGTAAATCCTGTAAAGGTAGATAAAACCACTATTATTAATCTGGAGAAAGGAAAATTGCCACCGCAAGCACTTGATCTGGAGGAAGCTGTGTTGGGAGCAATGATGATTGATAAAAAAGGGGTTGACGATGTAATTGATATTTTGCAGCCCGATGCTTTTTACAAAGACGCACACAGACATATTTTTGAAGCGATTTTACAGCTTTTTACCGAAACTCAGCCAATCGATATCTTAACAGTTTCAACTCAGTTAAAGAAAAATGGAAAGTTGGATTTAGCAGGTGGAGATTTTTATTTGATTCAGCTTACTCAGAAAATTGCTTCTTCAGCGCATATCGAATTTCACTCGCGTATTATTCTTCAAAAATTTATTCAAAGAAGTTTGATTAGAATTTCATCTGAAATTATAGAAGAATCGTATGATGAAAGTGCAGATGTTTTTGATTTATTAGATAAAGCGGAATCTAAATTATATGAAGTAACACAAGGAAATATAAAGCGTAGTTCTGAAACCGCACAAAGTTTAGTTTTACAAGCTAAAAAGAAAATTGAAGAAATTTCTAAAAAAGAAGGATTAAGTGGTGTAGAAACTGGTTTTCATAACCTAGATAAGTTAACATCCGGATGGCAGCCGAGTGATTTAATTATTATCGCGGCCAGACCAGCGATGGGAAAAACGGCATTTGTACTTTCTATGGCCAGAAATATCGCTATCCAATATGGGCACGCAGTAGCTTTATTCTCTCTGGAGATGGCATCTGTTCAGTTAATTACTAGGCTTATTTCTTCCGAAACAGGATTGTCATCAGAAAAATTACGTACAGGTAAATTAGAGGCCCATGAATGGACAATGTTGAGTACTAAAGTGAAAGATTTAGAGAAAGCACCTTTATTTATTGATGATACACCCTCACTTTCTATTTTCGATTTAAGAGCAAAATGCCGTCGTTTAGCGTCGCAGCATGGTATTAAAATTATCATTATAGATTATTTGCAGTTGATGACTGCGGGAGGAAATAATAAAGGAGGAGGAAATCGTGAGCAGGAAATTTCGACAATTTCCCGAAACTTAAAAGCTTTGGCAAAAGAGCTTAACGTTCCCGTTATTGCACTTTCTCAGCTGTCGCGTGCTGTAGAAACACGTGGTTCTAGTAAACGTCCTTTATTATCGGATCTTCGTGAATCTGGAGCAATTGAGCAGGATGCGGATATTGTTTCGTTTTTGTACCGACCAGAATATTATAAAATTGAGGAATGGGATGATGAAGAAGCTTCACCAACTGCTGGTCAGGCTGAAATTATGATAGCCAAACACCGTAATGGTGGTATTGAAAACATCCGTTTGAAATTTTTAGGACACTTAGGGAAATTTGATAATCTTGATGAATTTTCAGGCAGCTATGATGATTTGCCGTCAAAAATGAATCATGATGATAACAATCCGTTTATTACTCATAATCTCCCTTCACCTAATGAAGCTTTTGGAAGCAATTTAAATGATGACGATGATGACAGTGATGTTCCATTCTAATTCAAATAAAATTCTAAATAAAAAAATCTTTATGAGCTCCCTGCTTGTAAAGATTTTTTTTTATTCAGCGATTAAATACTTCTGTCTATAATTTCACAAAATAATATTTCTTCATAAAAATTAATTCGGTAGCTTAGCGAAACCATAAACAATTTTTAAAACTATTAACTAATTAAAATTTAAAAACTATGAGCGAAAAAAACTTTCCGGGGCCAATTCAAATCCCATTGGCTACTGCAGAAGTGTGGGAAAAAAGGTACGAGGATGATACCACGATCGAAACCCCAGAAAACAAAGTAAAATCTTTTTTAATACCACGAGAAAGTTTAGAAAAAGTATTGGCATTGGATACGGATGCTGTTCGTGCATATATTGGTATTAATGATCAAAAAGAAAAAACTTTACTTTTTGTTGGTGCACAATATGATAAGGAAACAGGTAAATATGTAGATGTTTACGGGCATTTATCATCAGAACAAAATAAATCAGATGCTGCCGGAGATATTGTGTATGATGGAGCACGTCCTAGCCCACCATATTAATAGTGAAGTATATAAAAAATGAATGAATTATTAATATACTCGACTTATTTAGTTTTATTAATAAACCTGATAATCTATTCATATAGCTTTTTCCGAAAGGGAAAAGCTAATGTTTTTTTTGTCTTATATCTAGCCTTTTGTTTTGCTATGCAATTCAGTATGGAGTTATGTTATCAACTAGGAATGACCAATTTAATTTTTGTTAATATATTCTTTATAGGTCAAATGATAATGCTTGGGATTTTCTACAATTCATTGACACAGGTAAAGAGTCAAAAAATATTCATAAAAATTAGTCTGGCTTTAGCATTACTGGTTTTAGCAATACAATTCTATATAGATTCAAGTGAGTTTTTAAAGTTTAATTTATTTGAAATTACTTTAACAAATTTACTTATAGTAATTTATGCCTTATTTCATTTTTACAATATGCTTACAGAAAGTAAAAGATATTATTATACTACTGTGGGACTTGTATTATATTTATTGGCAAGCACCGTATTGTATTTAATAGGAAACTTTTCTGTAGGACTTAACAGTGAACTTAAATATTTAACCTGGATATTAAACGCTTTTTTACTTTTAGTCAACCAGTTATTTATTTTATACGATTGGAAAATAAATTTTTATAAAGAGATTACAATTAAAAACTAACAATTAACTTTATCAAAAATCAAATTTAATTATGAAGAAAAGAAATTTTTGTATTGCTTTAATGACATTACTTGTCACGTTTTCATGTCAAAAAGATACATCACAAGATGATGGTTCTTTAAATACAGCTTCGAATAAAAAAGAAAATTGGTTAAAAGCCGATTTAAATACGGACTTTGCAAGTTCTCAAAAGCAAGTTACAGCCTATTTATTTCCAACAGAAGAATTGGATAAATTGGTAAACATACCTAATGTAGAAGAAATTCGCTTTGTTCTTGGATATGAAGATAACACAATACAAATAGAAGTTACCGGAGTTGATAAAAGCGGTCAAAAGTTAGGATCAGTTGAGTCAACAGTTTTGAAAGATGTCAATGTTCAAAACAATCTTATTGAACTTAAGAAACTGACTGTAAACACTACAAAAAAAAGAAGTTTATTATTAAACGAACATATTTTGGTACCTTCTTATGCTTTTGCATGGATAGACGCTTGGCAAGAAAAACTTAGTTCTGTTTCTGATTTAGATGAAGTACTTTCATATGAAGGCACCCGATTTCGTTACTACAGCCTTGAAGCTGATGTGGTAAAGGAAATGACATCTAAAAAAAGCGAAAATGTAGGTTTGTTTTTAGGACTTAACCCAAAAGGAAAAGTTACAACAATACTGATCAATCTTGATAAAAATAATGGAATTAAAAAAGCATCTCTAACTTCAAAAGATGATGCTGATGATGTTTATGATGGTAGCCGCCCAGTTCCTCCTTACGGAGATCCTGAAACACCATAATACATATTTATTTTAATCTCTATTAGACATTCTGATAGAGATTTTTTTATCTATTTAAGTAAGGCCTTTTAGTAATTTAAAAATTGGAATATTTAGCTTATTTATTAATTGTAAACAAAATAATATGAAAAAAATAAATTTTTATCTCGTTGCTATTGTAATATTCGTTATGTTTTCATGTCAGAGAGGAACAACTCAGGATGAAATAAGTACAACAGCATCAGAAAAGAGTAATTGGTTAAATGCTGATTTAGATAATAAATTTGCAAGCTCGCAAAAAGAAGTTAAAAGCTATTTATTTTCATCACAAGATTTTTCTAAATTGACTTCAACTCCAGATTTACATCATTTACGATTTGTATTAGGATATGAAAATGGGATTATAAAAATTGATGCAGCAGGAGTGAACTCTGCCGGAAAAGAAATAAGCAGAATAAATTCAAAAGTATTATTTGCATCTTCAAACCAAGATAAATTAACAGATCTTAATGAGGTAACAATTGACTTAACTCGTAAAAGAACAGCAGTATTAAATAAACATTTACTATCGCCAAAAACAGCTTTTACAGGTATTGAAGCCTGGCAGGAAAAACTAGATAAAGTAGAGGAACTAAATGAAATAACATCATACGATGGCTTAAGAATTCGAAGTTATGCTATGGAAACAGAGGTGATTACATCTATACTAAATAAAGCAGGAATTGAAAAAGTTGGATTGTTTTTAGGATTGAATAAAGAAGGAAAAATGACCACTATTTTTGTAGGTTTAGATAAAGACAATAATATTAAAAAGACGTCAGCAACATCTAAAATAGTAGATGGAGTTTACGACTTTAGTGAGCCAAGTCCGCCATGTACAGATGATGATCATTAATTTGTTCTATACAACTTCAAAAATCTCTATCAGGTATGTGTCTTGATAGAGATTTTTTTATTTAATAATTATTTTCAAGAAATAATCACATTCAAATTAAATGAGATATATTTGATTTCAACATCAATAAGCATTTTTTTGTAAACCTAAAAAGATATGAATACCCATTCAATCCCTGAAAAAGAACTGGTTGCCATTATATTATATATCTCTCTTTTCTTTATAATTGTTGCAGTTGTATTGATAATATTTTTCTATTTCTCCAGAAAAAAAATAATTCAGAAAGAATTGGAGAAAAAAGATTTGGTATTACAGTATCAAAAAGAACAGCTTCATGCCATTATAGTTACGCAGGAAGAAGAACGTAAGCGTATTGCACAAGATTTGCACGATGATATAAGTTCAAAACTTAATATTGTTTCCTTAAATACGCATTTGCTTTCTGCGCCTAACTTAACCGAAGAAGAAACTATCGAGATTACAGATAATATTATTAATCTAACGGCAAAGGCCTTAGAAAATTCAAGAAAAATTGCTCATAATTTATTACCGCCGGTTTTTGAAAAATTCGGATTAAATGCGGGTGTTGAGGAATTATGCGAAGAATTTGAAAGTAGTAAATCAGTTAAAACTTATTATAAAAATGAAATAGATTTTGATGATAATCTCGATCGTCATTTACACATTTTTAGAATTTTGCAGGAATTGATGAATAATTCGCTTCGCCACGGTAAAGCAACAGAAATTTGGATTGCCTTTAAAGATAATAACGGAATAAATACTTGTTATTATGAAGATAACGGAATTGGTTTTGACAGCAAAAATAGTGAAAACCAAAAAGGACTTGGAATGAAAAATATTGACAGCCGGATTTCCTTTTTAAACGGAACTATTAAAATAGATTCAGAAATAAATAAAGGTATTGCTGTAATTTTTACCTTTTAATATAAATTTTAGTAAATAATTACGCTTTAGCATCAATAAAACAAGGTTCTTTAGCTATTATTAATTCATATTTTGTAATTTCGGGAAACCAAATGACCAAAAACAGACAAAATGAATGCCGTAATTAAAATCGCCTTAGTCGATGACGAAGTATTGTTTCGGAAAGGAATAGCTTTTTTATTGCAAAGAGAAGACAATATTGAAATTATTTTTGAAGCTTCAAACGGTGAAGAGCTGGTTAACAAATTACAGAATAATGATGTCAAGCCAGATATTATTATAATGGATTTGAAAATGCCGGTTTTAAATGGTGTCGAAGCAACAAAAATTATTCGAAAATCTTTTCCAGATATTAAAATTATAGCCCTGACCAGCTATGATTCAAAATCATTTATAGCAAATATGATTCAGGTTGGAGCAGTGGCATACCTCATTAAAAACACAACTCCAAAAGATTTAATCAAAACGATTAATGAAGTTAACAGAAAAGGATTTTTTTACAACGAAAATGTATTAAAAACCATTCAGGAAACTATCGTATCTTCTAAAAATTCAAAAGGCAATCTTGAAACAAATTTTCTTTCTCCGCGTGAAATTGAAATTTTACAGCTAATCTGTCAGCAAAAAACAACTACAGAGATAGCAGAACATCTTTTTTTAAGCCCGCGAACAGTAGAAGGACACCGTAATAATTTATTACTGAAAACAGAATCACGAAATATTGCTGGTTTGGTTGTTTATGCTATTCAAAATGAAATTGCAGTTTTGACATTGTAATTTTAGCTTGTTAAAAATTGAATGGATAAAACATAATAAACGATTATTGTAAAAACGAGTACACAAATGCCTATTTTTTGCATTATGGTAAATTCTTTTGGTTGATTATTTTGGTTGTAATTCATTTGGTTTGATTTTAATCGATTAATTTGGTCGATTTTAAGATTCCAAATTTAGGCAGAAAAAGTTGTCATAGTTTACGTATTTTTACCTGTTTTTTACAAAATTTCAATCTTTAAATGTTTTTGTATTCTTGTTAATTAACAGTTTTATATTATTATAAAACTACTCTTCTATTGTGATTTTATAAGCTTCCTTTATATCTTTACTTAAAATATTTTTTGATGAAAAAAAGTTTAGTTTATATTTTCATTTTATTGCTTTCCCTTAATGCAAAAGCTTCGTTTATTTTACTTCCGATGGATGAAACAACGCAGCAAAATCACTTAAAAGCTTACGGTATTACATATTGGTGTTTGAGTAGAGATTACAAAGCAAGTTGGTTACTTAATTATCGCGGAGGTTCTTTTTTATTACCGGATGCTGATGAAATTCGTAAAGAATGCAAAATTCGAGGTGTTAGCTTTGAGATACTTTCAGATAGTGAAGAAGCTTCAATTTTAAATGATATTTCGAGTCCATCACAAAATATGGAATCCGTTATTCTTGAAAAAGCGCCAAAAATTGCAGTTTATACTCCAAAAGGAAAACAACCTTGGGACGATGCAGTAACATTGGTATTAACTTATGCAGAAATTCCATTTACACCAATATATGATGAAGAAGTTTTAAGTGACCAATTATTATTATATGATTGGCTGCATTTACATCATGAAGATTTTACTGGACAATACGGAAAATTTTATGCAGCTTATAAAAATACACCTTGGTATATTGAACAGAAAAAAGATGCCGAAATTTTAGCTTCTAAATTGGGTTATTCTAAAGTTTCTCAGGAAAAAGGCGCAGTAGCAAAAAAAATAAGAGATTTTGTTATTGGCGGCGGATTTATGTTTGCCATGTGTTCAGCAACTGACAGTTTTGATATTGCGCTTGCGGCAGATGGTGTTGATATTTGCGAAACTATGTTTGATGGAGATCCAAGTGAATCTAACTATCAATCAAAACTAAATTACGCAAACTCTTTCGCATTCAAAGACTTTATTTTAGAACGAAGACCAGAAGTTTACGAGTTTTCAGATATTGATATGACTGGAAAAAGAAGAGTCCCAATGGAAAAAGATTACTTTACCTTAATGGAATTTTCTGCAAAATGGGACCCAATTCCAAGTATGTTATGTCAAAATCATACCCAATTAGTAAAAGGATTTATGGGACAAACGACTTCTTTTAATGAAACATTAGTAAAATCAAATGTATTAGTGATGGGAACTTGCGAACTTAATGGTGAAGCAAGATACATTCATGGAGAAAAAGGAAAAGGAATGTTTACTTTTTTTGGAGGCCATGATCCCGAAGATTTTCAGCATCAGGTTGGAGATCCGCCAACAGTTTTAGATTTACATCCTAATTCTCCTGGTTATCGTTTGATTTTAAATAACGTTTTATTCCCGGCAGCAAAAAAGAAAAAGCTCAAAACATAATTTAATTCAACGAAAATTCTAACCAAATAGGAATATGATCGGATATTTTTCGGGCATCCTGAAGCGTATTGAATTTTTTATAGAATAAAATAACTCCTGAATCGATATGATTTAATCTATTTGGATTGTAAAAAGTATTATCAAATTCAGAAGCAAGACAAACATCTCCATTACATTTTTGTTTTAAAGTAGTTTTTTGCTTTTGCAGCATTGAAGTATATCCCATTTTCTTTAACGGATTAAAAACAGTATGAGATTCCGGACAATTAAAATCTCCGGTAAATACTAAATTGAGATTCGGATATTGCTGAGGCAGAAATTTGAAATATTTAATTTCAGTTTCTGGCTGTTTGCTTTTTGTGATTGCATGAAAATTGACCAGAGTAAATGTTTTTTTGTTTATCTCGAAAGTTGCAAAATAGGGTTCGCGGTCAATTTCTAAATTATACTTTTTTTCAAGCCATGGTTCTCCTTTTAATTTGGCTTTATTTGTTTTCCAAAGAAAAGCATAGCGTTCTTTTTTATAGCTGGTTCCACTTGTAGGATCACTAATAACATAATCCCATTTTGCTCCTTTTTCATTTAGCAATGTGGCAAGTTTCGAAACACTCTGCGAGCCGCCGTACCCGGCAACAACTTCCTGAATAGCGACAATGTCATAATCACGTACAGTATTAGCTATAAAATTTAAGGTTGATTGTGATTTAGATTTTCCAAAGTTTTCCAGATTCCAGGAAATAATTTTAGTCTGTGCTAAAGATTGGAAAGAAATGAATAGTAAGAGAACGTAATTTATAAGAATTTTCATGAGGCTTTAAAAAATCAAATATAAGCATTTCGATATTTTTAAATCAAAATACTTAAAGCTTTTTATATCTATTTTGTAAAGCTTTTCCAATAATTATTATTTGCAGAACAAGAAGTGCAGGTATAAAAATAATCTTCCAGTCTATTTCAAGCCAGCCCGTTTTTTCAGAAACATAAGCAAAACATATAGACAAGAAAAGACAAAGCAGTAATGTTTTTATGATAATTTTATTGCTGGCTGTGTTGATCTTCGATATCAGATTAAATTTATATTTAGGTTTCATAAAGTTTAATAGAATTTAAATTAAGCCGAAATCTTTGGCTATAGCAATTAAGTGCACATTGTTATTAGCTTTAAAATATATTTTTAATTTATTAATTCGTTTCTCAATACTGCTGGTTCCGTTTGGAGTTATCGATTTTGCCTTAAATTCATTTGAAATGCTCCCTAAAATATAACCTCTTGCCATTAGGGTTAAAATAGAAATGTCATAAGATTCAATTTCAATTAAAGATTTATCATTAAAACTAAAGCTTAAATCTGAAGAAAGTATTTTTTCTTCATTTTTATAAGCCTTTTGCATGGCAATTTTTAACTCCTCAATACTATTTCTTCCTTTAGAAACATACGCCGTGATCTTTAATTCATTAAAAAGCTTTTTTATCCTATATGATTTATCTTCTGATGAAAATACAATTTTCTTTAATTGAGGATGTATTTTATTCACAGAGTTAATAAGCTCCTCACCATTCAAAATGTTGGTGTTTCGATGATCTATTTTAAAAGATAAATCGGTAATTAACAAATCATACGGTTCATTGTCAAGAAGACTTTTTCTGATTTTTAATAAACCATCATCATAATATTTTACATGGTGGATTACCGGAATTTCTAGTTCTTCAAGAACTTTTATAATTGTTGCACTAATACTGTCTATGTCCTCTGCAATTAAAACCTTTTTGAACATACAAATTTTATTATTTTATAGTAAATTTAAATCTATTGCTTTTCAAAATTAATCCTCTTAGTTGTAGTCTTCGTACGGATTTCCGTATTTCCCCGTACATATAAACAACTAATGAAAAATCCGATGAAGTTTTATAATGGTTATATTTTTTAGTTGTAAGTTTTTTAAATTAGAATATTTATGATATTCCTTCTGGCATGCAAAAAAGACAAAAGAAACTGCCATGGAATATGAATTTATTGTAGTGTATTTTGAAATCATAAACCAAAAATAGAAAACCTAAATTCCCATGAAAGAGTATAAATACCTGTTTTTGTAAAATGATTGAATTTTTATTTGACTAAGTCTCATTTACAGGTAAATACAAAGAAACCCTCTGACGGGAGGGTTTAGAATTTTAAAAATGTTGTAAAATTTATCCTTATAAAGGAATTATACAGCTCTTAATCCAGTAGTAATTGCTAGTCTGTTCCAAGAGTTAATTGTAATGATTGCAAGGATAATTTCTGCTAAATATTTTTCATCAAATAAGTTTGCTGCATTTTGATAAACTTCGTCAGTAACATGGTTGTTAATTAAAGTTACCTGCTCTGTTAAAGCTAAAATAGCTTTTTCTTCTTCAGTATAAACATCAGCTTCACGCCATGCACTTGTTAAGTATATTCTTTGTTCAGAAATGCCATGTTTTCTCGCATCAGCAGTGTGCATGTTAATGCAATACGCACAACCATTAATTTGAGAGGCACGTATTTTAATTAATTCTTTATGGACTGGAGTTAATGAGGTAGTAGAAATATATTTTTCTAAGTTAATTAAAGCCTGATAAGCTTGTGGGGCAGCTTCTGGGATAAGAATTCTTGATTTCATTTTTATGTGTTTTAAAAGTTCATTACAAAGGTCAGTAATGTATCCTTTTAAAAACTTGAACTACTTCAAGAAATTGAAATCAGACTTTTCCAGCCCTGATTTTGCTCATAAATTCTGCAGAAAAATCTAAATAGGAGGCAAGCATGTATTGCGGTACACGCTGTACAAACTCCGGATTTTGATTATTAAAATGATGATACCTTTCTTCGGCAGACATTGTAAATAAAAATTTAATACGCATTTGAGCCGCGCCAAATGATTTTTGAGAAACGATTCTAAAATATCTTTCCAGCTTAGGAATTTCAACTAATAGAGACTCTAAAGTCCCTTTTTCAATCGCTATTAATTCACAATTTTCAACAGTCTGAATATAGAAGTGAGATGGAGTAGTGTTGTGGTAACTTAAATAATCAGTTATCCACCAATTTTCAACAGCAAATTGCAAAGTTTGTTCTACACCTTTCGGATTAATGATATATTGTCTCGCACAGCCTTTTAGTATAAAATATAAGGTATTACAAACTTGGCCTTCCTGTAATAGATGTTCTTTCTTTTTTACTTTCGAAATAGTAAGACATGTTTCTAGTGTCTCAATTTCTGAAGGCTCTAATGTTATAAATTTCTGTATATGATCAAATATTGCCGTAAACATTTTACAATTGTTTTATGATAGGATTAAAGGTAAAACAGATTATTGTAAAAACAAAAAACCATCCGAATTAACGAATGGTTTCTTTATGATAAGTAAGTAATCTAAATTGAGTTTATAAAACGTTTATTTTACTCTATTAAGTATTGCTTTGAAAGCTTCTGGGTGGTTCATCGCTAAATCAGCAAGAACTTTACGGTTCAATTCGATTCCGTTAGCTTTAACTTTCCCCATGAATTGAGAATAAGACATTCCTTCTAATCTAGCTCCAGCGTTAATACGTTGAATCCATAATGAACGAAAATTTCTTTTATTCTGTTTTCTGTCACGGTAAGCGTAGCTCATCGCTTTCTCTACCGCGTTCTTAGCAACTGTCCAAACGTTTTTACGTCTACCAAAGAAACCTTTGGCTTGCTTCATTATTTTTTTTCTTCTTGCTCTTTTAGCAACTGAATTTACCGATCTTGGCATAATTTTAATGTGTTTTTGTAGCAGGCGTCCTGAATTGAATCAAAGGAACTTGAAAGCCATACTCCAAGGTTATATAAATAATTTTTTAACCTAAAGAATTATTAGATAATTCTTAATTGTTGTTTGATGCTTTTCATATCTGTTGAGTGAACTAGCGCTGAGTGTGTCAAAGCTAATTTACGTTTTTTAGATTTTTTAGTCAAGATGTGACTTTTAAAAGCATGCTTTCTTTTAATCTTTCCAGAACCAGTAACTTTAAAACGTTTCTTAGCGCTAGATTTAGTTTTCATTTTAGGCATTTTTCCTAGTGTTTTAATTTATTCTTACTTACTTATATTTTCTAAGCTTTAGGCAGTAAGCTTTAGGCAAATGGTTTTGCTTAAAGCTTACTGCTTATAGCAAATTATTTTTTCTTTTTCGGAGCAATGAACATAATCATTCTCTTTCCTTCAAGAACCGGCATAGCTTCAACTTTACCATGCTCCTCTAAATCTGTTGCCAAACGTAAAAGTAAAATTTGTCCTTGATCTTTATAGATGATCGAACGTCCTTTAAAGAAAACAAATGCTTTTAATTTAGCTCCCTCTTTTAAGAACTTCTCAGCATTCTTTCTTTTAAATTCATAATCATGCTCATCTGTTTGAGGACCAAAACGAATCTCTTTTACTACAACCTGCGATGATTTAGCTTTTAATGCCTTATCACGCTTCTTTTGTTCGTAAACAAATTTCTTGTAATCCATGATTTTACAAACCGGCGGCTCAGCATTTGGCGAAATTTCAACCAAGTCTAATTCAAACTGATCTGCTAGACGTAAAGCTTCTGCAAGCTTAAATACACCTGGTTCGATGTTCTCGCCTACTAACCTTACTTCCTGTACACCACGAATATTGTTATTTATTCTGTGTGCATCTTTTTTTTCTACTCGAGGTTGAAAACCTCTGTTACTTTTTATTGCTATGACTTTCTAATTTAAGTTAAACTGTAAATACTTTTAATGTCTTTTTTATTTCTTCGTCTACAATCGAAGCAAATTCTTCGATAGAAACAGTGATATTACCTTTTCCTTCTTGGCCGTGGCGACGAATAGAAATAGTGCCGTTTTTCTCTTCCTCTTCACCCACGATAAGCATAAATGGAATTTTTTGCATTTCTGCATCTCTAATTTTCTTACCGATAGTTTCATTTCGGTTGTCAATTAGGGCGCGAATTTCGTGATTTTCTAGCAAATCTAAAACTTTTTTAGCATAATTTTCGTATTTCTCGCTCAAAGACAATATAATAGCCTGCTCAGGCATTAGCCAAAGTGGGAAATTTCCTGCTGTGTGCTCTAGTAAAATTGCTATAAAACGTTCCATAGATCCAAAAGGAGCTCTGTGAATCATAACCGGGCGATGTAATTCATTATCAGCACCTTTGTATGTCAAATCAAAACGCTCAGGAAGGTTATAATCAACCTGAATTGTTCCTAACTGCCATTGTCTTCCCAAAGCATCCTTAACCATAAAGTCAAGCTTAGGTCCATAAAATGCAGCTTCACCATATTCTACTACAGTATTCAATCCTTTGTCAGCCGCGGCATTGATAATTGCGTTTTCAGCTTTCTCCCAGTTTTCATCCGTACCAATATATTTCTCTCTGTTTTCCTGATCTCTCAATGAAATTTGAGCAGTAAAGTTTTCAAAACCTAACGAACCAAATACATATAATACTAAGTCAATTACTTTTTTGAACTCTTCATCCAATTGTTCCGGAGTACAAAAAATATGCGCATCATCCTGAGTAAAACCTCTAACACGAGTTAAACCATGTAATTCACCAGATTGCTCATATCTATATACAGTACCAAATTCAGCATAACGCTTAGGTAAATCTTTATATGACCAAGGTCTTACATTGTAAATCTCACAGTGGTGAGGACAGTTCATTGGTTTCAATAAAAACTCTTCACCTTCTGCAGGAGTATGTATCGGCTGAAAACTATCAGCCCCATATTTAGCATAATGCCCAGAAGTTACATAAAGCTCTTTTTGTCCAATATGCGGACTCACAACTTGCTCATAACCTGCTTTCTTTTGAGCTCTCTTTAAAAATTGCTCTAAACGTTCTCTAAGCGCAGCGCCTTTAGGTAACCATAAAGGTAAACCTTGGCCCACTTTCTGAGAGAAAGCAAACAATTCAAGTTCTTTTCCTAATTTACGGTGGTCACGACGCTTAGCTTCTTCAAGAAGTTCAAGATATTCAGTTAAATCTTTTTGTTTAGGGAAAGAAGTTCCATAAACACGAGTCAGCTGCTTGTTCTTTTCATCACCTCTCCAGTAAGCACCAGCAACGCTCATGATTTTCATAGCTTTGATGATTCCAGTATTCGGAATATGTCCACCACGACATAAATCAGTAAAAGTAGAATGATCGCAAAAAGTAATAGTACCGTCTTCAAGATTAGAAATCAATTCAGTCTTGTAAACATTGTCTTTATACATTTCTAATGCATCAGCTTTGCTAACCGGACGCATTTTAAATTCGTGTTTGCCTCTTGAAATCTCAAGAACACGATCTTCGATCTTTTTAAAGTCAGCTTCAGAGATTTTTTGGTCTTCAAAATCCACGTCATAGTAAAACCCATTAGCAATTGCAGGCCCAAGAGTTAATTTAATTCCAGGGTACAATTCCTCAAGAGCTTGTGCCATTACGTGCGAAGTCGAATGCCAGAAAGCTTTTTTACCTTCAGCATCATTCCAAGTATATAATATAAGATTACCATCGGTCGTTAATGGGGTCTCGGTTTCAATAGTTGTACCATTAAAAGATGCAGAAATCACATTTCTTGCAAAACCTTCGCTAATGTTTTTAGCGACCTCCATTGGAGTTACGCCTTGAGCGAACTCTCTAATTGACCCATCGGGTAAAGTAATCTTGATCATTGTTTATAATTTTGTGAATGCAAATATAAGTGATTACAAAAATACATACAATATATATATGTAGAAGATTACTTTATTATGTAAGAAGCTAGGTATACTAATACTAAGAGTAGCTATTATTTCTATAATTCGACAGGGTTTTAAAACCTGCGGGGTTTATTTGTATACATATATAAGTAGAAAACTCTACTATAATATATATTAAGAGTAAAAAGACTATATGGCTTGAATGAAACTGTTGTTAGGTTTTGAATGCTGATTGTCCGGCTGAGCGAAGTAGAAGCCTTTTAAGTTTGAAGATTAATAAGGAGCTTAATCCCGCTATCCGCTCCAATCTTTTGTGCCGAACCCCGGCACAAAAGGATTTTCGCTGCTATCGGGGCTAGGGCATGAGTTTTCAAAAGAAAAACATCCCAAAAATAGAAACTTTGCGCCTCTGCGTCTCTGCGAGATTAATAAAACGGAAGAAAAAGCAATCTTTGTGAATTAGTGCCTTTGTGGCAAAACCAGTCAAAAAAGACTCAAAACTTAATAACTCTTCAAAAACGGTATTGCAGAAAGGGCATAAAATAAGGAAAAAGCAATGCGGTGTAGAAAAACCTGACAATGTTTCAAAAAAGTTTAAATTGTAAAACTTGTGTTATCAGAGAGTTAAGAAATAATTGCAAAAAAGATTAAAAATAGTTTGCAAAAAGGCTTGCGTAACTGGAATTGTTGTGTACTTTTGCACCCGCAACAACGAAAGAGGTTCACTGAAAGACTGGCAGGAAAAGAAATCAAAACTGAAAAATTTTTCAGAAAAAAGATTAGAAAAAGCTTGTGAGATTTGAAAAATGCTTTTACATTTGCACCCCGCAAAACACGGAAGTTCATTGAGAGACTGGAAGGAAAATTGATAAAAAGGAGACGAAAAAAAAGTTTCAAAATTTTTTTAAATTTTTCTTGCGAGAAACAAAAAGAAGTTTTAGTTTTGCACCCGCTTTGAGAGACAAGCGAAAAAGAAAATAAGACACGTTCGTAGACATATTGAATTGACAGCCGTTTTGAAAGAGATTTCAAAACA
>NZ_JAVDTG010000017.1:0-46197 GCF_031455715.1 Flavobacterium sp. 2755
AGTATCATGAATTAAATTTTCTTTATACGTGACGTAGACACACTGCTGTGCGTTTCTACGGAGAATTGGATCTTTAATTTATTCTATACATATATATGTATAAAAAATAAACCCGACAGGTTTCTAAAATCTGTCGGGTTATGAGAATGAAATCTACACTCTTATATATATGTATGTTATTTTTTGTTGAGCTCCTTGGCTTTGGTTTCCCAATGTTCCATAAGGTTATTATAATTTACGGGATTGGCTGGGGTTTGATTTAATAGACGCCCAGATTCGAAACCGCGTACAAGAATTGTTTCTATTAAATAGTCTTCGTTTACATCGTAAGGTTTGTATTCGGTTTTTAAACTTATGTCGAATAAATTGGCTGTTGTATTTGAAACGAAGGCTTTGAAACCACTTTTTAGGTTTTTGATTAACTCATAAGTTGTTTTACCGGTTTGGCGATACACCAATTTTACAAGAATCTGCCCTTGTTTTCTGGAAAGCTTTTTAAGTCTGTCTTCGAATTCATTATTAAGGTAGTCTTCTACGATCTTAAAATACTTCTTTTTTTCACGATTGGTTTTCAATCGCGCCATTCCGTTATTTAGTGCTGTTAATCTATCTGCAGCCAATCTTGCATAAGGATACACTTTATAGACTCTGTTTTGCAGAATCTGAAACTGCTTCATTTCTTCGGCACTCATTCTCTCTCCTTTTGAGATAATGATCTCGGGCAGCTGAATGGTATCATTCAAAATCGAATCTTGTTCGGTTAATATATAGCCCATTTCCTGATTTTCTTTTGGAGTAACTTGGGCTTGACTTGTAAATGCAATCAATAATAAAAACAAAATACTGTAGGTAAATCTCATGGAGTCTTAATTTAAATGTAAAATTATATATTTATACACAACTCTAATACCAAATTTATAAATTAGCGCAAAAATATTTTTATGAGTACAAAATCTATCTTAAATGATACTTCTGTTGCTTTCCTGGAAAGCTATCTAAATAACGCTTCGCCGACTGGTTACGAAAGTGAAGGGCAAAAATTGTGGATGAATTATTTGAAACCTTATGTTGATACTTTTATTACTGATACATATGGTACAGCTGTGGGAGTTATTAATCCGGATGCTCCTTTTAAGGTTGTAATTGAAGGGCATGCTGATGAAATTTCGTGGTATGTAAATTATATTACGGATGATGGTTTATTATATGTAATAAGAAATGGGGGCTCAGATCATCAAATTGCTCCTTCGAAAAGGGTTAATATTCATACTAAAAAAGGAATTGTAAAGGGTGTTTTTGGATGGCCGGCGATTCATACTCGTTTGCGAGATAAAGAGGAGATTCCGAAACTAAGCAATATTTTTATTGATTTGGGCTGTGAAACTAAAGAGCAGGTTGAAGCAATGGGTGTTCATGTAGGATGTGTGATTACTTATCCTGATGAATTTATGATTTTGAATGAAAACAAATTTGTATGCCGCGCAATTGATAACAGAATGGGTGGTTTTATGATTGCTGAAGTTGCTCGTTTATTACATGAAAATAAAAAGAAACTTCCTTTTGGATTATATATTGTAAACTCGGTTCAGGAAGAAATTGGTCTTCGTGGTGCCGAAATGATTGCGCATACGATTAAACCAAACGTTGCGATTGTGACTGATGTTTGTCACGATACCACTACTCCAATGATTGATAAAAAAGTTGAAGGTGATTTGAAAATGGGTAAAGGTCCTGTTATTGCTTATTCTCCAGCTATTCAAAATAAACTTCGTGATTTAATTGTAGATACTGCCGAAGAAAATAAGATTCCGTTTCAGCGTCATGCAACATCGAGAGCAACGGGAACTGATACTGATGCTTTTGCTTACAGCAATGGCGGTGTGGCATCGGCTTTGATTTCTCTTCCGTTGCGTTATATGCATACAACGGTTGAAATGGTTCACAAAGAAGATGTAGAAAATGTGATTCAGCTGATTTATGAATCGCTTTTGAAAATAGAAAACAATCAGAGTTTTTCTTATTTCCAATAATATTTTTAGAAACATAAATTCGGCTGTTTATTTTAACAGCCGAATTTATAAACAAACACAGCATGAAAATTTTACTACTCGAAGACGATTTTACTTTATCTAAAGAAATCTCCGCATTCTTTACTACTAAAGAATTCGAGTGTATACCTTATTATGATGGTTCTTTATTATTAAAAAAATATTTTCCTTACGAGTATGATTTAATCATTCTCGATATTAATGTTCCCGGAACAAACGGCATTGATGTTTGCAAAGGAATTAGAGAGGTTGATAAAAAGACTCCTATTATAATGTTGACGGCTTTTAGCGAAATTGAAGATAAACTCGCTTCTTTTGATAATGGCGCCGATGATTATTTGGTTAAGCCTTTTCATTTTGATGAATTGTACGCCCGAATTTTATCTTTATTAAGGAGAAAAGAAATCCCGCAGCAAACAGAAAAGAAAATTATTATTGAAGATTTAGAAATTCTGGAAGAAGAAATGAAGGTTTTTCGCTCTGGCGAAGAAATTAAGCTTACTCCAAAAGAGTTTAAATTGATTTTAATTTTGGCTCATGCCAAAGGAAAAGTTTTGTCTAAACAATTTATTGCCGATAAACTTTGGGATTATCATATCGAAACAAATCAAAATACAATTGAAGTTTATATTAATTTCCTTCGAAAAAAAATTGATAAAGATCACGAGATAAAACTTATCCGCACCAAAATTGGATACGGGTATTATTTAAGTAACGAAGAATGACTTTAAAAAACAGAATATCACTTTTAGTAAGCTTACTATTTACAATCCTTTTTGGGTTGGCTTCTACGGTGATTTTTGTTTTGTATTCTAATTTTAGAAAAGAAGAATTTCGGGATCGTTTAGAAATTAAAGCACTTTCGAACATTAAGCTTTTGGTTAATGTAAAAGAAGTTGATGATCAGCTTTTGAAGATTATTGATCAAAACTCAATCAATAAGTTATATGACGAAAAGACTTTGGTTTTTGATTCTCATTTTAAACTTATTTACAGCAGTATTGATGATGCTAAAATAAACTGGTCTGTTGAGGATTTAAAATACCTTAAAAAACATAAAACTTTCTTTAAACAGCAAGGTGATTATGAGGTTTATGGTGTTTTTTACGATACGAAGGATAAAGATTTTTATGCTTTAATTTCGGCTACGGATGATTATGGAAAGAGAAAACTACTTTTTTTAAGATATACTCTCATTATATCTTATATTTTATTTACTTGTATCTGCTGGGTTTTAACTTCATTTATGGTTAAAAAAGCCATGAATCCGCTGAGTTTATTTCATCAGAAAATAAAAAATATCAACGAAAATAATCTTGATACTCGTATTGCTTCAAAAAATAATAAAGATGAAATTGATTTGATTGCCAATGAATTTAATTTCATGATGGACCGCATTGAGGTTTCTTATCAAAAACAAAAAGAGTTTACGGCGCACGCTTCGCATGAACTTAGAACGCCTCTTTCGAGAATTACGGCACAAATAGAAAATACAGTTGCTGATCCTGCTACTTCTGCAAAGGGAAAAACTTTCTTAACTACTATTTTATCTGATGTTAATCATTTAACGGAATTGATTAGTTCTTTATTGATATTGTCTAAAATTGATAACAATAAAAATAATGAGAACAATGAAGTTCATAGAATGGATGAAATTCTATTCTCGGCAATTGAAAATTTAAAAAAAAGTTTTCCTGAGTTTGTCATTTTATTTGAAATTGAAGAAAGCGACAATTTAGATACGGCATTAGAAGTTAAAGGTAATAAAAACCTTTTGGAGATTGCTTTAATTAATGTTTTAAAAAATGCCTGCGTTTACTCAGATAATAAACAGGCTTTAGTAAAAATAAGCACTCAGGAAAATCATTTGGTCATTTCAGTTTTAAATACTGGAAATACTTTAAGTGAAACAGAACAAAAAAATCTTTTTCAGCCTTTTATGCGCGGAAAAAATTCTAAAGGAACATCTGGTTTTGGTCTTGGTTTACGTATTGTAAACCGTATTTTAACGTTGCACAAATCTTCTATAACTTACAGTATACCAAATAGTAAAGAAAATTTATTCCAATTATTCTTTCATTAATATTTTATTTTAAGCTAATTTTAAGGTAGATTTTAAGCACTCTTAAAGTCTGGCGATAGCATATTTGTACAAAATAAAATAGATACAATGAGAAAACTATATGCATTATTACTACTTGTACTCCTTAATCAGGTAGTTATGGCTCAAAAAACAATCACACTTCAGGATTGTGAGAGTCAGTTTCTTAAAAATAATCTTTTTTTGTTAGCATCTCATTATAATATCGATGCCGCAAAAGCAATGACCATTCAAGCCCGAATATGGGACAATCCAACAATTACTGCAGAATTAAATGCCTACAATCCTGAAAGGGATAAATTCTTTGATATTGGGAAAGAAGGACAAAAGGTATTTGGTATCGAGCAGTTAATTTATTTAGGAGGTAAAAAACGCAATGAAGTTAAACTGGCACAAACTAATGAACAATTAGCAGAACTTCAGTTTAATGATTTACTTAGAACATTAAAATTGCAGTTACGCCAGAGTTTTTATACGGTTTATTACAATACAAAAAGTCTTGAAATAACAGATAAACAGCTTGTTCATATTGAAGATTTAATTAACTCCTACTCTATTCAGGCTCAAAAAGGAAATATTCCTTTGCGTGATGTTGTTCGTTTACAATCTCTATATCTGAATTTTAAAAATGAAAGAATGGAAGTTGTGAATAACAGTATTGAAGAACAGGCAAATTTAAAATTGTTGTTGAATTCAACTGAAACAATAATTCCAGATGTCTCTAAAGATGATTTTAATAAATATTTAAAAATTATTCCGTTTGATTTAAGATCTTTTGAAGATGATGCTATAGCCAATCGTCCAGATTATTTAGCCAAACAAAAAGAGATTGAAGCCAATGAACTGAATGTAAAATGGCAAAAATCACTTTCGATTCCTGATATTACTTTAGGTGCAAATTACGATCAACGAAGCGGTGCTTTTAATAGAGAGGCAAATGTTTCTCTTGGAATTCCGCTTCCACTTTGGAACAAAAACAAAGGAAATATTAAAAATGCTCAGGTCGTTTTGGAACAATCTAAAGTAGAAAAACAAAATTTTGGACTTCAACTGGAAACTGAAATTACATCGGCATGGAATAAATGGGATGAATCCCGTAAAAACTATGCGGTTATTAAACCAACGGTAAACTCAGATTTTGAAGCTGTTTATAATGGAATCTTAACCAATTTTCAAAAACGAAATATCAGCTTATTAGAATTTACTGATTTTATGGAAAGTTATAATCAGGCTAATATTCAGTTAAATGAATTGAAGAAAAAACTGGCTCTATCAGGCGAAGAATTGAATACTACCATTAACAAGGATTTATTTTAAAATTAAATAATAATGAAACATACACTAATTATAGGAATTGCAATTGTAAGCTTATCTCTTACGAGCTGTAAAAAGGAAGTAGAAAATCCTCAAACGAATACTTCTTTCGCCTTGAGCGATAGTATGCTAAAAACTACAAGTACAGCAACTGCAGAAAAACAAACTGTAAAAAACGAATTGAGTTTTTACGGAAAAATTACAGCCGATAATAATAAACTAATTGATGTTTACCCGCTTGTTGGCGGAAACGTGATTAAAGTAAATGTGGAACTTGGAGATTATGTAAAAAAAGGACAAGTTCTGGCAACGATAAAAAGTACTGATATTGCTGATTTTGAAAAGCAGTCTATCGATGCTAAAAGTGATTTACTGGTTGCAAAAAACAACTTGAAAGTGGCAACGGAATTATTTGACGGAAAATTAAATTCTGAAAGTGATGTATTACAGGCAAAAGCCGAAGTAAATAAAGCACAGTCTCAATTGAGTAAAATTCAGGAAACTTATAAAATCTATAATATTAAGGCGGGTTCAATTTATGAAGTTACAGCGCCAATCAGCGGATTTATTATTCAAAAAAGCATCAATCAGGATATGCTTTTACGTTCTGATCGTTCTGAAAACATTTTTGACATTGCTGAAATCAGTGAAGTTTGGGCGATGGCTAATATTAATGAAATTGACATCAATAAAATTAAGTTAGGAATTGATGCAAGTGTAACAACCTTAAGTTATCCTGATAAAGTTTTTAAAGGAAAAGTGGATAAAATTTTCAATGTAATTGATCCTGAAACAAAAGCGATGCAGGCACGCATTAAACTTCAAAATCCGGGGTTTTTATTAAAACCAGATATGAACGCCAATATCAAATTATCATATAACGAAAATGAATCAATGATTGCAATTCCAAGTAATGCGATTGTTTTTGATAAAAGTAAAAATTTCGTCATGATTTTTAAAGATCGCCATAATATCGAAACAAGACAAGTTGAAGTTTACAGAGTTGTTGGCGACACAACTTACATTTCAAGCGGTTTAAAGGAAAATGAAAAAGTCATTACCAATAATCAATTATTTATTTATCGCGCTTTAAACGATTAAGACATGAACAAATTCATACGAAATATAATTGCTTTTTCACTTAAGAATAAAGCATTTACCTTTTTTTGGGTTGGAATATTGGCAGTTGCCGGATTCATATCCTTTAAAAATATGCCGATTGACGCTTTTCCTGATGTAACGAATACTCAAATTATCATCATTACGCAATGGAATGGTAAAAGTGCCGAAGAAGTAGAACGTTTTGTTACTACTCCTATCGAAATCTCGATGAACTCGGTTCAGAAAAAAACAAGCGTTAGAAGTATTACGATGTTTGGTTTATCTGTAATCAAAATTATTTTTGATGATGGTGTTGATGATACTTTTGCTCGTTTTCAGGTAAACAATTTACTTAAAAATGTGACACTTCCAGATGATGTTGAACCAGATGTTCAGCCGCCGTACGGGCCAACTGGTGAAATTTTCAGGTATATTGTAAAAAGTGACAGCCGCGACAGCCGTGAGTTGTTGACTTACCAAAACTGGGTTATTGACAAACAATTACGTGCCGTTCCCGGAGTTGCTGATTTGAACGTTTTTGGAGGACAAACAAAAACTTATGAAGTAGGTGTTGATCCTGTAAAATTAGCTAAATATAATATCACACCGCTTCAAGTTTATAATGCTGTAAATTCAGGAAACTTAAATGTTGGTGGTGATATTATCGAAAAAAATGGACAGGCTTTTGTGGTTCGTGGTGTTGGGCTTTTAAAATCAATATCGGATATTGAAAACATTATTGTAGATGATGCTCACGGAAATCCAATTTTGGTAAAAAATGTAGCTTCTGTTTATGAAAGCTCGATGCCAAGAGTCGGGCAAACCGGAATTGGCAAAAATGATGATGCCGTTGAAGGGATTGTTGTAATGCGTAAAGGTGAAAATGCGCAGGAAACTTTAGCCTTAATTAAAGATAAAATAAAGGATTTGAATGATAATGTTCTTCCGAAGGATATTAAAATTGAAACTTTTTACGATCGTGACAACTTAATGAATTTCACTACCGAAACGGTAATGCACAATTTATTTGAAGGTATTATTCTGGTTACATGCGTTGTGTTTCTTTTCATGGCAGACTGGAGAACTACTTTTACGGTTTCTATCGTAATTCCGCTTTCTTTATTATTTGCCTTTTTATGTTTGAAAATGATGGGAATGAGCGCCAACTTACTGAGTTTAGGAGCGGTCGATTTCGGGATTATTATTGATGGTGCGGTTGTAATGGTCGAAGGATTATTTGTTGTACTCGATCATCGAGCGCATCAATTGGGAATGACGGCTTATAATAAAATTGCAAAAGGTAGTATTATTAAGAAAACGGGAACAGAAATGGGTAAAGCCATCTTTTTCTCTAAACTTATTATTATTACCGCTTTACTGCCCATATTTTCATTCCAGAAAGTAGAAGGAAAAATGTTCTCTCCTCTGGCCTATACATTAGGTTTTGCCTTAATGGGAGCATTACTTTTTACTTTGACTTTGGTTCCGGTTTTATCTCATATTTTATTGAATAAAAACGTAAAAGAAAAAAACAATCCGTTTGTAAACTTTTGGGACAGAAATGTGGCAAAAGGTTTTGCCTGGACCTTTAAGCATAAAGTAAAAACTTTAGTGATTTCATTAAGTGTGATTGCTGCAACTTTTTTCTCTGCTACGTTTTTAGGAACAGAATTTTTACCTCAGTTAAATGAAGGAGCTTTATGGGTAACCGCTGAATTACCAATGAGTACTTCATTGCCTGAAAGTGTGAAAACCGCGGCAATGATTCGAAAAGATCTAGAAAGTTTTCCTGAAGTGAAAAATGTGCTTTCGCAAACCGGAAGAAGTAATGACGGAACGGATCCTAACGGATTTGGATTTATTCAGCTTCAGGTTGATTTGAAGCCGAAATCAGAATGGACGCGAAAAATCACGATGGATGGTTTGATTAATGAAATGGATAACAAACTGAAAGTTCACCAAGGAATTACGTATAATTATTCTCAGCCTGTAATTGATAACGTTGCAGAGTCTGTAGCTGGTTTCAAAGCTTCGAATGCGGTTAAGATTTATGGTGATGATTTAGATAAATTAGATGAATTGTCGAATCAGGTTTTAGAAAAAATTAAAAATATTCCTGGTATTAAAGATGTCGGGATTCTTAGAAATGTTGGTCAGCCTGAAATTAGTGTAATTCTGGATCGAGAAAAAATGGCTGCTTATGGCGTAACATTAAGCGATGCACAGGCGGTTTTAGAATTGGCTTTTGGAGGAAAAACAGCTACTCAAAAATATGAGGATGAAAAGAAATTTGATGTTCGAGTTCGTTTTTCTAAAGAATATCGTAAAGATGAAGAAGATTTGGCGGAGTTAAAAGTACCAACCATCAGCGGAGCAAAAATTCCTTTAAAAGAAATCTGCGATATTAAAACGATAACTGGTCCGGCTTTTATTTACAGAGATAATACAAAACGTTTTATTGGTGTAAAATTCTCAGTTCGTGACCGAGATTTAGGAAGTACCATTGCCGAAGCACAATCTAAAGTGGCAGAAGTAAAAATGCCGCCGGGATATACAACAGGATGGACTGGAGAATTTGAAAATCAGGTTCGTGCAAGTGCGCGTCTGGCTCAGGTTGTACCAATCAGTTTAATTGGAATATTTGTGCTGTTGTTTATTTTGTTTGGAAATTTCAAAGATTCACTATTAGTTTTAGCCAATGTTCCATTTGCCGTAATTGGAGGAATTATTGCTTTACACTTAACCGGAATGAATTTCGGGATTTCAGCAGGAGTTGGATTTATTGCTTTACTGGGAATTTGTATTCAGAATGGTGTTATCCTGATATCAGAATTTCATCATAATCTCAAGGCAAAATTCTCACTTGAAGAATCCATTTTTATGGGAGTAAAAGCGAGAACAAGAGCCGTAGTTATGACTGCACTTATGGCTTCGATAGGTTTAATGCCGGCAGCAATTTCTACGGGAATTGGTTCTGAATCTCAAAAACCTCTTGCAATCGTAATTATTGGAGGTTTGGTAACAGCAACAATCCTGACGTTATTAGTATTCCCTATTTTATTCTGGATATTCAACAAGAAAAAACATGCTCCTATAGAGTAGCAGCATTTACAATAAAATTAATTTTTGGTTAGGTTAATTTGATTTAGAATGAAAAAGCACCATTAAAATTAATGGTGCTTTTTTACTTATATAAATTATGTAACGAAACAATAAGGTATAAAAAAACGGCCATCCGCTCAAAGAAGGCCGTTTGTACTAACTCAAACTTTTTTAAACTATTATTTTGCGTCTTTTAAAAGTGCAATAGCTTCTGTTGCATTTGATAATTGTGCATATTTTAAAGCTGTATATCCTTTTTCATTTTTGTCATATGCATGAGCTCCTGCAGCTAATAATACTTTAATAATTTCTACTCTGTTATAACGAGCAGCTGTCATTAATGGAGACATATCATCTGCTTTTTCATTTACATCAGCACCGTATTCAATAAATTTCTTTACTGTATCGATATCTCCTTTACTTACTGCAACTACTAAAGGTGTTCCTCCGTATACAGCTGATACTTCAACTTGATTTTTAACAATTGATGAGTTGTTAGAAGCTGTTGCTACATTTACAAATGTTACTAAAGCTAATCCTAAATAAATAACTGAATTTTTCATAATGATTGGGTTTGTTAAATTGATTGATAAATATTTGATTGATAATGAATTACTTTTAAATTCTTGACAAATGTAATTTAAATTTCGGTACATTGTATTACCAAGTACTTTGTTTTAACTAATTCTTAACGTTTTATTAATGAATTCGAAATATTGTCTTTCTAAAATTGAAATTCTATATAAAAGACGCTACAAATGTAGAAATGTTACACGAATTCAAATATTTTTTCATTTTAGACAGTAGATTTTTTAAGAAAAATTAAAAGCAATCCTTTACGTTTTTAACTATACAATATTATTATGCTTAAAAAAGGCAGATTTTTTTCATTAAAACAAAATTTTTAAGCAAGATTTTATGGATTTCTCACTAAAATAAAAAACTTTAACCGCAGGTATATAAAATAAGAAAAATCCTAAAATACAACGAAATAGTTTTTAGGGTTAAATCAAAAAAAAGAGGAAATTATTTAAAATTTCCTCTTATAAATGTTCTTCAAATCATTTTCAAATAAAGTGTAGGGATCGTTATAGAATTTAATAAAGTCCTGTTCGCTTATTTGTCCCGGAAATGGAGCGTAATAATGTGTTGGACTTTTGGCATCATTTCGCCAAACTAAAATATAACAGAGTTCAATTTTTTCTTTTTGCAGAGATTTCAACAGCGTTTCTGTCCACCATGCGGCGTTTGGGATTGATTCTAAGCCTGTTTCAGTAAAAGCCGCCAGTTTATTCTTTTTAATAGCGGTATCTGATATTATTTTGAGTCTTTTGATACCAACTTCTAAATCATATTTTCCATCACGTCCAAAATCGCCGTAATCGTCCATTCCAAATAAATCGACATGATCATCTCCGGGATAACGTTCTAAATATTCTGATTCAGAATTAAATCTGGTATCTGGAGAAAAAGCATAAATAAAATTATGGACTTTTAAAGTATCTCTTAAATACGAAACGGTAAACTGCCAGACTGCTATAAAATCTTCGCGGGAAGTATATTTTTTTCCCCACCAAAACCAATCACCGTCAAATTCATGAAAAGGCCTGAAAATCATTGGGACCAATTTTCCGTCTTTTGCTTTTACAGAATGAGCAAAATCGGCAATGGTTTTTAAAATTTCCTTGTATTCTTCGTGATGCGAGCCTCCTTTTTTAATTAATGACATTGCAGCTACAGAAACTGAATCTTTCCAGTAAAATCCGTCTTTGGAAACCGGATTATTAAAATGCCAGGAAACAGTTGTGATTCCGCCGCGTTCGTAAGTATCAATAACATTCTTTCTTAAAACCGCTTTTGTTTTTTCAATTTCTTCTTTTGAATGCCCTGAAAAACCGCTGAAATCAATTCCAATAACAGCAGGATGTGAACCGGTAACTAATTTAACATCCGATTTATTGGGTTCATTGCTCCATCCGTGACCATATTCTAAAGCGTGTTGATGGCCAAACAGAATATGTTCTTTTGAAATAGCTTTTAAATTATAGTATAAAATCCTGGTTTCTTTTGTGGCATTTTTATCAATCTGCGCAAAAAGAAAATGCCCTGTTATCATACATATAGATAACAAGGCATTTTTTTTATTTGTTATAAAGTTCATGGTTTAAATAGTTAGTTTAAACCCGAAAATTACTATTTAGAAGCTAAGTATTGTAATACGTTTTTATCAATACGTTGGTCAATATTATCAATATCTGCTTTCACGAATTTTTCTCCTAAAATATTCTCGTACAATTCGATATATCTTTCAGAAACAGATTCAATATAAGCATCTGTCATATCTGGAATCTGTTGTCCTTCTTGTCCTTGAAAACCATTTTCAATTAACCAGCGGCGCACAAATTCTTTAGATAATTGTTTTTGCTCCTCTCCTTTTTCTTGTCTTTCAGCATATCCTTCAGCATAAAAATAACGAGAAGAATCCGGAGTATGGATTTCATCAATTAAAACAATTACTCCATCTTTTGTTTTTCCGAATTCATATTTAGTATCTACCAAAATTAATCCGCGAGAAGCTGCAATTTCAGTTCCTCTTTGAAATAAGGCACGAGTATATTTTTCTAAAACTAAATAATCTTCTTCTGAAACAATTCCTTTTGATAGAATATCTTCACGAGAAATATCTTCATCATGCGAACCGTTATCTGCTTTTGTAGTTGGTGTAATAATTGGTTCCGGGAATTTATCATTTTCTTTTAAGCCATCTGCCATAGCTACGCCGCAGATTTGTTTTCTTCCTGCTGCATATTCACGTGCTGCGTGTCCTGAAAGATATCCGCGAATTACCATTTCTACTTTAAAAGGCTCGCATAAATGTCCAACAGCAACGTTTGGATCTGGAGTTGCAATTAACCAATTCGGAACAATATCCTGCGTTAATTCCATAAATTTTGTCGCAATTTGATTCAAAATTTGTCCTTTGTACGGAATTCCTTTTGGTAAAACCACATCAAATGCCGAAAGTCTGTCAGTTGCTACCATTACTAAAAGATCGTCGTTGATGTTATAAACTTCTCTAACTTTTCCGCGGTAAACTGATTTCTGATTCGGGAAATTAAAATTTGTGGTTGTAATTGTATTGCTCATTATCTTGTTGTGTTGTTTTTTATGAATGCAAATTTAAAATTATTTCAGAGAGTTACATCATCAAAGAAAAAGATAAATAAGAAATGTTATTAATTGGGTTTGGTTTGCCACGAATTACACAAATTTTCACGAATTGTTTGTTGAAGCAATTGAATTGATTCTGCTAATAAAAATTCGCGGAATTCGTGGCAAAAAACTCTAGACTAGTTCTTTATCCAGTATTTTTGAAGCGATATATTTTGCTACACCATCTTCGGCATTTGTTTTAATAACTTCTAAATCAGGCAAAGTTTCTTTTAATAATGCGGGTGCATTCCCCATGATTAAACCTTTTCCTGATGCTGATAACATTTGAACATCATTAAAACCGTCTCCAAATGAAACTGCTTCGGCTAAAGTGAAACCTTCTTTTTCCAAAACTTGTTCAATTGCAACGGCTTTATCTATTGACTTGTCCATAAATTCCAAACAAGTTGGTAAACTGAATGCATGGTGCAAATGTTCTGAAGAATTGGCTAAAACGTCATCTTTTAGTTTTACTAATTTTTCATGGTTATCGCATGAAAAGAATATTTTAATAGCGCCAAAATCTTCCAGTGTTTTATAATCTACTAATTCCGGACGGTAATTTAATTCTGACTGATAAGCATTCAGCTTTTCACTTATTCTGTTGGTCTGCCAAACATTTTCTTTAAACAAAACTACCGTGATTTCAGGATCGATTTCAACATTTAAAGCTGCTTTTACTACATCACTGTTTAAATTAAATGCAAAAAGTTCTTCTTTATTTGGTGAATGAATTCTTGCTCCGTTTGAACTCACTAAATAAACGGGAACCTCAAGCGTTTCCACAATAGCCATTGCATCAAGATGATGACGGCCTGTTGCAACAACTAAAAGATAACCTTGATTGTGAAGTTCCTGAAAAATGGATTTAGTATAATCTGAAATTTTGTGTTGAGTGTTGAGTAAAGTTCCATCAAGATCACTTACTACAACTTTTATATTTTTAAGTTTTGTCATATCAATATCAAATATTTATGATGTGCAAATTTACGGCTTTACGCTCAGCTGAGCAAAGATTACAAGCCTTGAAAGCCAAAAATGGGGCAAGTTTATTATTTATTTAACTATTACGTTAAATACTGCATTTTAAACAATTAAACTTTAATAATTCCAGATTTGTATAAATTTATTGCTTTCTGAATAACCAATTCTATCTGTTCTAATGGTAAATCTTCCTCAGAATTAAACATCATAATTTTCATTCTCGAACGTTTTTCCTGAATCAAAAAAGCTTCTTCAAAATGTTTTCCTTCCACAATTCCTATATAAGGTTGTTTCAGTTTTTTATGAATCCATAAATAGCAGAACATTTTTCCTTTATAACAGAAAAAGGGCATTCCGTATTTTAAAACATGCGTAATGTTTTTGTCTTGTTTTAAGATAATATCTTTTAATGCCAAAAATGTTCCTTTTATGGGTTCTTCTTGGTTTAAGTAGAAATCATCTAGTTGTTTCATCACTCAAAAAATATTTAATAATTAAGACCTTTTTTCCAATCAATAATTTCTTTTGGATGATCATTACTGTTTGGATAATTCATTTTTACAAATTCAAATTGTTCTTTAGTTAATAATACAATCTTCCCATCATTTCCTGAACTAATTGGATAAAACTGTTCATTACTATTTTGCAATTTAAGTTGATCATTTAGCATTTCGATAAAATTTAAATATGCAATAGTCCAATCATTTTCTCCAAAATTATTATCAAAAGCTATGTATTCTTTTCCGTTTAATTTGATTTTATGTAGCCAATGTTTTTCTGTCTGAACATTTAATTCGTCAGAAATAAAAAGTTTTAAACCAAGTCTATTAAATGAAATTTTTACCGTTTCTAGATATTGAATTAAACCTCCGCCTTCAAATAATGTTTCAGAATCAATAAAATAAAATCTATTATCTGTAAAACTCAAATCATCTTTCATCAAACCTTCAAAAAAATATAAGTCATTGTATGATTTTTCAAATTCAGTTTTTGATTGTTTTAAATCCAAATTATTAGTTATATTGAAAAAATTAAGTCTATCTAATTCTAATACAATTTGTTGACCTGTAAGCTTTCTTTCTTCATTTTTTTTATTACTTTGAGCTTTTAATTTAAAAGCAAAAAACAATAAACCTATTATTAGAATTAACATCGACTGATTCATAAAAGCATAAATTTTGATTCTTAATTAATAATTAAAAAAATATTCGTTTTACTTATCTCTAAAAAAGATAAATAAAACGAATATTAATAAATGTTAAAACACATTTTACGATTTACATTTAACATTTCACTAAAAATAAAACTTAGTCGTGGTTTTCTATTTGCTTATAAGCGTCGATTACCTTTTTCACTAATCTGTGGCGTACGATATCTTTATCATCAAGATAAATAATTCCGATGCCGTCTATATCTTTAAGAACTAAAATAGCTTCTTTAAGACCCGAAATAGTTCTGCGTGGTAAATCGACCTGACCAGGATCTCCCGTAATCATAAACTTGGCGTTTTTTCCCATACGGGTCAAAAACATCTTCATTTGTGAGTGCGTTGTATTCTGCGCTTCATCCAGAATTACAAAGGCGTTATCAAGTGTTCGCCCGCGCATAAATGCCAAAGGCGCAATCTGAATAATTCCTTTCAAAATGTAATCTTCGAGTTTTTCGTTTGGTAACATATCTCTCAAAGCATCATAAAGAGGCTGCATGTAAGGATCTAGTTTTTCTTTCATATCACCTGGTAAAAAACCAAGATTTTCTCCTGCTTCTACCGCCGGACGCGTTAATATGATCCTTTTTACTTCTTTGTCTTTAAGTGCTTTAACAGCCATTGCAACACCCGTGTAAGTTTTCCCGGTTCCAGCTGGTCCAATTGCAAATACCATATCATTTT
Organism: Flavobacterium sp. 2755; assembly: GCF_031455715.1. NCBI lineage: Bacteria > Pseudomonadati > Bacteroidota > Flavobacteriia > Flavobacteriales > Flavobacteriaceae > Flavobacterium > Flavobacterium sp. 2755. Next base: position 15,755 of record NZ_JAVDTG010000017.1, read on the forward strand.
TTTTAATGGTATCAACCAACAGCTGCTGGTTGGGTGTCATGGCTTTAATTATCTTACCGCCAACTCCGTGAACTAATATTTTATCATGATCGTATGCTTTTTTTTCATCCTGACCATCACTCATTATTACACGTTCAATTACATTATCATCAATGTTGTTGTATCTGGTAAAATGAAGCATAAGCCTCTGAAATCTCTTTTCGAATTCATCTAAAACATCTTTTTCGCCAAAGGCTTTCAAAGTTGTCCCTCGCGCTACGATTTTAAGCTTTGGGTAGTACTTTTTAATTATTTCAAGATGAGAATCCTGCGCGCCCCAAAAGTCTTTTGGAGCGATGTCTATAAGCTCGATAATTCTTTCGTTCAAATGAGATAAATTTAAATTAAAAATAAATTTGTTTTGAAAATCTATTGTTGTCGGGTATGTTCATATCTTTAAGTGCAATTTGTTTTTTCTACTTTCAATTTGCATTTAGTATTATTAGATTTGCATTTCTCAAATTTAATGAAAATTAGATTTAAATACTATCAATAGTTATAAACAAAATGATGTCAATAATTACCCTCACTACTGATTACGGCTTAAAAGATCACTTTGTGGGTTCGCTGAAGGGTAAAATCATTTCTGAACTTCCAGAGGCAAAAATTATTGATATTTCGCATGACATTGATCCATTTAACACTGCCGAAGCAAGTTACATTATTGGAGCCTCTTATTTAAGTTTTCCAAAAGGTACCGTGCATTTAATTGGAGTCGATATTGAACGCAATAAAGAGAACCAGCATATCGCTATGCAATGGAACGATCATTTCTTTATTTGTGCCGATAACGGAATTTTAAGTATGCTTACGCAGAAGATTGTGCCGCAAAAAATTGTCGAAATCAATATTCATGATCGTTTTCCCATCGAATTCAGTGATTTGGATATTTTTATTCAAGTGGCATGTCATATTGCAAAAGGCGGTTTACTGAATGTTATTGGTAAAGAAATTCCAACGGTTAAAGAAATGACCGAATTACAAGCCGTACTTGCTGCAGATGGAAATTCATTAAAAGGCTACGTTATTTATATCGATCATTTTGGAAACGTCGTAACCAACATTTCAAAACAGCAATTTTTAGAGGTAGCAAAAGGTCGTCCGTATGAAATTGTGATGAAACCGAAAAGCATTAAAACGATTCTTCCGAATTATTCTGATATCGCAACTTCAGACAAATATCCAATTAAAACTTATGAAGGTGAAAAACTGGCGATTTTCAATGAAGCCGGTTTTCTTGAGATTGCTATTTTTAGAAGTAATCCTTCAAAAGTGGGTTCTGCTAATAGTTTATTGGGATTGAATTATCGTGATGTGATTACTATCAAATTTTCATAGAAAATTTAAATTATTAATTCCATATTAAAGAAAGGCCTTCAGATGGAAAAAATTAAAGATATAGATCGAGGAAATCTTTTGACATTTACAAATACAGATAATAAATACAACATTATTCTCTGTACAAGTACCAATAAAACTGTAAGTCCTCATAGTTACACTTTTTCTCTTTTAGATTATAATGACATCCAAAAACCGACTATAGAAACAGTTAAGAATCTAGATTTTTTTGGAGTAGGAAATATGACCAAAACCAATCTTTATAACTATTCAGATCAAGATCTCATCAATATGTGGGAACATCATCCTGAAATAAAACCATGTCTGTTAGGCACATATGCACTTATCATATGGAGAAAAGATTTTATGAAATTTCGTGATAATCTCGAATTCATTGGCAATCTTGACATCCTTATTAATCTTGACAAAAATGGAAACAGTGGTGTTAATGCCAGCAGTTGGGACTTTTTACAGAAATTTTTTAATGATGAAATCATTACTGCAATGAATGAAAGAAATCAGAAAAAATTTAAATTAAAGGCAGTTATAAAGTCTAGCTAGCCACATAGAACTTATTTTTACACAACAATTATAATTTTTATAAAAACAACAATCAATTTTGGTATTTTTGCGCACCCGTAAGACTTTTAGGTTTCGAACAAATCTAAAATCAACAATCTAAAATCTAAAATCTAAAATTGAATACATGTTCGTAAGAATAGTAAAGATGAGTTTTCACGAAGAAAAAATCCCTGATTTTCTGGAGAATTTTGAATCGGTGAAAGATAAAATACGAAATGCAGACGGAAATCGTTTTTTAGAATTGTATCAGGATAAAAATGATAAATGTATTTTCTTTACCTATAGTTATTGGGAAACCGAACAAGATTTAGAAAACTACAGACAATCTGAATTATTTAATACAGTTTGGGATTTTACAAAAAAACTATTCAATGCAAAACCAGAAGCGTGGAGCGTTGATAAATTGGTTTCTTTAGTTTAAAGTTTCAGGTTTCAAGTTAATTGAACAGCCTAAAATTTTACCGCAAAGAACGCAAAGATTATATTTAAAAAGGTTTTAATAAAACACAAAGTTCGCAAAGCAAAGCAACTTGAAACATGAAACCTGAAACAATAAAAACAAAACACGAATGAAATCAATCATTTTACGAGAAATAAAATCCTTTTTTGGCTCTCCTATTGGCTATTTGGTCATTGCGATTTTCTTAATCAGCAACGGACTATTTTTATGGGTATTTGAAGGAGATTACAATATATTGAATACCGGTTATGCCGATTTGACTCCGTTTTTCACTTTAACACCGTGGATTTTAATTTTCCTGATTCCGGCTGTTACCATGAGAAGTTTCTCTGATGAAAAAAAACAAGGAACACTTGAGTTACTTTTAACCAAACCATTATCAATTTGGGAAATTGTAAATGGAAAATTTTTAGGTTCTTTCTTCTTGATTATTTTGGCTATAATTCCAACTTTCATTTACGTAAAAGTAATTTCGAGTTTAGGATTACCAGAAGGAAATATTGATATGGGAAGCACAATTGGTTCTTATTTTGGATTGTTGTTTTTAATTGCTTCATATTCTGCAATTGGCATTTTCACTTCTACTCTATCAGAAAATCAAATCGTTGCCTTTATTATTGCCGTGTTTTTATGCTTTTTATTTTATTTTGGGTTTGAAGGCTTGGCATCGTTAGTTCCGGGACAATCAAACATTATTTCGGCATTTGGAATGCAGGATCATTTTAAAAGTATGAGCCGAGGCGTTATTGATACACGCGATGTAATTTACTTTTTAAGCATCAGCGTTTTGTTTTTATCTTTTACCGTTTATCAATTAAAATCTTTTAAAGCGTAATGAAAGCATCTAATAAATTAAATTTAAAGACATTAGGCATTGCAATTTTTATTTTAATTGTTTTAAATGTTCTCGGAAGCTTATTCTTTCATCGTTTTGATTTAACGAAAGACAAAAGATATACTTTATCACCAACTTCTTTACAAATTGTAAAACAGGTTAAAAATCCGCTGTCGATTAAGATTTATATGCAGGGTGAACTTCCTGCAGATTTCAGACGTTTACAACTGGAAACTAAACAATTACTGGAAGAATTTCAGGCTTACAACAGCAATATTGTTTTTGAATTCGTTAACCCAATGGAAAACGGAGAAGACAATATGGAAGTTGTAAAATCTCTTTATCAAAAAGGACTTACGCCAATAAACATAACGGTTGACGATAAAGGAAAACAATCTCAGGAAATGGTTTTTCCTTGGGCTGTTGCAGTTTACAATAATAAAGAAGTTAATATTCCTTTGTTGAAAAACATTATGGGAGCTTCAACTACGCAAAAAGTAATTGGATCGATTCAGCATTTAGAATATTCAATTGCTGATGCTATCAATAAAATTACCAAAGACAGACAAAAGAAAGTTGCGATTATAAAAGGAAATGGGGAATTGTCTGAAATTCATATTGGTAAGTTATTGAGACAAATTAAGGAAAGTTATTATATCGGACCTTTTACTTTAGATTCTGTTGCCAAAGATCCAAACGGAACGTTAGCTGCTTTAGAAAAATATGATTTAGCAATAATCTCAAAACCAACTGAAAAATTCTCAGACGAAGAAAAACAAGTTCTGGATCAGTTTATTATGAACGGCGGTAAAACTTTATGGCTAGTTGATCAGGTTGCGGCAGATATGGACAGTTTATACAATCAGGCTGGTGCTACTTTGGCTTATCCGAGAGATTTGAATTTAAACGATATGTTCTTCAAATACGGGTTCAGAATTAATCCTGATTTAGTTAAAGACGAAAACGGAAGCCCAATAAAACTGGCAACTGGAGAACAAGGAAGCGCAACACAATATCAGGATTTTATCTGGAAATTTGCACCGTTGGTTCAGCCATCAAGCCAACATCCAATTGTGAAAAATTTAGGTGGAATTAAATTTGATTTTGCCAGTCCGATTGATACTTTGAAAAACGGAATTAAAAAGACCGTTTTATTACAATCGTCTCAATATTCTAAAACAATTGGAACTCCATCTGAAATTAATCTGAATACTGTAACAGAGAAAACTTCGCCAGCAGATTATGCCAATAAAGGAAATATAAATCTTTCTGTTTTACTAGAAGGAAGTTTCCATTCGGCATTTGAGAATCGTGTTTTACCTTTTAAAGAAAGTTCATTTCAGGCAAAAGGAAAACCAACCAAAATGATCGTTGTTGCTGATGGAGATATTGCCAGAAATCAACTGGATAAAAACATGATGCCTGTAGAATTGGGCTATGACCAAAGAACCGGAAACCTTTATGATAATAAAGATTTTATGATGAATTGTGTCAATTATCTTCTTGATGATACAGGACTTATTAACATTAGAAGCAAAGATGTTGAACTGCCATTATTGGATAAAGAAAAAGTTTACGAAAATTATACGACAACGCAATTCATAACTATCGGGCTTCCAATCCTTATTTTATTGGTTTTCGGATTGATATTTACCTTTCTCCGAAAAAAGAAATACAGTCGATAGATGTTAATAAAAAAATTGCGAAACTAAGAATGTTTACGATATATTTGTAATCCGTATGCCCAGCGCCTAAATGCTCGGCATTACCTCAAAAAATAAAACAAAAGAGATGAAATTTATAGTATCGAGTTCGTACTTATTAAAACAATTACAAGTTTTAGGTAGTGTAATTAACAGTAACAATACGTTGCCTATTTTAGACAACTTTTTATTTGAACTAAACAATAGTGAGTTGACTGTTTCGGCTTCAGATCTTGAAACGACAATGTCGGCTACATTATCAATCGATTCTAAGAGTAAAGGAAGCGTTGCTGTACCGGCAAAACTTTTACTTGAAATTTTAAAAACATTTCCAGAGCAGCCTTTAACTTTTACTGTAGCAGATAACAATACAGTTGAGATTAGTTCTAACTCAGGTAAATATGCATTAGCATACGCAGCTGGTGAAGAATTTCCTAAGTCTGTAAATCTTGAAGATCCGTCTGTAACTTTAGTTCCTGCTGATGTTTTGGCAACTGCTGTAAGTAAAACGATCTTCGCTGCCGGAAACGATGATTTACGTCCGGTAATGTCTGGAGTATTTTTTCAGTTTTCTCCAGAAGGTTTAACTTTTGTTGCTACTGATGCTCATAAATTAGTAAAATACGCTCGTGCAGATGTAAAAGCGTCTCAGGTTGCTGATTTTATTATGCCAAAGAAACCTTTAAATATCTTAAAAAGTATTTTAGGAAGTTCTGATGCAGAAGTAAAAATTGAATACAACGATTCAAATGCGACTTTCTCATTTGACAATTATATCTTAATGTGTCGTTTAATCGACGGAAAATACCCTAATTACGAAGCGGTAATTCCAAAAGAAAATCCAAACAAATTATTAATCGATCGTTCTTTATTTTTAAGCTCTGTTCGTCGTGTTGCGATTTTCTCAAACAAAACTACACACCAAATTCGTTTAAAAATTGCAGGAGCTGAATTAAATGTTTCTGCTGAAGATATCGATTACTCAAACAAAGCAGAAGAAAGATTGACTTGTGATTATCAAGGTGATGATTTACAAATTGGTTTTAACTCTCGTTTCTTAATCGAAATGCTGACAAACCTTCAATCTGATGTGATTATGTTAGAGATGTCATTACCAAACAGAGCTGGAATTTTAACGCCTGCAGACGGTTTAGAAGAAGGTGAAACTGTAACAATGTTGGTAATGCCGGTAATGTTAAATAGTTAACATCAAAACTTCTTTTTGTTACAGGGATTTTTTTTAATTTGAAATTAAAGACATATCATTGTAAAAAAAAATATCGCTATTAACCAACCATTTTTTATACCTAGAAACCGCAATTCTTTAAAAGAGTTGCGGTTTTTTATTTTTGATGGTTTTTGTTTCAAGTTTTAGGTTTCATGTTTCAGGTTCGTTGTGAAATTTAACGCAAAGCACGCTAAGTTTTTTTTGATATAGATTGTATTTACAATGCGCTAAGTTCGCAAAGCTTTGTGTTGATATAGCTTTGCGAACTTAGCGGTTTTATAAAAACCTAACTTAAAAAAATCTTAGCGTGCTTTGCGTTAAAAATCAGTACAAATTTTAATCGCATTTCAACCTGAAACATGAAACTTTAAACCTGAAACAATTTACCTGTCTTTTAATCCTTCTTCTTCTTGAAACCAAAATAATAGTTTAATCCAAATCCTAAAGTACGACTGTCGTATCTTGTATTGGTAATTTCTACTTCACCTATAGCTTTTCCCATATTTACGCCTGTGTAATATAGATTGATCGCCAAAGAATCATAATTTTTATCTGAAAGAATAATATCTATACCAAGTCCAATACCTACAGATTGCTGCCATTCTGTAACAATATCCTTTTTAGTTTTTGATAGAGCCGGATTATTTTGATTGATTGTGGTATAATTCTGTTGAGCTTCGATTCTTGATATATTATAAGTAGGAAGAATTTGAAGAAGAACATCCCCAGCACTATATTCTCCGCAAGAAAGACATATTTTAGGGGTAAATCCAAAATTTAAAGCTTTTGCATTTACTTTTGCAACACTTGTGATATTTCCAACAGCATCTGTTTTATTATAATCTTCGAGAGTTCCATAATAATAAGTTACCCCAAACTCAGGTTTTAAGAACTTGTATACTTTAGCTTCTAAACCTAACCCGCCCTGAATATAACTAGAACCTTGAAAATCAGTATGCCGATAAAACGATAAATCAATAAAACCTCTAATCTGGGCATTAGAATTGGCTGAAAGTAAAATCAATAAAAAATAGATAATGTTTTTCTTCATAATAAATTTTATAATTACATCTAAATCAACAAATTAGTTTTCCATTGACTTTTGTACTAAAAATACTTGTTTTTTATATATGAAAAGGATTTTTCTTTTATCATAAAAATAAACTTCAAAGCAGACAAATGCATCATTGCGTGGAACGAAGCAATCTCAACTGCAGTGCAAACACTGCTACAAACTTTATATAGTTTTTTATAATAAGCTAGGTTTATAAAACCGTTAAGTTCGCAAAGCTTTGTGTTGATATAGCTTTGCGAACTTAGCGAATTCTAAATACAATCTATATCAAAAAATCTTAGCGTGCTTTGCGTTAAAAAAATTATGCGCACAGCTTAGAAACATGAAACTTCAAACCTGAAACAAATTTTTCTTTAACTTTGCACTTATGAAAATAGAAATTTGGTCGGACATCATGTGTCCGTTTTGTTATATCGGAAAAAGACAGTTGGAAACGGCTTTGGCTGAATTTCCAAATAATGATTTTGAAATTGAATGGAAAAGCTTTCAGCTTGATCCAACTATTACGCCACAACCAGAAAAAGACGTTTATACGTATTTAGCGGAACGAAAAGGCATGTCTGTTGAACAATCAAGAGAAATGCATAAAGGTGTCGCAGAACGTGCTAAAAGTGCAGGCTTAGATTATAACTTTGATAAAGCGGTTATTTCAAATTCTTTAGAATCGCATAGAATTATTCAATTGGCTAAAACTAAAAAATTAGGCGATGAAATGGAAGAAATCTTCTTTAAAGCTTATTTTACAGAAGGAAGAGACTTAAACGACGGTCCAACTTTAATTGAATTAGCTGAAAAAGCAGGATTGAGTAAAAATGATGTTTTGGAAGTTCTGGAAAGCGAAAGTTTATATTTGAAAGAAGTTCAAAGCGATATTAAAGAAGCGCAGGAAATTGGCGTGCAGGGAGTTCCATTTTTTGTTTTTGATAGAAAATATGCCGTTTCGGGCGCTCAGCCTGTTGAAGCTTTTGTTCAGACAATCAAAGAAGGTTTAAAATAATTTAAATAGAAATAATAAAACAAAACGGATGAGTAATTGCTCATCCGTTTTGTTTTAGTCTAATCGCGAAGAAAACTTACTGCTCCTAATAAAGCTGCAATTTCATTATCTGTAGAAATAGAAACCTGTGTTTCTAAACCTGATTCTTTTACAGTTTTATTAAATGTAGACAGAAACAAATCACTCGCATTGGCAATTTTACCGCCAATAATAATATGCTCTGCCGAGAAATTCTTTATCCACGGAATTACAACTTCCGCTAAATCTTCACCCATGGTTTCAAATACTTTTACAGCTTGCTGATCTCCGTTTTTAGCTAAATTATAAAGTTCTAAACCATTCTTAAGCGTAAAACCACTTAATGTTTTATAATGAGACAAAAGACCTCTCACAGAAACATAATCTTCGGCAATACCTTCTTTATATACAAGATTGTAAATTTCTCCATCTGTTGGCACTTGGTTTCCTGTACTTATTGAAACTCCTTTATCAATAAAACAAGCTCCTAAACCTGTACCTAAAGTAACTGCCATTACCTTTTTAGAAAGATTTTCCTGTTGTTTAAAAACTTCTCCTTTTCCAAAACAAACAGCGTCATTTTCAAAAAGCACCGGAAAATCATTTGGAAATTTTAAACTTTCTAAAAGTAATTCTCTAACATTCAATCCGTAAAAATGTTCGTATTTAGATTGATCTTTTATCCAGCAAATCCCTTTTTCATAATCAAATGGGCCGGGCATGCAAACAGCAATTCCTGTAATATTTTCAACTTTTGAATTTTCAATTGCTGTATTAATGACTTTTTTCCAAATAGCTATTACTTGATTTACAGGTAAATTAGAGTCGAATGATTCTTTATATAATGAAAGTTCCATGACTTTCATTTCTGTTTTATTGATAACTGCTGCGGTAATATGTGTTCCTCCTATATCTAGCCCAATGGCATATGATGTGTTCATTTTTAATCGTTTAACTTTTTAGTACTAGATATTTTTATCTTTTAAAATTTGAGGATAATGAATACTCGTATGTACAATCATTTCTCCAAATAGTGTATTTGCCCATGCAAACCATTTACGGGTAAATTTGTTTACATCATCTTTATGAAAGGATTCGTGCATAAATCCGGTATCGGCATTTGTTTTAATCAAATTACTGATACAAGTTTTAATTTCATTTTCGTCTACACTTGTAATCGCTCTCAAAACAATACTCATTGGCCAGATTGTATCAACTCCGGTATGCGGGCCGCCAATTCCTTCTCCGGCTTTTCCTTTATAGAAAAACGGGTTGTTTTCTGAAAGAACAACTTTACGGGTATTTAGATATAAAGGATCATTTGGAGCAATCGCACCTAAATATGGAAGTGATAACAATGAAGGAACATTAGCATCATCCATCATATGAAAACTGCCGAATCCGTTTACTTCAAAAGCGATGATTTTTCCGAATTTTGGATGTTCAATAATTCCGTTTTCTTTTAAACTTTTTTGAACCTGATCTCTTAACTCTGTTGCTTTGGCAACTAAATCATTGTCTTTCAAAGCCGGTAAAGAGAAAATTTCAATCAAATAACCTAATATTTCAATTGCGAACATATTGCTTGGAATTAAATATCCAAACAAAGTACTGTCGTCACTTGGTCTAAAAGTAGAAACGATTAATCCACAAGGTTTTACAGGATAGCCGTAACCGCCTAACGGAACTCCGTCTGTAGCCCAGGCCGTTTGACGTTGAAAACTATACGGACCGCCTTTTCCATCCAGTCTTTGCTGTTCTTTAAAAGTCTGCAAAATCAAAAGCATCGCTTCTTTCCATTTTGCATCAAACAAACTAATGTCTCCGGTTTCTTTCCAATAACCGTGCGCTAATCGAACGGGATAACACAAACTGTCAATTTCCCATTTTCTTTCGTGAATTCCGGGCTGCATTTTAGTCAGGTCATTTTTCCATTCGCTTTCTTTGGTAAAATCTTTATAAAAAGCATTAGCATAAGGATCAAGCAAAATACATTTTGCCTGACGGTTGATTACTCCTTTTACCAATTCGGCTAGTTTTGGATCTTCTTTTACAAATGGAATATAAGGCCAAATCTGCGCTGTACTGTCACGCAGCCACATTGCATCAATATCTCCTGTAATTACATAAGTATCCGGTTTTCCGTCAATGATTTCAAAATCGACTGTAGTGTCTAATGTATTTGGAAAACAGTTTTCAAATAACCATGCCAATTCCGGATTTGCTATTTGTTTTTTGATTCTCACGATTGCCGCTTCGACTGCTTTACTTGTAAATTTTCTTTCGGCAAGCGGAGGTCTTTTGCTAATGAAATCTTTTAAAGGAAACTGAAATGCATCTGAATTAAGTCCAAAAACATCGGTTTGAAGCGCTAATAATCCTGCGGAAAAAATTCCTGTATTTTTTATAAATTTTCTACGTGACTGCATAAATTTTACTTTGAAGTTGAATAAGAATATGGATACGCCTCTGATGTTGTACCTCTTTTTAAATTTGGAGAACTTGTCATATCAAAATTCAATTCTCCGCCTTTTAATACATCAAAATGATTGATATAGTTTTTAGTATAAGCTGCATTATCCCATTTCAATTCATTTACATACTTGCTTACATCTGAATTATTTGGAGCGTTTATAATAAGCTGTTTTCCGTTTTCAAGCTGTAAAGTTGTTTTCTTAAATAATGGTGCGCCCAAAACGTATTCTTCTGTTGCCGGACAAACCGGATAAAATCCCATTGCAGAAAAAATATACCAGGCAGAAGTCTGTCCGTTATCTTCATCTCCGCAATATCCATCTGGAGTTGGTTTGTACAAACGATTCATAACTTCTCTTGACCAATATTGCGTTTTCCAGGGCTCGCCTGCATAATTGTATAAATAAATCATATGCTGAATTGGCTGATTTCCGTGTGCGTATTGTCCCATATTCATGATTTGCATTTCTCTTATTTCATGAATAACTGCTCCATAATAAGTATCATCAAAAACCGGAGGAGTTGTAAATACAGCATCTAATTTTGCAGTAAATTTTTTCTCTCCGCCCATCAAATCAATTAAACCCTGAATGTCATGAAACACACTCCAGCTGTAATGCCAGCTGTTTCCTTCTGTAAAAGCATCTCCCCACTTAAACGGATTAAAATTGAGTGGAAAACTTCCGTCTTTATTACGTCCACTCATTAATCCGATTGATGGATTAAATAACTTTTTATAATTCATCATTCGCTTTTCAAGCAGGTTAATTTCTTTTTTCGGACGATCTAAAGCCTTGGCTAATTTCCAGATTGCAAAATCATCATAAGAATATTCAAGCGTTCTCGCTGCATTTTCGTTAATCTCAACATCGTAAGGAACGTATCCTAAAGTATTGTAATATTGTACTCCTTTTCTGCCTACAGCTTCCAAAGGACCTTCATTATTGGCTCCGTGCTGTAAAGCTTCGTATAAAGTATTGATGTCATAACCGCGTAATCCTTTCATATAAGCATCAGAAACTACAGAGGCAGAATTATTCCCCACCATAACATTTCTAAAGCCAGGACTCGACCATTCCGGTAAAAATCCACCTTCTTTATAATCGTTTATTAAACCTTCCTGCATTTCTTTATTTATAGAAGGATAAACTAAATTTAATAAAGGATATAAGGCACGAAATGTATCCCAAAAGCCTGTTCCTGCATACATATATCCCGGTAAAACTTTTCCATTATATGGGCTGTAATGCACAATTTCGCCATCTTTATTTATTTCATATTGTTTTTGCGGAAAACAAACAGTGCGGTATAAACAAGAATAGAAAGTTTTTAACTGGTCTTCGTTTGTATCTTCAACCGTAATTTTTCCTAAAACTTTATTCCATTCGTTTTTAGACTGTGCTAAAGTTTCTTCAAAAGAGGCTGAACCTAATTCGTTCTTTAAAGTCAGTTCAGCTTGTTCCGGACTTATAAAAGAGGAAGCTGCTTTTACGTTAACTTTTTCTCCTTTTTTGGTTTTAAATTCAACTATTGCGCCTGTATGAAGTCCAACTGCTTCTAATTTATCTTTTGTCAGGATTTTGTCAATCCATGTAGAACTGGCAGCAAATGGTTTGTCAAACACTAACACAAAATAGTTTTTGAAGTTTTGAGGAACTCCGCCGCTGTTACGGGTTGTATAGCCAATAATTTTATTTTCGGATGGAATTATTTTGATATAAGATCCTTTGTCGAATGCATCTATTACAATTGAAGATTTTTCGTTTTCCGGAAATGTAATTTGAAAATGTGCTGCTCGTTCTGTTGTTGTAATTTCTGTTGTTACATCATAATCAGCCAGATAAACGCTGTAATAATAGGGTTTAGATACTTCTGCTTTATGACTGAACCAACTCGCTCGCTCATCTTCGGCGAAAGCCACTTTACCTGTAACGGGCATAATCGAAAACTGACCGTAATCGTTCATCCACGGTGAAGGCTGATGCGTTTGTTTAAATCCTCTTATTTTTTCTGCTGTATACATATACGCCCATCCGTCGCCCATTTTACCGGTTTGCGGTGTCCAGAAATTCATTCCCCAAGGTCTGCAGATTGCGGGATAGGTATTTCCGTTTGAAAGACTATGAACGGACTGCGTTCCCATTAACGGGTTTACATATTCTACGGGTTCTTTAATTTGTGCATTTACAGAAATGCAATACTGTATTAATCCAAAAAAAATTAAACTTTTTATTTTCATAGTTTTTGTTTTTTTATGCTATATGCTTTAAGCTGTAGGTTTTAGGCTGAAAATCTAAAATCTACACTCTTAAATCTAAAATCTAAAATCAGTTAGGTCTGTTTTCTTTTTTTACTCCAAATGTCAATGAAGGCTTACTTCCCATATATAATTTCAATTCTCCGCCTTGAGCTATCATTTCTTGTGTGATATATGATTTTGTATACGGTTGTCCGTTATACTCTGCTCTTTGAATGTAAATATTATCTGCACTGTTATCAATTGCATTTATTTTAAATGAAATTCCTTTTTTATAATTTATAACTGCTGTATTTACTAACGGGCTTCCTAAAACGTAAATTCCGTTTGCAGGATTTACAGAATAAAATCCCATTGATGATAAAACATACCAAGCCGACATTTGGCCTAAATCTTCGTTACCACATAATCCGTCTGGTTTTGTTGAGTAAAATTTATCATCAATTTCACGGATTAATTTTGCCGTTTTCCAAGGCTGCCCTGCAAAAGCATACAAATACGGAATATGATGATTTGGTTCATTTCCATGAGCGTATTGCCCTATTAAACCACTAATATCTGGTGAAACATCTTCCCCTTCTACTTTGTCTGTTATTAAAAATAAAGAATCCAGTTTGTTTAAAAAGCTTTCTTCGCTACCAAACAAATCGATTAAACCATAAGGATCCTGAGGAACCAACCAAGTATACTGCCACGCATTTCCTTCTACATAATCATCTTTTCGGTGTGCAGATGAAAGCGGATTAAATGGCGTTCTCCATTTTCCATTGGTTAATTTACCTCTCATAAAAGTGGTTTCTTTATCAAAATAAAGCTTGTATAAATTGGCTCTTTTGGAGAAATAAGCGTAATCTTCTGTTTTATTTAAAGCTTTTGCCATTTGTGCAATGCAATAATCGTCGATTGCATATTCAAGCGCATTTCCAACAGATTCCAGCATTTTATCGGCTGGGATATATTCTAATTTCTGAACATAATCCATTCCGTCGCGGGTTTGCATGGCTGTTTTTTTGATGGCTTCGTAAGCTAATTCGGTATCATAATCTCGGTATCCTTTTAAGTATGCATCGACAATAACAGCAATTGAATGATTTCCGTTCATTGTGTTGGTTTCATTACCCATTAAATGCCAAACCGGTAATCTTCCCTGCTGCTGATAAATTGCCAAAAATGATTTAACAATATCATTAATTTTTTCCGGCTGTGTAATCGTGTATAAAGGATGTAAACCTCGATAGGTATCCCAAAGTGAAAAAGTAGTGTAGTTTGTAAAATTTGCTTTTTCGTAGACTTTTTTATCTGTTCCGAGATAATCTCCGTTGGCATCATTGAAAATAGATGGTGCAAACATGGTGTGATACAAAGAAGTATAGAAAACTTTCATTGTTTTTTCGTCTCCTTTTATCTGAATTTTATTAAGTTCTTTATTCCATTTTGAATTGGCTTCTTTTGCTGTTTTATCAAAATCCCAATTCGGAATTTCGGCTTTAATATTCGCTGCAGCATTCTCTGAACTTACCGGAGATATTCCAACTTTTACCAGAACTTGTTTGTTTTTCAAGGCCGCAAAATCTAATACTGCTTTCATTTTTAAACCTTCACCTCCATGACCTCTTACTACAGCCGTACTGTCGTATAAAGTAAGATTTGCAATTGGTTCAGAAAACTCCATAGAAAAATAAATACGCTGATCTGCCGCCCAGCCTGCTGAATAACGATAACCTTCAATTTTAGTTTCATCAACTTTTCTTATAAAGGTTTTTACGGGTCTGTCCCAGCCAATTCCGTCTGCAAGGTCTACTAAAACATGAGCATCATCATCTGAGTTGAAAGTGTATTTATGAAAACCTACTCTTTCGCTCGCTGTTAATTCTGCTTTAATGTTGTATTTATCTAATAAAACGCTGTAATATCCAGGTTTTACAACTTCATTATTATGAGAGAAATAAGAGCCATAACCAGTTGTCATGTCATCTTTTGTTCCTTTGGTAAGTGCCACTTTTCCTGAAACCGGCAAAAGCAAAATATCATTCAAATCGCCAATTCCGGTTCCGCTTAAGTGCGTATGTGTAAATCCTAAAATGGTATTACTGGCATAATTGTATCCGCTGCACCAATCCCAGCCTTCAAAAACATTTACTGGCCCTAACTGTACAGCTCCAAACGGAACATTTGCACCAACAAATACGTGACCGTGACCCGCAGAACCTATCAACGGATTTACGTATTGTGTGTAATTTATATCCGTTTGTTTTAGTTGTTTTGTTTGTTTTCTCTTTTTATGCTGTGATATTACTGGATTTGCAAAAAATAGGTTTAAAGCCAAAAAGCTGCTAAATATTATTCTCATTTATTTTTATTTTTGATTGCGTATTGTTTTAGCCCACTGATGAAACGGATTAAACAGATTGACGCAAATGTTTTTTAATTTCTTTGTGTTAGACGCACTGCTGTGCGTCTCTACGGAAAACCTTTGTCGCTTTTATTATATTGGTTTAGCCCACGGACGACACGGATTAAACGGATTTACACGAATGTTTTTTAATTTCTGTGTGTTAGACGCACTGCTTTGCACCTCTACGGAAAACCTTTGTCACTTTGAGCCTTTGCCCCTTTGTCACTTTCTTAGCAACTTAGAACCTTAGCCTCTTAGTACCTTCCTAAAACCTCATATAATGAAAAAACCTTAATCTCCGGATTAACAATTTTCCCTTCAAATGAAATTATTTTCTCTTCTCCTGCGGCTAAATCTATATAATTATCACTCCATTTTCCGGTATATCCTTTGATGGAAATGTAAACATATTTTGCTTGCTTTTGGGCTTTTAAAAATACTTTATTTCCTTTTATCTGCCAGCTTATTTTCGGGTCTTCTAATTTTAAATCTATTGGGCGTGTAAGATCGATTTCTGGCGTTTTATCATCTCTGTACGCTTCCCGAATGGCATACCAGGCCGCTCTTGGCTGTCGGTTATCATAATCCGTTATGCTCCAGCTTGCAACGGGCCAGCAATCGTTTAACTGCCAGACTAAAGTTCCCATATTATAAGGCGCTTTAGACCGATGAATACCTACAATATTTTTTATCGAATAATATTGTAAACATTGTGTCAGATACGTATAATCTTCCACATTCATTTTTTTTATTTTGGTTGAATCGATAAAATATCGGTTCAAATATGAATTCAGTTTTATAAATCCTTTGCCTGATTTTTGATGCGCCTTTATTACATCTGAATATAAATGTCGGTCTTCCGGCAAAGTGAAATTTTCTGTAGAAGAATAATTCGGCATAGACAACATTCCGTATTCGCTCACAAATCGTCCAGTTTTTTTCTGTGTCGCTTCAATATCTTCCAATCCCCACCATAAGCCCCAATAATGGCTATCACCTTCGGTAATACTTTTTTGTTTTGACCAATGATGTAAAGGTGAAGAACTTAAGTACGGGCGTTTATCATCGACTTCTTTGACCCATTTTGGAATACTATCGTGAAATAAACGAACGTAATCGTGCCACAAACGGGTAGAATCTTGTTTTGACAATTTCATGCTTCTCATCCACCCCCAGTTTTTAAAGGCTTCATCAGATTCGTTATTGCCGCACCACAAAACGATACTTGGGTGATGACGCAGACGTTTTACCTGATACTGCACTTCTTCTTTTACATTATCAAAAAAGGCTTTATCGCCGGGAACCATTGTGCCGGCAAACATAAAATCCTGCCAGACATTGATGCCGTATTTATCGCATAAATCATAGAAATAATCATCTTCATAAATTCCGCCGCCCCAAACGCGAAGCATATTCATATTGGCATCTTTGGCAGATAAAATTACTTTTTCATATTCTTTTTTGGTTACGCGAGAAAGAAATGCATCTGACGGAATATAATTGGCGCCTTTCATATAAACCGGCTTTCCATCTATTTTAAAATAAAAAGATCGGCCAAGACTATCCGGTTCTTGTACTAATTCAATTTTACGATTAAGAACGTATGGTTTCTCTGGAGTTTTTTCGTCATAAGCTTCAAGTCTCGGCGTTTTCCAAATTCCGCAAGTTGTAAATTTTGGTCCCCAATCCCATCCAAAATGATACTGCGCTTTGCGTACATAAGCACGCGGATTGTCTGGAATTTTAAAAGGCAGATCTTTTTTAGCAAGCGAATCAACAACATTTTGTGCCGATCGAAATACTATTACTAAATTATTATCGCCAGATTTGAGTACTTTTTTAACATCAACACGCCATTGACGAAACATATTATCGGCTTTTAAAACCAGCTGATTATTTAAATATACAGATGCATACGTATCTAATCCGTCAAAAACCAATTCTGTATTTTTCTTTTTCAGCATTGCTGCTGTTGCCTTAAATGTGGTTTTATATTCCCAGTTTTTACGTTCTATCCACAATAACTTTTTTTCGTTGTCCCTGTAAAATGGGTCCGGAATTAATTTATTGTTGAGTAAATCGGTATGGATTTCTCCGGGAACTGTCGCTGGAAACCACTTTTGTGTTTTTTCTTCCCGATAACTCCAATTGTTCTTCAAATCAACATTTTGAGCGAAAGCTGCCAATGAAAAATTTGAAAGACAAAGGAAAATTATCCAAAGAAATTTTGTTTGAAAATTCATTTTATTCTAATACTATTTATACCTTTTAAAGTTACTAAAAAAGGCATAATAATTTAATCATTTGGCAGCTTAGAGAAGGAATTGAACGTACTAAAGTTATTCCTTCTCCTCAGAATTTATTTTTCGTTATTAACTCAAAAAAACAACTAGAAATATTTTCTTTTACTACTGCCTTATGTATGCTTTTAATTTGATGTGTTGTTTTTATTCTGATTATCAATGAATTTTAAACATCTGTATTGTTGTGAGATTTTTTTATTTTTTGAAGATAATCCCATCTTTTTCAGCAGAGCACTCTTTGCTTGCTGCGAAAAAAAAGGTATTTAAATCAATAAATCAAACTCGTTTAATACTTATTGTTATTGGCGCATTTATAAAGAGATTTAAAAATAAGCCGGGCATGCTCAGTACCCGACTTATTTTAACTAACCAACCAATTTAAAAATTATTTATCCCACCAGATTCTAGTGGTCATTAAATCTAAACCTTGACGTTGAATTGCTTCTCTATAATTAGCCGCGTTTGTAACAAGCTCTGACTGATCATAAATTAATCTTCTTGGAATAGTTCCCTGTGTATCTCCTGTTGGG
Organism: Flavobacterium sp. 2755; assembly: GCF_031455715.1. Taxonomy (NCBI): domain Bacteria; kingdom Pseudomonadati; phylum Bacteroidota; class Flavobacteriia; order Flavobacteriales; family Flavobacteriaceae; genus Flavobacterium; species Flavobacterium sp. 2755. The sequence goes on from NZ_JAVDTG010000017.1 coordinate 33,990, forward strand.
TCATTAACCGGAACTAAAACTGGGTAACCTGTTCTTCTGTATTCTGAAAATGCTTCAAAACCATTGAATAATAAAACAATCCATTTTTGCGTAATAATCTGCTCGATTTTTTGTGCATCTGTTCCAGCAGTTTTAAAAGGATACGTTGTGATGTAAGTGTTGTATTCTGCTGGTGAAACTGCAGGCACTTTATCTCCAAAAATCGTTAAAATATTCATCGCAGCTCTTACTCCGTTTTCATAATAAGTCTGTGCAGATCCGCCAACATTCCATCCTTTTACTGAAGCTTCCGCCAAAATAAATTGAACTTCTGCGTAAGACATAATTAATGTAGGAGCGTCTAAACGCAATACTGTTGATGTATTAGGATCTGAGAAAAGTTTTTTGTCTCCTCCAGGAAATTCTTTAGCATCATTAGCCAAACCTTGCTGATTTGCTGGATTGTTATCTCCAGTAGCTTCAAGTTTTGCATAAATTCTTAAACGCGGATCGTTTGTGTTTTTCAACAAGTCGATAAATGTTTTACTGAATTTGATGTTTGATTCTCCACCGTTTAAGTCATTTCTAACCCATGAAGAAGTAATTGGGTTTGTTTTAACTCCGGCAGGACCTGCATCATGTTTTAAAACTAAACTATCATCATTTGAAGTAAAAACTCCTTTTGAGTATGCTTTTTCAACATATTCTTTTGCTTTCGCTGGATTTACTTTAGACAAACGCATTGCAACTCTCAACATTAAAGAGTTTGCTAGTTTTTTCCATCTTGCAACATCACTTTGGTAATACAAATCGGCATTGCCTACAAATGGTTTTCCAGCATCCAAAGCAGTTCCAGCTTCATCTAATTCTTTTAAAAGATCATTGTAGATAGCCTCTTGTGTATCGTATTTTGGAGAAAAAACGTTTCCGTTATATCCTTTTCCAGCTTCAAAATAAGGAACTTCACCATACGAATCTGTCAATTTTTGGAACAAGAAAACTTTCATGATTCTACAAGCCTGAATCATATTTGAATTTTCAGGAGTATTATCTATTACAGATAATAACTGGAAAATCTGGTTTAATCCTTTTCCATAAGTTTCTCCAAAAAGAGCCGCTGAATATTCAGAAGAATACGTGTACTTAGAACCTGGTCCTCCAAGTGAAGAAAACTGCTGTACGATTTGTGCAGCGTATAAATTATTTCCTCTGGTGTTAGAAAAATCCTGTCCGTCAACATAGATCTCTGCAAGTGTAAACATTGATTTTACAGCCGGATCTGTTAAAGCATTTGGATTCTTATTCATTTCTTCGAATCCTTTATCGCACGAAGCTAATGTCAATGCACTAACAATTGCGACACAAAATATTTTTATATATCTATTTTTCATTTTTATTAGTATTAGAATTTGACATTAAGAGAAAAACCATAATTTCTTGTCAACGGCATTGAAGCTCTCTCCATACCTTGTGCATTACTATTAGAATAGTTTGACTCTGGATCAATGTTTGGTACTTTGTCATAAATTGTCCATAAATTATGAGCAGAAAATGCTAAACTAACAGACTGAAATGGTGTTTTTTGTAAAAACATTTTTGGGAAATTGTAAGCAAAAGAAATCGCTCTTAGTTTCACAAAATCAGCATCGTATACAAAGTTTGACGTTACATCACTATAACTTCTCCAGTAATCGTATGCAGAAACCGTTGTGTTAACCGGATTTCCGTTTACATCTCTTCCGCTTACTGCTACACCGCCTTCACGACCTGGAAGTGTGATTTCAGATAATCCGTAACGAGCTCCTAACTGGTTTGTAGCAGAATAGATTTCTCCACCAAATTTAGCATCAACAAAAACAGAAAGTGTAAAGTTTTTATAAGAGAAATCATTTGATAATCCCATTGAAGTTGGTGCAACACCTTGTCCAGCAATGATTAAATCTCCTCTCATGAATTTACCGTTTGTATCAAGTACAATGTTTCCGCTTGCATCTCTTAAATAATCATAAGCTTTAATAACTCCAAAAGGCTGTCCTTTTTCTAAAACTACGTTAGCTCTACCGTCTCTGTTTCCTTCTAATGATTTTGTTGTAATTTTATCAGAAAGGCTGATAACTTCACTATCATTATAAGCAAAATTATAACCTACGCTCCAAGCAAAACTTGGTGTTTTAATTGCTTTTACATTAATAGCAAACTCCACCCCTTTGTTAAGAATTTCTCCAACGTTGATTTTAGTTGTTCTGTAACCAGAAGCCTGAGAAACGTCAGCATCTGTAATATCATTTGTTGTTTTCTTGTGGTAGAAAGTCAAATCTGTACTTACTCTGTTATTGAAGAATGTGTTTTCAAAACCAAATTCGATTGTACTTACGTTGTAAGGTTTCAAAGTTCTGTTTGGAATTGTTTCTCCGTTAACTCCTAAAATTGGCTGTCCTAAAGAATCTGTTTGTCCGTCTGGCGTAGTATAAGTCAATGCTAAAGCATAAGCTTCTGGCAATGCACCACCAACGTTACCCCAACCCGCTCTGAATTTACCGTAAGAAATCCATTCAGGAAGGCCTATAACTTCAGAATAAATAAAACTTGAACTTACAGAAGGATAAAATGTACTGTTGTTTTTAGGATCTAAAGTTGAGAACCAATCTTCACGACCTGTTAAACTTACATATAAGAAATCTTTGTATCCAAGATCAGCAGAGTAAAAAAGAGAGTTTACTTCACTTTCAGAGAATAATTTTTCTGTTTTGTCCGGCTGTGTATTTCCGTAGAAATATTCGAATGGAACAATAAAGTTGTTTCCTTTCATTTTAATACCGCTGTATCTGTTGTGTTGACGGTTTGCACCAATGAAAGCATCTAATGAAAGATTTTTTACGATATCACCTTTGTATCCTAAGAAACCAGAAGCATTTACCTCAGAACGAGTTTCAATTCTGTTTTCGATAGATCCGCCTGGGCTGTAGTTAATTCCAGTTGGTTCAATTTCAGTATATTCGTAGTTGATATCATCAATTCCAAGTACACCTTTTGCATAAATCTTATCTGTAATATTGTACGTTACTTTTGCAGAACCAATAAAACGTTTTCTAAGGTCATCGTTTAATGGTGATTTTGTAGCAAAGTAAGGGTTTGTATGGTATACGTTAGCTCCTAAGAAATCTTCTTCACCTCCGTTTGCATCATATGGATTGCTTAACCATCTAATATCAGAACCTGGTGTCATGAAAGTAGTTGGGAAAGATGGATTTCTTGGTGAGTCATTCAAATAAGGTCTGTTATGACTTTTCTCAGAAATATACTGCGCATTGCTTTCAATACTGATACTTTTATTTGGAGATGAATTTAAACTCAAAGCCACGTTATTTCTACCAAAAGTAGTTCCCGGCATGATAGATTCATCTTTAGTATTTCCGAAAGATAATCTGAAATTAGTTGTTTCATTTCCTCCAGAAAGTGCTAAAGTATTACTGAAAGAATACCCGGTTCTGTAGAAATTTTCAACATTATCTTTCCCGTATGCTTTATATGGTCTTGTTGCACCGTCTAAACCTAGAGAAGGTGTTCCATCGTATTTATCTCCCCAAGCAAAATAGTATGAATCTCTAAGTTCCTGCAGATTTGTAAATCTTGTTGGAACGCCGCTTGCATTTGGAGCTCCAGCACCATATTGATCCTGCCAGTTTAAAAGACTTGCTGGTGTATTAAAAGTTGAGTTTGTGTTGAAATCAACTCCAATTCCAGTTCCGTTTTTACCTTTTTTAGTTGTGATTAAGATAACACCATTTGATCCTCTGTATCCATAAAGAGCAGAAGCGGCACTACCTTTTAATACTGACATCGAAGCAATATCATCTGGATTGAAAGAAGACATACCATCACCCTTGTCGGCACCTCCCCACATTCCTGCATTTCCTTGCTGCGTATTGTCAATTGGAATTCCATCTACAACATATAACGGCTGGTTAAGTCCAGATGCAGAAGTTGCTCCACGAATAACAACACGGCTTGAACCAGATGGTCCTGTAACCGGAGCAGAAACGTTTACCCCTGCAATTTTACCTTGCAAAGCATTTCCTAAGTTAATTTCTTTATTTTTTGTCAGGTCTTCGCCTTTAAGTTCCCCTACGGCGTAACCCAGACTTTTCTTTTGTTTTTTTACTCCAAAAGAAGTAACTACAACATCCTTAAGTTCTTGTGTAGTTTCTGTTAAGGTAACAGCAGCTCTTGTTTCATTTTCCTGAAGTACTACTGACTTTGACTCAAATCCTATTGAAGATATGTTTAGGGTAACTTTACCTTCAGGAACATTCATTCTAAAACGCCCTTCGGCGTCTGTAATTGCACTAAATGGTTTTCCTTGAACCTCGATTGATGCGGCAACAATTCCTTTGTTCTCTGCATCTGTTACTATGCCTGTTATTAATCGGTTTTGAGCCGCAGCACTTAAGCTGCCCAACAATACGATTGCCAACACTGCTAATATTCGTTTCATAAGCATTTTTTTTGGTTTGGGTTTTGGATTTTGTTTTGTTCGTTTGTGTTTGTTTGTTTTGTGTTTGTTTAAATAATTAATAAAATTTTGAACTTAATTGTGGATATATAACCTTTCAGACAATACGGTGAATATTCAAAAAACGCGTTATCTTATGGTTTTTCTTTAAAAAAACGACTTCTTAAATACGGCGTTAACACCAGTAAATTCAAGGGTTGTTTTAACTAAATCGATTTAGTGAAATGACTAAAAAAATAGTCTTCTTATTAATATTTACTTTTTTCTCTTAAACTGATTCCCTAATAATCAATTTTCCTTTTTTGAGGACTTTTTCTATTTTAAAATCTTCATAATTTGTCATTTGGCTCATCAGCAATTGTATTGATTTTACGGCTATTTCTTCAATAGGCTGAGCAATTACTGAAATCATTGGCGTGTGCAGTTCAAAACTGTCATGATCATCAAAACTTATAACAGCAATATCTTCAGGAATTCTGTATTTTAAAATTCTACAAGCCTGAAGTCCTGCAAGTCCCAAATAGTTGGACAAAAACAATACGGCATCAATCTCAGGATTTTCTTTAAAAAATTTTGTAATGGAATCAATCCTGCTTTTTTCACTTACCTGATACTCTAAATGCAGCGTAAAATTTTCATTATAAATTCCTTCTTCTTTTAAGGCTTCTATATATCCCTTTTCCCGTAATTTCATCTGGATCATTCCAGTTTTAATATTTACAACGGCTATATTTTTTCGGCCTTTTTCAATTAAATACTTAACGGCAGAATAAGAACCTTCATAATTATCCATTGCCACGTGGCTTACTTTTTGATTGGCAAAATACCTGTCAATCAGTACAACCGGTTTTTGCATTTTTAAAAGCATACCAATGGTTCGCTCTAAATTTTTTGTTGGTGTAATAATAAATCCTTCAACATTTGCCTGCAATAAACTCTGTACTAATTCTTCAGATCGATCATTATCATCACCTGTACTGCAATAAAAAACCCTGTAATCTATATTTTTTGCTTCATCTTCAATTACTCTTGCTAAATCTGCAAAAAACTGGTTGGCTATATCTTCAACAATAAGTCCAATTGATCTTGTTTTTCCAGTTCGCAAACTGCTCGCAATCATGCTTGGTTTATACTGAAGTTTTTGGGCAACGTCCTGAACTTTTTTTATTACCGGAGGACTTATCGCCATTTTCTCTCCTTTACCATTGATAACAAAAGATACTGTAGAAATAGATACCTCTGCCTGTTTAGCAATATCTTTAATTGTAATCTTTTTCATCAGGTATTATTTATATTCTTGACTATTTTAGTACATGGCAAATATAGCAAACGAAACCAACAAAATCGTTTTAGTAAAATTTATTTTCAAAAAAATGATTTTTTTCTCCCAAAATAAAACAGAATTATCAGTAATCACGGTATTTTACTCACTTATTTCCATTTTGACTATAATAACGTTTTTAATAGTAAATGTGATAATTTGATAAGCTTTTGATGTGTTTTTAAGATATTTTTTAGTTCTTATTTTGAAAAAAAATCGTCTTGTTTTTTTGTTAATTTTAACTATTCTTTCAAAATTTGAAACAAAACTTAATGTGTATTTTTAATGCAAAGCACGCTAAGTTTTTTTTACATATAAAATTTTATAAAAAAAGTTCGCAAAGCTTGGTGAGTACAAACCTTTGCGAACTTTTCATATTGTAAATACAAACTATTGCAAAAAAACTTAGCGTGTTTTGCGTTAAAAAAACATTCAGTTCAAAATCTAAAATCTAAAATCATATAACTCCCATCTTCTGCATTAAAAAAGTCGCGCTTTTATTTTTACAGATTCCGCTGCGGAGTTTATAATCAAAATGCAGTTCGTTATTTTGAATTTCGACTTCAAAACATTGATTGGTTAAAGTTTCAGGATAATCGTTAGTTGTTAGGCAGACCTCAATATCGTGTGTTGCAATCGCCCCAATTGCTTTTTTAGCAATAACTTTTTTGACCACTTCAATAGTTCCGTTACGTTTATCATCAGAATTTGTTCCTCTTAAAATCTCATCTAATAAAACAAAAGCAGGACCTTCTTCTAAGGCGTCCATAATTTGTTTTAAACGCTTAATTTCTGCAAAGAAATACGATTCACTGTCCGCCAAAGAATCTGACAATCGCATTGAAACTAAAACTGGAAGTGGATGAATATTAGCTTTTGAAGCACAAACAACTGAACCGATTCCGCCAAGAACCATATTGATTCCTAAACTTCTCAAAAACGTACTTTTTCCAGACATATTAGATCCCGTTAAAATCATAAAAGATTCCGGATAAAAATGAGTGTCATTCCCTACTCTTGTCGCTGAATTTAATAACGGATGACCTAAATTTTCAAACCCAATTTTATATTTTGAATTGATTTCCGGAAAAACAAAATCTGCATTGTTGAACGCTAAATTTGCGAAACTATTTAAAGCTTCAAATTCTCCAATAATATTAATCCAGTTCTCCAGTTGATGCGCATAATCATCTTTCCATTTTAAAAGCGCTTTTAAAACATGCAGATTAAACAGAAATGATCCGTTAAAAACAATTGCCGTAACAAAGTTGCTTATTGTATCCATTCTCGAAAACAACTCTGATAATTGTTTTAAATGAGAACTCGCTGATGCATTTTTAGAAACCAATTGCTTTTGTAATGCAATTAGTTTTTTAGATTCAAATTTTTCCAATTCTATCTTTTGAACTAATAAACTATAGTGTTTGATAGTTTTATCAATATTATCTGCTTTGGCAATTTCAGATTGAATTCGTTTCAATGATCTTCCCAAAACAATCAAATTGAAAATAAAAACATAAGTCGCGTAAGATAAAAGTATTGCTTTTGAAGTGATAAAATAAGCGATTACAAAACCAAAAAATAATGCCGGAAGAATAATTGAAAGTGAAATTAAAACTTTAGATAAAGAATTATTTTTAAATGAAATCCAATGAATTAATGAATCATAAGAACTTTTACTGTCAGTACTGACAATGGCAAGAGCTTCAAAATCCTGACGCCAGTCTATTTTGGTTTTTAATTCATTTATGGCTTCCTGATTTTCAAGAATTATTTCATTCGATGATAAACTTAATAACTTATCTGCTAATGTTTTTTTACCGATAAAAACAGCGGTTCTGTTTAAATTTTGAAATAAGGAATGTTCTCCAAAAATATCCAGATCATAAGCATAAGGATGATGAAAATCGTTGAATTCAATTCCGTTTTCAAAGGGAAGTTTTTCTCTTTTTAAATACGATATTTCATCTTCATTAATTTTTAAAATAGCTTTTGTCAATTCTCTTTTAAAAGACAATTTCGAATGAATTCGCATTAAAAAAAGAAAACCAGCAAAAGATAAAAAAGCCGTTATAGCGTATCCAATTTCATTAGTTTTGATGTAATAAAACAACATAAACAAACAAAAAAATATGCTTAAAAGTCGCAGAAGACTTATGCTATTGTACCTTTTGCTGGTTTGATTAAAAACTTTTGAATAATGTTCGACCTTGCTTAAATATGCTTCCATTTTTTAAATTTAATGAAATACAAATATAGGTTTTACACTTTCAAAAAAGCTATTCATTTAAAGTAGAATTTTAATTCTCATGCATTATCAATACTGGAATAGAAACTTCTTTTGTGATTTTTTGACTAAAACTTGAATCAAAAATAGATTCAAAGAAAGATCGTTTATGCGTAATTGTAGTTAAGATATCGATGTCTTTAAAAAGTACAAAATCAAGAATTGTTTCTTTTACTTCATCGCTTGGCAAAACCAGGAATTCTACATTTTCATTAGCAAATTCAGTCTGCCATTCTTTAATCGTCATATCCGAAACATCTGTACTTGAAGATCTAACGTACAAGCTTTTTACTTTTGCATCAGTTTTCTTCGCAATTTTAAGAACTTTTCTAAGTTCCACTTTATCTTTTTCGCGATATCTTGTCGTAAAACCAATTGTTTTAATTTTCTTGAACTTAGCATCAATCGGAACACATAAAACCGGAACTTTTACTTCTGAAATTACCGAATTAGTATTTGATCCGGTAAAGAATTTTGTCCAGTCAGAAACACCTGTGGTTCCCATTATTACAAAATCAATTTCATCTTCTTCAACGGCATTTTTTAGGTTATAAACCAAGTCACCGTCCATCAGTCGATGTTTTATTACAATATTATCAAGGTTACGTTCGGCTGCAATTGCCCTAAGTTTTGGAATTTCATCTTTGAACATTTCAAATTTTGCCAATTCTATAGAACTGTATATCGATGCATAATTTTCTGGAAAAAACTGGCTGTCATAAACCGGAATCTCAAATGTATGCAATAAAATAAGTTCGGCTTTGACAACTTTTGCAAATTCTAAAGCGTGCACAAACGCATTTGTGGCGGCTTCAGAAAAATCGGTAGGGACTAATATCTTTTTCATTTTATTTCAGATTATAGGTTTGTTACTCAAATTTAATCATTCTAAATCCAAAACAACCTGATAATTATCAGGAATTTAACAGTTAATGATTTCTTAAATAATTGCAGTTTAAAACCTTTTCATAACATAACTAACCTGCGATTAAGACTTTAGAATTTTCTGCTTTTTTCTTACCTTTGCACTATGATAAATCAAGATTCTATAGTGGCATTAGCGACTCCATCTGGAGCTGGAGCTATTGCTATCATTCGTATTTCAGGCGCTGAAGCTATTTCAATAGGAAATTCTGTTTTTAAATCCATAAAAAATAAAGACTTAACGAAGCAAAAAACACATACTTTGCATTTAGGTCATATTGTAGATAATGAAAAAACACTTGATGAAGTTTTAGTTTCTGTTTTTAAAGGGCCGAATTCGTATACAGGCGAAGACACTATTGAAATTTCCTGCCACGGATCTACTTATATTCAACAGCAGATTATTCAATTATTATTGCGAAAAGGCTGTCGAATGGCTGATGCCGGAGAATTTACGTTAAGAGCTTTCTTAAACGGAAAACTGGATTTATCGCAGGCAGAAGCTGTTGCAGATTTAATTTCGTCTGATAATGAAGCATCTCACCAAATTGCTATGCAGCAAATGCGCGGTGGTTTCAGCAATGAAATAGCCAAATTACGTGAAGAACTTTTGAATTTTGCTTCTTTAATTGAACTGGAATTAGACTTTGCAGAAGAAGATGTAGAATTTGCCGACAGAACACAGTTTCATGAATTATTAAACAGAATTGAATTTGTTTTAAAACGTTTAATCGATTCGTTTGCAGTTGGGAATGTTATTAAAAACGGAATCCCTGTAGCCATTGTTGGTGAGCCAAATGTTGGAAAATCGACTTTATTGAATGCTTTATTAAACGAAGAACGTGCGATCGTTTCTGACATTGCCGGAACAACCCGCGATACTATTGAAGATGAATTGGTAATTGGCGGAGTTGGTTTTAGATTCATCGATACAGCCGGAATTCGAGAAACTAAAGATGTTGTAGAAAGCATTGGAATCAAAAAAACATTCGAAAAAATTGAACAAGCTCAGGTTGTAATTTTCTTGTTTGATGGTTTCAAATTTCAGGTTTCAGGTTCTGACTATATTGTCGAAATTGAAAAAGTTAAAAACAAATATCCTCTAAAACCAATTTTGGTTGTTATAAATAAGGTTGATTTATTGAGCGAAAATGAAATTGATTTAATCAATAAAAAACTCGAAACTTTAGAGTTAACACTTTTAAAAATTTCTGCTAAAGAAAAAATTGGTATTGAGGAATTAAAAGATAAATTACTGTCTTTTGTAAATACTGGAGCTTTACGTAATAATGAAACTATTGTCACAAATACAAGACATTATGACTCTTTATTAAAAGCTTTAGATGAAATCCAAAAAGTAAAATTTGGTCTTGAAACAAATCTTTCGAGTGACTTAATTGCACTTGATATTCGTGAGGCTTTATATCAATTCGGGCTTATTACAGGTCAGGTTTCAAATGATGAATTACTTGGGAATATTTTTGCTAATTTTTGCATTGGGAAATAGAGAAACAAAATATCACAAAACAAAAACAAATAAACGAGTTAAAGAATTGATAAACAATATTTTAACTCGTTTTTTACTTGCGTTTTCTTTTGGATATTAAGTGATGTTTTGATTAAATTTGTACCTTGTTTGTACCTCGAAAAACTGAGATGCAAAAAATATTTTTTCGTGGCCAAATGATGGCACATAGAGACACACATGGTCACAGTGGGACACTTAAAGTCACATTTCTATGAGTACAAACATTAAAATTACCCGAATCTGTGAATTCTGTAAAAATGAATTTCAATCACAGACAACAGTTACAAGGTTTTGCAGTTCCAAATGCAATAAGGCAATGAACAGAGCCAAGGCAAGAGGAATAAAAATTACGAGGAGCAATAGCGAAACTTCCAAAATTAAATATGGAGATATTGAAGGTGTTAAAACTAAAGAATTTCTTAGTATTAACGAAAGTTCACTTTTGTTCGGAATAAGCAGAAGAACCTTGTACCGCATTATTGCCAGAGGCGAATTAGATATAGCAAAATTTGGGGCGAGAACCGTGATTCGCAGATGCGATCTGGATGCTTTCTTTTCAATTGCTACGGAGCAGTCGAATTTGCATGCTGCACAGGTATTTCCAGGAGTTGATAATTGCTACACCATCACACAGATACAGAAGAAGTTTGCAATATCTTCCGGAGCATTATACTGGCTAATTCAACGAAATGGATTGTGGAAATATTCTGTAGGTAAATTTAATTACGTTGCAAAAAAGGATATTGATATTATATTTAATGCAAGAGAAAATGAAAAAGACTAATGTAACATTGAGAAGAAAAGTGCTGGCTGATGGCAGAATTTCCCTATATCTGGATTTTTACCCGCCAATACTGAACCCTGAGACCAACAAACTTACAAGACGAGAATTTTTAAAACTATATCTTTTTGAAAAACCTAAAACCCGGATTCAAAAAATTTCCAACATTGAAAACCTGCATACAGCTGAACTCATCCAGATTCGCAGGCAAAATGAGCTACGCAAGTATGATATATATTCTGCATTTGAAAAAGAACAGCTGGAACTAAAGAAAATAGGAGAAGCATCTTTTATGAAATATATTAACAATCTAGCCGATCAAAAAGCAGGAAAGAATTTTGCGATCTGGATCAGTGCGATTGCACATTTTAAAGATTTTCTTAAAGAACAAGACATAAGTTTCAAAGATATCAACGTGACTTTAATCAATGACTATAGAGAATACCTGCTTAAAGCTAAAAGCAGAAGAGATACGGGAAACGTTTTAGCACGCAATACTGCACTCTCCTACTACAACAAACTTAAAACAACACTCAAGAGAGCTTACAAAGAAGGAAAATTGAGAAATGATATCAACGCTGGGATTGACTCAATAAAGGAAGCGGAAACACAGCGAAACTTTTTAACCTTGAATGAGGCAAAAATACTTTTTAATACACCATGCTCAAGCCAGATTGTGTATAAAATTTCAATGTTCTCTACCTTGACTGGACTCAGATATTCCGATATTTCAAAATTGATATGGTCCGAAATTGAATTTATTGAGCATGACGGATACTATATTGTAAAACTCAGTGATATTGACCACTGTTTTCCAATTTAAAGTGACCACTTCGTTTCGGTTTAAAGTGACCATCTAATTTCGGTGCAAAGTG
>NZ_JAVDTG010000018.1:0-12238 GCF_031455715.1 Flavobacterium sp. 2755
GCTGTTGCGGCAGAATTAAATATTTGGTATTTGTCAGCAAGTGTGTTTGGTGATAAATCATGAAGTGTAAAACCAGGTGTTGCTGTGATAGGTGTTGCCCAATAAGTGTAGTCATATCGACGTACTGGTGCTGTATTTCTATTGTAAATAATGTTTCCGTTGTTAGCTACATTATTGGTTTGTACTAAACTGGCATTGTTTTCAAAAGTTAAAGAACTTCCAGTATTAACTGTTACTGCATTGGTAACTGTTAGAGTATTGGTGCTTCTTACTATAAAAGAACTATTATTATTTAAATTAATTGTATGAGCTTTAAATTCAGTATTTGTTCCTGTAATTTCCGGCTTGTTTGTGATAGCCGTTAAATCTGGAATCACTACACAGTCATCAACTGTAGGGACTCCGTTCGGAGTCCAGTTTCCGGCCGCGTTCCAGTTTGTACTTACACTACCGTTCCATGTTTTACCTGCGTATGCATTTACAGAAACTACTGTAATTGGAGATTCACAATCTGAACTATTTTTAGTAGTAACGTTATATGATGATCCAGTTGCTACTCCAGTAAATATACCAGTAGTATTAGTATAAGTTGTTCCGTCAATACTATAAGTAATTCCTGCAGCTGGTGCCGGGCTTGAAACTGTAATAGTTGCCGTAGGTGTAGCACATGTTGGCTGAGTTGTTACAGATGCAGTTGGTACAGTTGGCGTAGGATTTACGGTTAATAAAGCAGAATTTGAAGTTATTGAACATGTTCCAACTGTAATAATACAATGAACATAATTTCCAGAGTATGAAAGTGGTATGTTTGCCACATTTAATGATGCAGTTGTATGACCAGTTACACCACCGGCTAAGTCTGTGTTTGTCCAGATTGCATTATCTGGCGAATACTGCCATTGGTAAGTTGGACTTCCAGCAGAAGTAACCACAGTAAATGTATGATTTTTACCTTCACATACCGTAATTGGTTGTGGGTGTGTTGTAATTACTGGTAATGCGTTTACATTAATTGTAGATGATGTTGCGGATGTTGCAGTACAGCCATTTGAGTTAGTGTAATTAATAGATACAGTTTTGCTTCCTGATGTTATCCATCTTAATGTAACGGTATTACTTCCTGTACCAATTCCTCCTCCTGTAATGTTATAATCTGTGCCTGCTGTACCTGGAACAGTCCATATATAATTTGTCTGACTAGCTTCTGTTGTGTAAGTAACATCACTGTCTGCACAAACAGGCGAACTAGGAGAAGCTGTAAAAGTTGGTGTTGGTAAGGCATTTACTGTAAGTGCAACTGCATTTGAAGTTACACTAGAAGAACATGCCCCCGTAACAACTACAGTATAATTCCCCGCATTTGCAGCTGTTGGACTAGTTAATGTAAGAGTGTTAGTCCCTTGTCCGGAAACTACTCCTCCTTCAACAAGATCAACGCCATCTTTTTTCCATGTATATGCTAAACTTAATCCTGTAGCAGCAACAGAAATTGTTCGTACACCAGTGCCAGAACAAACTGCTGCGGGAACAGTTGGCTGATTTGTAATGGCTGCTGAACTCATGTCAACAAAAACTGGAGTTGAGTTTACAGAAGAAGTCCCACAAGTAATTACAGCACGATAGTATGTTTTAACAGTTTGTGATGTTGTAAATTTAGATTTTGAATTAGCAGAATCTAAAAAGGTAATAACAAGATCATCTATACTATGTATATCTTTTAAACCTCCTGTACGTGCAGAAAATTTAAATTTCCATGTAGATTTATCAGTAGTGGAATAATTTGGTAAAAGAAGTTTAGAAACAATTGTTACCATTGCTGCACCGTCTTGAATTGCAAGAGATAGATACCCATCTGTATCTACATATAATTTAACATCTTTGTAAGTAGTAGTTCTTAAATTAATAGGATCATTGATTCCGGCATTAAAAATAGAAGCATTATTATACACAATCCTTACACGGCTTCCTGTCGCAACATCTTCATTGTCATACGTGTCAAATTGTATTCTAAGTCCAGAACCTTCTCCGCCTTCACCTCCACCTTCATTGGCAACAAAACCAGGTCCATAACTTAAACTTAAACCATCAGCTCCTACTGCGCCTCCACCGTCAATTTTATATTTAAAAGTAGCAGTAAATGGATTGATATTGTCTGTATTAGCTTTGTCTATAAAAAAACCTCCATTATGTCCATCCGGAGCAATTGTGGTTAAGATTAATTCTCCGCCTGTAATTTGAGTATCAACACCTCTTACACTTACATCTCCTACAGTTGTATTAAGCCCTTGAGCTGTTGAAAAATCATTATTATAAAATGCTATAGATGGTGTAGCGGCACCTGTCCAAGGCCCAGTGCTTGTTGGGCCAGTTTGCCATAAATAAGTTGCTCCTTCACCAAATGTGTTTCCTAATGAAAGTGTAAAAGGAACATTAGGACAAACAGTAGAAGCGGTTGAATTTGTACTTACTGAAACAGGAAGTGGTCCGACACAGTTTGATTGTAAACTAATCGTATAATCTTTAACCTGACCTATTCCTGAGTTTACTGTACAAGGAGTCGAGTTAGGAGTATTTCCACGTAAACCAATAATACGCATGGCTATATTTGTCCCAGTAGCTCCTGGAAGAATTCGAAAATAAGCTGAAGTAGCTTTATCATCAGCTCCAGAAGAGTTTCTTATTGTTCCAATAGATATTGGTCCTTCGCCTGTATCTGCAAAATCCCCATCACCATTCCAGTCAAAGAATGCAGTATAGTACATGTTATAGTCGCCATTTGTATTTCCTTTAATTACTAATGAATAGTAATCTCCTTTGGTTACTGTAGTTGTTGCTGTTGAACTTGGAATATTTTCATAAGATGTAGTTCCAAGAGGTGCAGAATCTAAAGTATTTAACTTCACAGAAGTTATTTGGGCAATTCCGGAGAAAGATGTACATGAATCTGAACTTATTGTTATAATTCCTGTAGAAGTAGGGACAAATGTTGAAAGTCTATTGGCTGCAGGAGCACTAGAACTAGTTCCTCCATAAACGCCTGCTAATCTAGTTGTTGAGCCAGTTAATAAAGCAAGTGCAGTATGGGTTAAAGAACTTCCTAAATTAGCTCTCGCAGTTCCTTGGATTGATAAAATATTTTTAATGATTGTTCCTGCTGTTAAAGTCTTATCTCCACTTCCAGATAAAGTAAGATTATATAAATCTGTAAGCAATAAAGATTGATTGCCTGATCTACTTAAATTAACAGTTCCTGTTGATGGAACAAAATTAGAAGCGCTTCCGGAAAAAGGTGTTGCGTTTGATAAGTTAATTGTACTTGAACCACCATTTAATGTTCCTGCTGTAAGAGC
Source organism: Flavobacterium sp. 2755 (assembly GCF_031455715.1). Lineage (NCBI taxonomy): Bacteria > Pseudomonadati > Bacteroidota > Flavobacteriia > Flavobacteriales > Flavobacteriaceae > Flavobacterium > Flavobacterium sp. 2755. The sequence continues at coordinate 3,351 of NZ_JAVDTG010000018.1, forward strand.
AACAGAAGAAAACGTATGGGATAAATTAGCACCTAAATTAAGAGTACTACCTCCTGTCCCATTTATAGTCAAGGCACCAGTGTTAGTACTGGTGACACCCCCTGTAAAAGTTGCAGTACCTCCTGTTTTAGTCATCGAAATTAGACCTGCTGTTGAAAAGCCTGCAATACTTTGATTAGCATTTCCAGCAAGTGTTATTGCGGAGCTGTTAGCTGTGAATGTTCCATCGTTTGTGAAGTTTCCTCTTAATGTTAGAGCATAATTGGTAGCTGTAGTCGTTAAAGTTGTGCCGTTGGAAATATTTAAGTTTCCTGTGATATTTAAGGCAGTAGACATTGTTGTTGTGCCAGTATTTATAGACAAATTGTTGAAAGTGGTAAATATTGTTGAAGGTAAAGTATTAGTTGCTGTTAATTGAACTGTTCCAGAACCTGAGGTGAAAACATTTGCCCCAGAATTTGCTAAAGCTAATCCTTGAGTAATTAGTGTACCACCGTTTGTCATTAAAATTGTCCCAAGTCTATTATTTGCACCATTTCTTCCTAAGGTTACTATTCCACTAACGGTTAATTGGCTATTCAAATTGAACTGTAATGTGGCCATTCCGTTATTGGTTCCTACCCTTACTGTTAGAGCGGCGGCATTATTAGTATCAACTGTTACAGTAACGCCGTCATTAATAATTACATCATCTGCGGATGTTGGTACTGTACCTCCCCATGTAGTAGGATTGCTCCAAGGGCCAGAAGTTGAGGCAGTTCTGGTTGCTGCAGTTGCTGTTGAAACAACAAAAAACATCCCCAAACAAATTATTCTTAAACTAAGAGTGAAAGATTTCTCTTTAGAAAAATTAGGGAATAATGAAAATAAAGAACGAACGAACAAAAGTAGTTTTCGAATCATAGTAGGTTGTGGTATTAAATTTGTTTTTGGGCAAATTCAAATAAAAAATTTCAACTTTCGTTATGAACGAAAGACTAATTTTGAACTTAAATTCTTATTAATAACTGTTTAACAAACAGGGCAGTTTAACAAACAGAATTTACTCACAAAATTATTATTAATCCTGATATACGCAATAGGTTTTTGAAACTCTTTTGTGAAATAGCGAATAAACATATCATAATTTAACATTTAAATAGTTATTTTTACCATTAATAGTTAAAAAGAAAGAAAATACTCATGAATTCAATTTGCACTCCAAAAGAAGCTTTACAGAAATTAGAACGTTTTTGTGCCTATCAAGAACGCTGTCATGACGAGGTAGTTTCGAAACTTTATGGCTTAAAAATGACTTCTGATGAGATTGATTCTATTGTGGTTCAGTTAATTGAAAATAATTTTTTGAATGAAACACGTTTTGCCTGTAGTTTCGCAAGAGGTAAACACAGAATCAAAAATTGGGGAAAAATTAGGATTACAAATGAACTTAAATTGCGAAATATTTCTTCAACAAATATAAATCTTGCCCTTAAGGAAATTTCATCGGAAGAGTATGCAGAAATTTTTGAAAATCTATCTGAGAGATCTTGGAATACTATACAAGAAAAAAATGTTTTAAAAAAGCGAAAAAAATTCTGTGATTATATGCTTCGAAGAGGTTATGAAAGTAATCTTATTTATGAAAAAGTTAAAGAATTAGAGCAAGAATAAATCCCCCAAAATTGTATTTGAAACAATGAATTTTACCTCTATTTAATTAGCAAATTTTCAACTGAAAATATCTTAAATTCCTTACGGAATAAATAATAACCTCTAGTTGTAAAATATTGCTTTTCTGAGGATTTTTTACAAAACAAGACGTTTTTTCGAATATTATTTCAAAAAAGCTCCCTTAAAACACTTATTATTAAGGATTTTTCTTATTTTTAGTTAGCTTATTTTATAAGAAATTCCATAAAATCATCATTTTCATCATGCATTTCGTCGATTATTTTACCGGTTTATCGATTATATGCCTATTCTAAAAACCGCAGGAAAATCTAACACGTAGATGTATATATCTTTGAGCAGGTGTAATGTATTATGCCAGCATAACAATCTGATAGAAAACATTTAACATGATGAGAACTCTACTTTTATTTTTGTTTTTACCTTTTTTGGGTATTGCACAAACTGTTGATTTAGCTTCTTGGGCTTTAACATCAGATGGCAATATTACAACCAAACAAAGTTATGTGCAGTCTGGTACTTTTACATCAGATCAAAACCCGATAGCATATGGGAGCACAGGGGCATTAGTTACCGGATGGAATAATTCTGGTTTTGAGCATTATAGATATATTGAGGTTTCAATTACACCTACAACAAACAATGTTATCTGGATTTCAAATTTAGTTTTTCAACAAGCCAGCATTCCAAACGGAGGTACGCCGGGGCCATCTACTTATATTGCAAAATACTATATTTCTCAAAATGGAACTGTTCCTGGGACTAGTGATTTTTACAATACAGCCAGTAATTTAGTTACAGAAGAATCAATTTCAGGAAATCCTTCAAAGACTATTAAGATCAATGAATCTTTGAATTCAAATCAAAAATTAATTATTCGCCTTTACACAAAAGGCAGCGATTATAATAATATTAAGTGGCAGATTTTACAAAATACGTTAAAGTTTACAGGTAAACTAATGGGGCCTTTAGCTGGAACTTACACAATTGGTAGTGGTGCAGCAGCTGATTTCAACACCCTTACATCTGCTGTAAATACACTTAACAATGTTGGTGTTTCTGCTGCAGTAACATTTTTGTTAGATAATACAAGTTATACCAGAGCTACGAACGAAGTTTTTCCATTAAACATAAACCCTTACTTCAATAATACACAATACAAAGTTACGTTTAAGCCAAATACAGGAAAAACAGTTTCTATTGAAGCTACAAACTTACCAACATCAACATCTAATCCAACAGTTTTTAAATTAAATGGAGTGGATAATGTTGTTTTTGATGGAAGTAATAATGCAACAACATCTAAAAACTTAACAATCTACAATAACAATCCATTAAACCCAAAGAAAAGTGTTATATGGATTGCAAGTGAAAATGGAACAAACGGGGCATTAAACAACGAAATTAAAAACTTGATTTTAAGACAAAATTATAGAGATGATGATTTGTCTGTAGGTGTATTTGGGGGAGGGACAAGTGCTGTTGGAAGTGATGCAGAAGCTGCAAATTCAAATAATTTAGTTCAGAATGTAACTTTTACAAAAGTTGGCCAAGCTGTTTATGTAGCTGGAAATGCAACAAATCTTTCCACTAACTGGAAAGTTCAAAACAATATAATTGGGGGAACTACTGTAGCAGATAAACCATTTTTAGGTGTTTATCTAAATAATGCTAAGGATTATGAGATTTCAGGAAATACAATAAATGGAGTTCTAAAAAATACTAACGGTTACAGTCCAATGCATTCCGGTATAATTATTTTAGGAACAAGTAACGGTCAAATTTTCAGCAATACTATCAGAGACGTAAGCAGTACTGTTTCAAACGGTTATTGTACAGGAATTTATATTGACAAAGGAATAAATACCATTTACGGCAACACGATAGCAACAATATCAACAACTACAGTCACTAATAATGGAATCGAAACTAGTGGTATTTCTATAAATGGAGGAACGAATACTATTTATACTAATACAATTAGTGCTATATCAGCATCTAGAGATGTAAACGGTATAGCTTTAAATGCAGGGACTAGTCATGTTACTTATGGAAATACAATAAGTGCTATTAGTTCTGTTGATGAAAAAGCTAACGGATTGTATATCAACAATAACACTAATACGGTATATAATAATATTATTAGCGATGTTTACTCTAAAAAAGCATCATCGAGTATCAATTATAACTCAGGATCTGGAGGTAAAATTTATTACAATACACTGGTAATGAATTCAGCTTCTGCTGTAACTGGTTCTGCTTGTTTAACAATCGCCGCTGGAAGTAGTATCGGAATTAAAAATAATATTTTCTATAGTTCACAAACAGCAGGAACACAATATTTAATAAATTCCAGTACAGATCATACAGCTATTACAGAATTTAATAATAATAATTATTACTTAGCGAGTACAGGTGCCTTATCAAATAAATTATCATCAGGAACTTATACAACTCTTGCTGCCTGGAAAGCTGTTGCAGCTGCAAAAGAGCAAAGTTCAATTATAGTTGAACCAAAATTTATTTCAACCACTGATTTTCACTTAGCTCAAAATGCAACTAACTCAGGGATTCATGAAAAAGGAACACCAATTACTGGGTTTACAACAGATATTGACAACGAAACAAGAAGTACAACGGTACCAGATATGGGAGCTGATGAAATTATTATTTGCGGTCAAGGAGATCAGACAACGTTTGGTGTAGATTCTTGGATAGGTTATGTTTACAAATGGACAAATGCTGCCCCAAATCCTGCTTATAATGCAGCGGCGGCAACAGCAACAAACGTTTTTATTGGTAACGTAACCGAACCAGCGATTTTTGATCGTAATATTGGAACAAGTACTGTAAGAGGAGTTACAACAAATATATGCGGAACTGCTCCTGCAGATAACTTTTTTGTTCGTTACAAAATGAGAACAACAACTGTTGCAGGAACTTATAATTTTTCAATTGGAAGTGATGATGGAATAAGATTATATATTGATGGTACTTTAGTTTTAAGCAGATGGAATGACCATAGTTTTATTCTAGACGCAGCTTTGTATACATTAACTGCGGGTTCTCACGAATTTATCTTAGAATATTATGAAAATGTAGGTTCAGCGCGTACTACTTTTTCATACGGTTTAATTAAAGGAGATAATGTGAATTTACCATACGGAATTAATGTTTGGAATGTTTATGGTTTTACAAAAAACAATTTTGATTTGACTCAAACTGCTTACGCAGGAACATATGTTGATTCAAATTTAAATATTAACACAACGACTTCATGGGCAGCTGATAAATCTCCGTCTATAGCAACTTCATGGCAAGGTGCGCCAATTCCGGTTGATAACTTTACAGTAACTTACAAACGACAAGGGTTTCCTTGTGGAAATTATCAGCTTCAGGTTGTAAACTGCGACGACGATATGAGAATTTATGTAAATGAAGTGTTAGAATATACAGCAGGACAAAATATTGGAGCTCCGGTTTTGGTAAAAACAGGTCAAATTTACAGCTTAAATAAAAATTCAAAAATAGAAGTTCGATTAAGAGAAGATGCAGGAGATGCAAAAATGGCTTTAAACCTTATTGCTATACCAACAATCTATGATGGTTCTTCTGTACCGGCAACCGGTTCTGCAATAACAGTTTCGGCTAATACAACTTTAAACTCAGATATTGATGTTTGTTCTTGCACTATTAGTCCAGGTATTACATTAACAGTTCCAACAAATAGAACATTAACAGTACAAGAAACTACTATTGTTGGCGCAGGTGGAAAACTTTTGATTAAAAACGGAGGATCCTTATTACAAAAAAGTACAGATACAAATGCATATCAAGGCGCAGTAAATTCGTTTGAACTGCAAAGAAATACTGCACCTATTCGTCGTTATGATTTTACTTATTGGTCTTCACCGGTAACAGCAACTCCGGGAGTAACACTGCATGATTTATCACCAACAACATTGGCAGATAAATATTACAGCTATAACCCAACTACAGGATGGACAATAAATTATAACGGAACTTTAGTAATGACTCCGGGACAAGGATACATAGTCAGATCTCCACAAGAATATGATATAAACAGTACAGCGGTTTATCAAGCTTCTTTTAAAGGAGTACCAAATAATGGAAACATCACTGTTACACCAACAGCAACTAAATGGAACTTAATTGGAAACCCTTATCCGTCAGCGATAAGTGCTAATCAATTAATAAATGATGCAGGAACTGGAGCTTTATATTTTTGGACACATAATTCACCTCCAAACGGAAGCGTGGCTGGAGATGCAAAATACAATTATACTGCTGCAGATTATGCCGTATATAGTTTAACCGGAAGTGTTGTAACAACAAGTGGTGCAGCTGCTCCTTCAGGATACATTGCTGCTGGGCAGGGATTTTTCTTTAAGGCAAGTACGGGTAATAATATTGTATTTACAAATAGTATGAGAATTGCTGGTAATAATAGCCAATTCTTCAAAACTTCAGAAAAAGCTGCAGTTGAAGCAAACCGTGTATGGCTGAACTTTACTAATGCAGAAGGAGCCTTTAAACAAGCATTAATTGGTTATATTGATGGGGCAACAAACAGCTGGGACCCAAATTATGATGCAGCAACACTTAACGGAAACACGTATGTAGATTTTTACAGTATTAATGATGCAAAAAAATTAACGATTCAGGGACGTGCACTTCCTTTTGAAGATACAGATTTAATTCCACTTGGATATAAAACAGCCGTCGCGGGAGAGTTTACAATTGCCATAGATCATACTGACGGATTATTAAACGATCAGAAAGTGTATATTGAAGATAAAGTAACTAATAAAATCCAAGATTTAAAAGCAGGTAATTATACTTTTACTACCGAAATAGGAACTTTTACAGATCGTTTTGTTCTTCGTTACACGAATAAAACATTAGGAACTGATGATTTTGAAAATGTAAAAGACGGGCTTTTGGTTTCTGTAAAAGATAAAGCAATCAAAGCAACTTCTTCTAAAGAAAACATTAAAGAAGTAAACATATATGATATTACAGGGAAACTTTTATATAGTAAAAACAAAATAGGAACAACAGAATTATCAATTTCAAACCTGCAGTCTGCTGATCAGATTTTAATGGTAAAAGTTACTCTTGAAAATGACTTTACAACAACGAGGAAAATCATTTTTAAATAATTAAAATAAGATATAAAAAAAATCCGACAGCGAAAGCTGCCGGATTTTTCCATGTAAAAACCCTGCTAAATAAAAAGAATGAAATAAATTAAGTTTAAAATCTTCTAAGAATTAAATTATTAATAGCCGAATCAAACCAAAAAACACAAATTGTATGCCCCAAAAATTACTTTTGTTTACCCGTTCTTTATTTAAAAAAATACTGTTTATATTTTTATTATTCTCCTTAAAAATGTCAGCGCAGCTAACGGCTGTTTCAAGAATCTATACCGATTGGAACGGTTATTGGACTTCGAATTCAACTACAGGAGTCGGCAACCGCCCAGACAGAGAAAATAACTTATTGGCATTCTCTTGGAATGGAACTACCTATTCTACAGGAGTTAATAATACAACATTGGATTCACACTCCATAGTTTACAACGCACAAAAATTTAGAGCTTTAAAAATCCAATCTTTAGGCTCGACAACAGGTTCTTATTTCTTGCAAGGTTCTATGATAGACGGATCTGCAAGTGGTGCAACTTTAGTTCCCGCTTTAGCTGGTTCAAGTGCCACAGGAGCAGAACTAGCATCAAGATTAACTGATGGTACGAGCGGTTTGTCTCTTGGAACTGGTGTTGCTAATATAAAAGCTGGTACAGCAGAATTTAAAGTGGGAACCAATAACTTAAATCTTACAGGTCTTGGTGATGGAATTCCTGACTTAATTGTAACTCAGGTAGCAGAACCAAGCGGAACACCGGATACTTTTAAATTTATTGATGCATTAGGAAATACGGTTGGAACTGAATTATCTATAAAATTTGATGCTGTAACCGCGATTGGTACTTATAGTCTGGATTTATTTAAAATGGATGGAACTTATGGTTTTACACCAGCCGCAACAAGAGACATTAGAGTACTTGCGATCGAAACCAGCCAATTTGGAATAACATCTGCAAACGCAGCGCAAGTTGACCGTTTTGTGGTAACCTTTTCAGGTAGTTCAGATTGTGCTTTTATTGCTTTTAATACTAATTCATTAAAAATTGCAGAATTAAGTCTCATAAAAACAGCTTCAATGCCATCATGCGGGAAAGTTGGTGATGTAATTAATTATACTTTCAATGTAAAAAATACAGGAGAAGTTCCTATTACAGATATTCGTGTAACTGATCCAATGCCGGGAATCACTATAACAGGAAATCCAATTGCTAGTTTGGCCGCCGGAGGAACTGCTACCTTAACCGGAACTTATACTATTACTAGTGCTGATGTAATTGCAGGAAGAGTTATTAATTCTGCAAAAGTTACAGGAACTGACCCATCGTTAAATGTCGTTGAAGACATTTCGGGACACACTTACACAGATAATATTTCAACATCTATAGATTTATTGGCGCCTCCAACTATTGGTACAATAAGTGATGTTACATGTGCTGCTTTAGGAAGTATTACTTTGAATAATTTACCTGCAACAGGAACTTGGACTATAGAAAGAAGCCCAGGATCTGTAACATATACAGGTACTGGAACCAGCACAACAATTTCTTCACTCGCCGCCAATACATATACTTTTAGAGTGACTAATAGCACTGGCTGTAAATCACCATCAAGTCTAGGAGGAACAATTACAGATCAGTCCTCCACAACATGGAATGGAACGGCTTGGTCTAACGGAACTCCAACTGCAACAAAAAGAGCTGTTTTTACTGGAGCGTTTACAATAACGTCAGATTTAACCGCTTGTTCCTGTGCCATAAATAGTGGCGTTAATATGACCGTTCCATCAGGACGAACTTTAACAATAACAAACGCATTGACTGTTAATTCAGGTGGTTCTTTAACCTTTGATAATAACGCAAGTTTGGTTCAAACTACTAATGCAGTTAATACTGGAAATATTACTTATAAAAGAAATACTACACTGGTTCGTCGTTATGACTATACATATTGGGCAACACCGGTTACAGCGACACCTGGCTTAACACTTCATGATGTATCACCTACAACTTTGGCAGATAAATATCAAAGTTTTAATCCATCAACAGG
>NZ_JAVDTG010000019.1:0-5402 GCF_031455715.1 Flavobacterium sp. 2755
TTTTGCACCCGCTTTGAGAGACAAGCGAAAAAGAAAATAAGACACGTTCGTAGACATATTGAATTGACAGCCGTTTTGAAAGAGATTTCAAAACAAAAGAATAAGAGTAATAGAATCGTAAGATTTGAAAAGAACCACTAGATAAAGCATCGAATAATAATATTTAAAATATACGATGAAGAGTTTGATCCTGGCTCAGGATGAACGCTAGCGGCAGGCTTAACACATGCAAGTCGAGGGGTATAGTTCTTCGGGATTAGAGACCGGCGCACGGGTGCGTAACGCGTATGCAATCTGCCTTTCACAGAGGGATAGCCCAGAGAAATTTGGATTAATACCTCATAGTATTACGACTCGGCATCGAGATGTAATTAAAGTCACAACGGTGAAAGATGAGCATGCGTCCCATTAGCTAGTTGGTAAGGTAACGGCTTACCAAGGCAACGATGGGTAGGGGTCCTGAGAGGGAGATCCCCCACACTGGTACTGAGACACGGACCAGACTCCTACGGGAGGCAGCAGTGAGGAATATTGGACAATGGGCGCAAGCCTGATCCAGCCATGCCGCGTGCAGGATGACGGTCCTATGGATTGTAAACTGCTTTTGTACGAGAAGAAACACTCCTATGTATAGGAGCTTGACGGTATCGTAAGAATAAGGATCGGCTAACTCCGTGCCAGCAGCCGCGGTAATACGGAGGATCCAAGCGTTATCCGGAATCATTGGGTTTAAAGGGTCCGTAGGCGGTTTAGTAAGTCAGTGGTGAAAGCCCATCGCTCAACGGTGGAACGGCCATTGATACTGCTGAACTTGAATTATTAGGAAGTAACTAGAATATGTAGTGTAGCGGTGAAATGCTTAGATATTACATGGAATACCAATTGCGAAGGCAGGTTACTACTAATGGATTGACGCTGATGGACGAAAGCGTGGGGAGCGAACAGGATTAGATACCCTGGTAGTCCACGCCGTAAACGATGGATACTAGCTGTTGGAAGCAATTTCAGTGGCTAAGCGAAAGTGATAAGTATCCCACCTGGGGAGTACGTTCGCAAGAATGAAACTCAAAGGAATTGACGGGGGCCCGCACAAGCGGTGGAGCATGTGGTTTAATTCGATGATACGCGAGGAACCTTACCAAGGCTTAAATGTAGATTGACCGTTTTGGAAACAGAACTTTCGCAAGACAATTTACAAGGTGCTGCATGGTTGTCGTCAGCTCGTGCCGTGAGGTGTCAGGTTAAGTCCTATAACGAGCGCAACCCCTGTTGTTAGTTGCCAGCGAGTCATGTCGGGAACTCTAACAAGACTGCCAGTGCAAACTGTGAGGAAGGTGGGGATGACGTCAAATCATCACGGCCCTTACGCCTTGGGCTACACACGTGCTACAATGGCCGGTACAGAGAGCAGCCACTGGGTGACCAGGAGCGAATCTATAAAACCGGTCACAGTTCGGATCGGAGTCTGCAACTCGACTCCGTGAAGCTGGAATCGCTAGTAATCGGATATCAGCCATGATCCGGTGAATACGTTCCCGGGCCTTGTACACACCGCCCGTCAAGCCATGGAAGCTGGGGGTGCCTGAAGTCGGTGACCGCAAGGAGCTGCCTAGGGTAAAACTGGTAACTAGGGCTAAGTCGTAACAAGGTAGCCGTACCGGAAGGTGCGGCTGGAACACCTCCTTTCTAGAGCCTCATATGTTAGTGGAAACACACGTTGAGGAAAAAAGATGCGAAACCTAATGGTTTTAAATCTAAGATTATATTACTCTTGCTGTTAGTTCAAATAATAAATTTTTAAGTAAAACAGAGTCTCGTAGCTCAGCTGGTTAGAGTACTACACTGATAATGTAGGGGTCGGCAGTTCGAGTCTGCCCGGGACTACTTTTTAAGAATTGTGAATTATAAATTATGAATTGTAAATTATAAAAAGCAAATTAAAAAGACTGAAACTTTAAAAAAAAAGGAAATTTTAGAGGTTGAGACCTTATGAGCAATAATTCATAACTCATAACTAATAACTCATCACTAAGAAAATGGGGGATTAGCTCAGCTGGCTAGAGCGCCTGCCTTGCACGCAGGAGGTCAACGGTTCGACTCCGTTATTCTCCACTGATTTACTACAAGTAGTAAATAAAAGTTCATTGACATATTGAGATAAGAAAATAATAAGAAAGTAGAAAGCGTTTTTTGTTATTCGTAACAAAAGACAAAAAAAACGGTCTTGTTTTAAATAACAAGATTGGTACAATAAGCAAAATAAGGGCGTATGGGGGATGCCTAGGCTCTCAGAGGCGATGAAGGGCGTGATAAGCTGCGAAAAGCTGCGGGGACAAGCACACATTGATTGATCCGCAGATACCCGAATGGGGCAACCCACTATGTTGAAGACATAGTACACCGATAGGTGGGCAAACCCGCTGAACTGAAACATCTAAGTAGGCGGAGGAGAAGAAAACAAAAGTGATTCCGTAAGTAGTGGCGAGCGAACGCGGATTAGCCCAAACCAGTGATGTTACGGCATTGCTGGGGTTGTAGGACCACGATATTTTATGCATGCAGAACCGGAAGTTACTGGAAAGTGACACCATAGAGGGTGATAGTCCCGTATGGGTAATAAATGTAATAGATAGTGGTATCCTGAGTAGGGCGGGGCACGTGAAACCCTGTCTGAATTTGGCGGGACCATCCGCTAAGGCTAAATACTCCTGAGAGACCGATAGTGAACCAGTACCGTGAGGGAAAGGTGAAAAGAACCGTGAATAACGGAGTGAAATAGATCCTGAAACCATACGCTTACAAGCGGTCGGAGCCCTTTCGTGGGGTGACGGCGTGCCTTTTGCATAATGAGCCTACGAGTTAACGCTGCTGGCGAGGTTAAGTGGTTAAGCCACGGATCCGCAGCGAAAGCGAGTCTGAATAGGGCGCTTTAGTCAGTAGTGTTAGACGCGAAACCGTGTGATCTACCCATGGGCAGGATGAAGCTGTGGTAACACACAGTGGAGGTCCGAACCGGTTGACGTTGAAAAGTCTTCGGATGACCTGTGGGTAGGGGTGAAAGGCCAATCAAACTCGGAAATAGCTCGTACTCCCCGAAATGCATTTAGGTGCAGCGCTGAATTAAGTTATATAGAGGTAGAGCTACTGATTGGATGCGGGGGCTTCACCGCCTACCAATTCCTGACAAACTCCGAATGCTATATAATGTTTCTCAGCAGTGAGGGCTTGGGTGCTAAGGTCCAAGTCCGAGAGGGAAAGAACCCAGACCATCAGCTAAGGTCCCCAAATATATGCTAAGTTGAAAGAACGAGGTTTGTCTGCCCAGACAGCTAGGATGTTGGCTTGGAAGCAGCCATTCATTTAAAGAGTGCGTAACAGCTCACTAGTCGAGCGGACGAGCATGGATAATAATCGGGCATAAGCATATTACCGAAGCTATGGATTTACAGTTTACTGTAAGTGGTAGGGGAGCATTCTAACAGGGTTGAAGGTGTATCGTAAGGTATGCTGGACTGGTTAGAAAAGAAAATGTAGGCATAAGTAACGATAATGCGGGCGAGAAACCCGCACACCGAAAAACTAAGGTTTCCACAGCTATGCTAATCAGCTGTGGGTTAGTCTGGTCCTAAGGCGAACCCGAAAGGGACAGTCGATGGCTAACGGGTTAATATTCCCGTACTACTAATTACTGTGATGGGGTGACGGAGTGATGAAAGCGCCGCGAACTGACGGAATAGTTCGTTAAAGTACCTAGCTATACGCTCTATAGGCAAATCCGTAGAGAGTGGTGAAATACGATAGTACTCGGAGTCTTCGGACAAAGAGATAGTGCGCCTAAGGGCTTCCAAGAAAAACCTCTAAACTTCAGGTAATTAGTACCAGTACCGTAAACCGACACAGGTAGTTGAGGAGAGAATCCTAAGGTGCTCGAGAGATTCATGGCTAAGGAATTAGGCAAAATAGACCTGTAACTTCGGGAGAAAGGTCGCCCCGAGCAATCGGGGCCGCAGTGAAGAGGTCCAGGCGACTGTTTATCAAAAACACAGGGCTCTGCAAAATCGTAAGATGAAGTATAGGGCCTGACACCTGCCCGGTGCTGGAAGGTTAAGAGGAGATGTTATCTTCGGAGAAGCATTGAATTGAAGCCCCAGTAAACGGCGGCCGTAACTATAACGGTCCTAAGGTAGCGAAATTCCTTGTCGGGTAAGTTCCGACCTGCACGAATGGTGTAACGATCTGGACACTGTCTCAGCCATGAGCTCGGTGAAATTGTAGTAACGGTGAAGATGCCGTTTACCCGCAGTGGGACGAAAAGACCCTGTGCACCTTTACTATAGCTTAGTATTGACCTTGGATAAATGATGTGTAGGATAGGTTGGAGACTATGAAGCGGCGTCGCCAGGCGTTGTGGAGTCATTGTTGAAATACAACCCTTTGTTTATCTGAGGCCTAACCCCGCGCTGCGGGGGACATTGCTTGGTGGGTAGTTTGACTGGGGTGGTCGCCTCCAAAAGAGTAACGGAGGCTTCTAAAGGTTCCCTCAGTACGCTTGGTAACCGTGCGTAGAGTGCAATGGCATAAGGGAGCTTGACTGAGAGACATACAGGTCGATCAGGTACGAAAGTAGAGCATAGTGATCCGGTGGTTCCGCATGGAAGGGCCATCGCTCAAAGGATAAAAGGTACGCCGGGGATAACAGGCTGATCTCCCCCAAGAGCTCATATCGACGGGGGGGTTTGGCACCTCGATGTCGGCTCGTCACATCCTGGGGCTGGAGAAGGTCCCAAGGGTTGGGCTGTTCGCCCATTAAAGTGGCACGCGAGCTGGGTTCAGAACGTCGTGAGACAGTTCGGTCTCTATCTACTGTGGGCGTTAGAAATTTGAGTGGATCTGATTCTAGTACGAGAGGACCGAATTGGACAAACCTCTAGTGTATCTGTTGTCCCGCCAGGGGCACCGCAGAGTAGCTACGTTTGGAAGGGATAAGCGCTGAAAGCATATAAGCGCGAAACCCACCACAAGATGAGATTTCTTTTAAGGATCGTGGAAGATGACCACGTTGATAGGCTATAGATGTAAAGGCAGTAATGTCATAGTCGAGTAGTACTAATAATCCGTAAGCTTATGTACACCCTTTTTCCCGTCCCGTTGAAAAACGGGACGGGAAGGAACTTTCTAAAACTAAAACTTACTTTTCTTTATCTCAGTATGTTAAGATATTGTTTAATTGATAATTAACAATTTATAATTGATAATTAATAATTAAAAGCTGCTCGCAGCGAATGACCTTAAGGTGGTTATTGCGGCGGGGCTCACCTCTTCCCATCCCGAACAGAGTAGTTAAGCCCGCCTGCGCAGATGGTACTGCAGTATTGTGGGAGAGTATGTCGTCGCCTTTCTTT
>NZ_JAVDTG010000020.1:0-2572 GCF_031455715.1 Flavobacterium sp. 2755
TGTAAAACTCAGTGATATTGACCACTGTTTTCCAATTTAAAGTGACCACTTCGTTTCGGTTTAAAGTGACCATCTAATTTCGGTGCAAAGTGAGCACCTAAAAAACTACTTTTTTTCGTGTGTTAATTATTGTTTCAAATATAGATAAATAATTATTCCTTGATTATGCTTTTTTTCTTTCTCATTGATTCCCCATGCAGCTCAACCCTGTGGGCCTGGTGTATTAACCTGTCAAGGATTGCATCTGCTATGGTTTTCTCGCCGATTATGTCATACCATCCCTGAACGGGGATCTGCGAGGTTACTATAATAGAACCATTGTTGTGCCTGTCCTCGATGATCTCTAAAAGTGTGATTCTGTTCTGGCTGTCCAATGCTTGGAGTCCAAAGTCATCTAGTATGATAACATCCTGCCTTTGTATTTTCATCAGTTCTCTTAGGTATGTGCCATCTGCCTTGGCCATTTTCAGCTTTGCAAATAATTTTGCAGTATTAAAATAACTTACTTTATACCCTTCGATACAGGCCTGATAACCAAGTGCTGTTCCTAAAAAACTTTTACCAACCCCTGTGCTTCCTGTGATTAGTATATTTTCATTCTTTTCTATAAAACTGCATTCTGCAAGCCGGAGTATAAGATTTCTGTCAATGTTCCGGGACTGGTCAAAATTGATGCTTTCAATATTTGATTTGTAATGGAAGCGTGCATTGGTAATACTGCGTTCAATACGCCTGTTGTGGCGTTCATCCCATTCGGCATCTATTATCATTGACATAAACTGGTCAATGGTATAATGATCGGTTTTACCGCTCTCGATAGCTGTCATGAAGGCGTTATGCATTCCATGAAGCTTCATCTGTTTCATTTTTGCTACAGTAGATTCATTCATTGTAAATTGATTTTAGTTATAATAATTTTTTCCTCTGATATTGCCGTGGTCGGGAAGATCCTGATCTTCTTCCTTTTCGTGTTCCATAGGTATCTTATCCAGACTGTTTTCTAAGATGTTCTGTATGGTTTTAAAATTATAAATCTTAAAGTCCAGAGCACGTTTGCAGGCATTTGCTAATCTTTCTGCACCTACTTTCTTTTCAAAAGATAATATACCTAGACAGCTTTTATAGGCCTGCTCGGGGTGGTTCCTGCTTTCTATTATCTGCATAATATATTCTCCTACTGCCGGATCAATGCTGTTGGCCCATTCAATAAACCTTAAGGCATTCCACTGTGCTACAAACTGATGTGTGCTTGCCATATGTTCTGGATTTGTGGTATAGATGTAGGGCTTTGGATTTCTGATGTGTGTGGCTATACGGTTGTATTTGAAGTATATTTCAACAGTAGAGCTTGTGTAGAGCAGCTTTACTTTTTTCTTTAAATATTGATAGGGCACGCTGTAGTAGTTTTTATCCTGGCTTAACTGGACGTGCCCGTTCTGCATTACTGTTGCCAGAGACTGGTATTTAATCTCAAAGCGTTCCAGAGGAAGAGGCTGCAGTTCATGTCTTTCATCTTCCATAAAGAGTTCAAAACGAGAGTATGGTCTTCCGGTAAGTTTCTTGTTGTTATGTGCATCGAGCAGATTCCATATTTCCTGGTTCAGTTCTTCTATGCTGAAGTATTTAGAGTCTTTCAGATTTGCATAAATTCTTCTGTAAAGTATCTTGACTGCTCCTTCAACTAAAGATTTGTCTCTGGGCCTGTAGGCTCTTGCGGGCAGAATAGTGGTTTCATAATGTTCAGCTAAATCTGCAAGAGTTTCATTAATGGTGGGTTCGAAGCGGCTGGTTCTGACTACGGCAGATTTTAAGTTGTCAGGTACAATTGCGGCAGGCGTTCCTTGAAAAAAACGCATTGCATTTTCTACCGAAGCTACAAAATCTTCCTTCTGCTGGCTCATTGACGCTTCTGCGTAAGTATACTGGCTGGCACCGAGTATGGCAACAAAAAACTGTACTTCCTGAACCTCAGACGTACTTTTGTCTATAAATGAGAGTGTCTTTCCAGCATAATCCACATACATTTTATCGCCAGCCTTATGATTCATATGCATCACAGGGTTTACCTTGTTGCTCCAGTCTCTGAAGCGGTTCCTGAACTGCGTTACTCGAAGACCATCGGGATGGGTTTCAATATACCTTTCCCACATGGTCTGTATGGTGATCCCCACTTTTTTTAATTCCCGTTCCATCTGAGGAAAATAAGCATACAGATCTTCTATTCTTGAGGAAACAACTTCTGTCGGACCCTGAGAAAACAGTTCGTCCAATTCGGTGTCAGTTTTATTGTTTACGGTTTCCAGGCTTAATCCAAGCACTTCAAATAAAGAGATATATTTTTTTACAGTATTTCTGGATAGAGATAAATATCGGCTTATAAACAGCTTGCTTTTGCCGTTGCAGTGCAACTTAATGACTTTTCTGATTTTGTTCATGTCTAGTTTGTTATTTGCCATAGTCTGTAGTTTTTATACAGATCCATGGTTTAACAACATGAAAAGAAGTAGTGTTTGGTGGTCAATTTGAACCGAAACAAGGTGGTCAGTTTAAATTGAAAAGGGGTGGTCAGTTT
>NZ_JAVDTG010000021.1:0-1501 GCF_031455715.1 Flavobacterium sp. 2755
CAGCAACTGGATTAAACGCAGGAACTTATACAGTAACTGTAACTGATGCAAACGCGTGTCAAACAACACAAAGTATTACTATTATAGAACCAGCAATTCTTTCTGCAACAGCATCACAAACAGATGTTTCTTGTAATGGAGGAACTAACGGAACTGCAACAGTAACTGCAACTGGAGGAACTGCACCATATACTTACTCTTGGTCTCCAACTGGAGGAACGGCTGCAACAGCTTCTGGATTAAGCGCAGGAACTTATACTGTAACTGTAACTGATGCTAACGGATGTATTACAACACAATCTGTTACAATTACAGAACCAACAATCCTTACTGCAAGTGCATCTGATACAGATGTTTCTTGTAACGCAGGAACTAACGGAGCTGCAACTGTAACTGCAGCTGGAGGAACAGCACCATATACTTATTCTTGGTCACCATCAGGTGGAACAGCTGCAACAGCTTCTGGATTAAGTGCAGGAACTTATACTGCAACTATTACAGATGCTAACGGATGTTTTACAACACAAACAGTAACAATCACTGAACCTTCTGCCCTTTCTGTAACAGCATCTAAAACAGATGTTTCTTGCAACAGCGGAGCTAACGGATCTGCAACTGTAAATGTAACTGGAGGAACTCCTGGTTATACATACTCTTGGGCTCCATCTGGAGGAACAAATGCAACAGCAAATGGACTAAGCGCAGGAACTTATACTGCAACTATTACAGATGCTAACGGATGTACTACAACTCAATCTGTTACTATTGCTGAACCAACAATCCTTGCTGCAACAACATCTCAAACTGATGTTTCTTGTAACGGAGGATCTAACGGAACTGCAACGGTAACTGTAACTGGAGGAACTGGAGCTTATACTTATTCTTGGGCACCAGTTGGAGGAACAGCTGCAACAGCAACTGGATTAAACGCAGGAACTTATACAGTAACTGTAACTGATGCAAATGCGTGTCAGACAACACAAAGTATTACTATTACTGAACCAGCAATTCTTTCTGCAACAGCATCACAAACAGATGTTTCTTGTAATGGAGGAACTAACGGAACTGCAACAGTAACTGCAACTGGAGGAACTGCACCATATACTTATTCTTGGTCACCTTCTGGCGGAACAGCTGCAACAGCTTCTGGTCTTGCTGCAGGAACATATACAGTAACTGTAACTGATGCTAACGGATGTACAGCAACTCAATCTATTACTATTACAGAACCAACAATTCTTGCTGCAACAGCATCTAAAACAGATGTTTCTTGTAACGCAGGAACTAACGGAGCTGCAACTGTAACTGCAGCTGGAGGTACAGCGCCATATACTTATTCTTGGTCACCATCTGGTGGAACAGCTGCTACTGCTTCTGGATTAAGTGCAGGAACTTATACTGCAACTATTACAGATGCTAACGGATGTTTTACAACACAAACAGTAACAATCACTGAACCTTCTGCCCTTTCTGTAACAGCATCGAAAACAGATGTTTCTTG
>NZ_JAVDTG010000022.1:0-1335 GCF_031455715.1 Flavobacterium sp. 2755
TGTTACTCTGAAAGTATAAGTTCCAGCTGCAGTAGCAGTATAAGGTGATGTTGCAGGGAAGTATCCTCCTGCATTAAAGTCAACTTCGAATCCTGTGTAAGTAAGAGTACCCTGAGTTGCCGATAATGTAATAACAGCTGATCCTGCACAAGTTAAATCTTGTGTTAAAGAAGCTTGTAATAATAATTCCTGATTTAATTTGTAAGGGCTTGAAACGATACAACCGTTACCATCTTTAATATAGAATGTGTAGTTTCCTGGTGCATTCAATACAAAGTTAGGGCTAGATTGATATCCGTTACCAATGCTGTATGTTAGAGGCGCAACACCTGTTCCTGTAATTGTAATTGGAACTGGACCTCCTGTGTAACAGTATACTGAAGCAGTTAAATCAATTGTTGGCAATGCATCTGTAGCAATTGTAACAGGAATTTGAGTTCTACATCCATTCGCATCCAGTACATAAACATCCCATTGTGTATTTACAGCCGGAGATAATACTGCGCTTGCAATATTTGTGTAATCTGAAGCCTGTGGAGTAACTCCATTCTCAACAAATGCATAAGTATAGTTTGGTGTTCCTCCGTTTGCTAAAACAGTAACTTTTGCACCAAAATTACAATTTGCATTTATGTTGCTTACCACATTAAGACCTAGAGCTGTTGGCTGAGCCACAACTACTGAAGCAGTTGCTGTACATCCTGTGATTGCATCAGTAATAAGAACAGTGTATGTTCCCGGAACTAATCCTGTAACGTTAACTGTATTTCCTGTTATAGCTAATGTACCTGTTCCTGCAGTTAATACAGCTGTATAAGTACCTGTGTAATTTGCAACTGTAAATTTAACTGCTCCATTTGACTGTCCGTTACAAACCACATCACTTACTAATTGACCTGCAACTGTAATATTAGTTACTGGTTTAATAGTATATGATTCCTGGTAAGTACAGCCGTTAGCATCAGTTACCTGGAATAAGTAAGTGTCTGGGGTTAATCCTGCAAATACCGCTGAAGTTTGTTTCGCTACAGCGATTGGAGAAAGAATCTCATATTGAAGTGTTCCTACACCATTAACTACGTTACTAATTGTAACTGTACTTGTTGTGTTTACCGCTGGAGCACAATAAATTGGTGTTCCGTTAATATCCATATTTGTCGGCGCATTTAACGCTGGGATAGTAATAGTAACCGGCACTGCAATCATACAGTTGTTAGCATCTTTTACATAAGCTGTAACTAATCCTGCATTATAAGTAGTCAACGTATTTGTTGTACTATAATTTGTTCCATTGAAGCTGTATTGGTAAGGTGCTGTTCCTGTTCCCGCAGTTAC
>NZ_JAVDTG010000023.1:0-1188 GCF_031455715.1 Flavobacterium sp. 2755
ATGGGTAATTAGTTATAACGGAACATTAGTAATGGTTCCGGGACAAGGCTATATCATTAGAGCTCCGCAGGAATTTGATATCAATACTTCTGCCATTTACCCAGCTGCTTTTACAGGGGTTCCAAATAATGGAGATATTACATTTACTCCCGTTGCAACAAAATGGAATTTAATAGGAAATCCGTATCCCTCAGCCATCAATGCCAATAAATTGATAAATGACACAGGAACCGGAGCTTTATACTTTTGGACACACAATTCACCTCCAAACGGAAGCGTGATTGGAGATGCAAAATACAATTACACAGCGGCAGATTATGCTGTTTATACTTTAACCGGAAGTACTGTAACAACAAGCGGTGCAGCGGCCCCAACAGGAAGCATTGCTGCAGGACAGGCCTTTTTCTTTAAAGCCAGTACAGCAAGCAATATTGTTTTTACAAACAGCATGAGAATTCCTGGTGATAACACCCAGTTCTTCAAAACTTCACAAGCAGCTGGTGAAATAAATCGTTTGTGGCTGAACTTTACTAACGCCGAAGGCGCTTTTAAACAAGCTTTAATTGGCTACATAGACGGAGCAACAAACGGCTGGGATCAAAATTATGATGCGGCAACCCTTAACGGAAATACTTATGTAGATTTCTATAGTATAAGTGATGCTAAAAAACTAACAATTCAAGGACGTTCTCTGCCTTTTGAAGATACCGATTTAATTCCGCTTGGATACAAAACAGCCGTTGCAGGAGAATTTACAATTGCTATTGACCATACTGACGGATTATTGAATGATCAGGCAGTTTATCTGGAAGATAAAGTAACAAGCAAAGTACACGACCTAAAAGCAGGAAATTATAAATTTACTACTGAAATAGGAACTTTTACAGATCGTTTTGTATTACGTTATACTAATAAAACATTAGGAACCGGAGATTTCGAAAATGTAAAAGACGGACTTTTGGTTTCTGTAAAAGATAAAGTAATCAAAGTAACTTCTTCAAAAGAAAATATTAAAGAAGTTACTGTTTTTGATATTACCGGAAAACTTTTATACAATAAAAAGAAAGTTGGAACGACTGAATTATCAATCTCAAATCTTCAGGTAGCAGAGCAGGTTTTACTGGTAAAAGTAACTCTTGAAAACAAAGCTGAAGTAACAAGAAAGATTATCTTTAAATAGAAAAAAAA
>NZ_JAVDTG010000024.1:0-1067 GCF_031455715.1 Flavobacterium sp. 2755
TCACCAACACTTTGTATCAATACAGCTCTAACGGCTGTTACACATACCACAACTGGTGCAACGGCTATAGGAACTGCAACGGGACTTCCGGCAGGTGTAACTGCAGCTTGGGCTTCTAACACCATTACAATCAGCGGAACACCGACAGCTTCGGGAACTTTTAACTATTCGATCCCTTTAACCGGCGGATGCGGAACTGTAAATGCAACCGGAACTATCATAGTAACACCTAACAAAACAGTTACTGCTGCTTCATCCTCACCTACTTTATGTATCAATACAGCTTTAACAGCCATTACTCATACAACTGTAAGTGCTACGGGTATTGGAACTGCGACAGGATTACCAGCGGGAGTAACTGCTGCTTGGGCTTCAAACACTATTACTATCAGCGGAACACCGACAGCTTCGGGAACTTTTAACTATTCAATCCCTTTAACCGGCGGATGCGGAACTGTAAATGCAATCGGAACTATCATAGTAACACCTAATAAAACGGTTACTGCTGGTTCATCTTCACCAACACTTTGTATCAATACGGCTTTAACTGCCATTACACATACCACAACTGGTGCAACAGCTATAGGAACTGCAACGGGATTACCGGCGGGTGTAACTGCAGCTTGGGCTTCTAACACTATCACAATCAGCGGAACGCCGACAGCTTCTGGAACTTTTAACTATTCAATCCCTTTAAACGGCGGATGTGGAACTGTAAATGCAACCGGGACTATTATTGTAACATCTGCAAATACCGTAAGCGCTGCATCTTCTTCACCAACACTTTGTATCAATACGGCTTTAACTGCCATTACACATACCACAACTGGTGCAACAGCCATAGGAACTGCAACGGGATTACCAACTGGTGTAACGGCAGCTTGGGCTTCTAACACTATTACAATCAGCGGAACGCCGGCAGCTTCGGGAACATTTAACTATTCAATCCCTTTAACCGGCGGATGCGGAACTGTAAATGCAACGGGAACTATTATTGTAACGCCTAATAAAACGGTGACTGCAGCATCATCTTCACCTACTTTATGTATCAATACAGCTTTAACAGC